>NZ_JBSFKL010000005.1:0-439559 GCF_053598535.1 Streptomyces sp. NPDC001108
GGGGGGGGTGTCGGGGGGGTGTGGGTCGGCGCCGGCCGGGGCCGGGGCCCGCGCGCTCCTCCCGTCGCGGGGGGGGGGGGGGGGCGCGGCCCGCCCCCCCCCCCCCCCCCCCCGCCTCTTCGTGTCTCCCAGGCGCGTACGCGTCTCAGCGGGTCTTTCCGCCCTTCGGCATCCGCATCCCCTTCGGCATGGGCCCCTTCGGGAGCGGCATGTTGCTCATCAGGTCGCCCATCGCGCGCAGCCGGTCGTTGGCGGCCGTCACCTGCGGGCCGGTGAGGACGCGCGGCAGCTTCAGCATCTTGGTGCGCAGCTTCTTGAGGGGGACCTGGCCCTCGCCGTTGCCGACGATGATGTCGTGCACCGGTACGTCGACCAGGATGCGCGCCATCTTCTTCTTCTCGGACGCGAGCAGCGGCTTCACCCGGTTCGGGTTGCCCTCGGCGACCAGCACGATGCCGGCCTTGCTCACGGAGCGGTGCACCACGTCCTGGCTGCGGTTCATCGCGACCGCGGGGGTCGTCGTCCAGCCCCGGCCCACCCGGTCCAGCACCGCCGCGGCGGCGCCCGGCTGCCCCTCCATCTGTCCGAAGGCCGCACGCTCGGCACGCCGTCCGAAGACGATCGCCATCGCGAGGAGGGCCAGTACGAAGCCCAGGATGCCCAGGTAGACCGGATGATCGATCGCGAAACCGATCCCGAGGAGGACGCCGAAGGTGACGATTCCCACGCCCGCGACGACAAGACCGATCTTCGGGTCGGTCCGCCTGGCCATCTTGTAGGTCAGGGCGATCTGCTTGAGCCGCCCCGCGTTCTCGGCGCTGTCCGCGCCTTCAGTCTTTGCCTTCCTCGCCATGTAAAGAAGTTTACGTGGCTCAGGAACGGCGGTCGGCCGCGGCCTCCAGTACGGACAGCACGGACTCGGCCTCGACCCGGTCCTTGGCCCGGCGCCGGTCCTCCTGGACGGCCGACCAGGCGTTGCGGCGGGCCGTGCGCTGGCCGCCGGCCAGGACGAGCGACTCGACGGCGCGGAGGGCCGCAGTGACGGACGGGAGGGCGGCGGCACGTACCGGCACGGCCTGCATCGTGGAGATCTCCTCGGAGCGGATGTGCGCGAAGGGGCGGGCGGGTGGCTCGCGCGGACCCGGCGGCCCGGACGGTCCGGGCCCGTACCGCGCGGCGTGTGCACCCAGCGTCACTGCTCGGTGTTACCAGCGCGTGACCGGACGGTCAAACACCAATGAAAACCCCGATCCGGCGGGCGCGCACGCCGAAGCGGCCCGTACCCGCCCCCGACCTGCGGGGGAGCGTACGGACCGCTTCGCGTCGGTCATGACCGGTCAGTGGTTCGCTGTGCCGGGTCTCACACGGCGGGCACCGCGGCGGCGGCGCCGCGACGGTCCATCGCCTGCTGGAAGAGACGGCCCGCGCGGTACGAGGAACGGACCAGCGGCCCGGACATCACACCGGAGTAGCCGATCTCGTCGGCCTCCTCCTTCAGCTCCACGAACTCCTGCGGCTTCACCCAGCGCTCCACCGGGTGGTGGCGCACCGAGGGGCGCAGGTACTGCGTGATCGTGATCAGCTCGCAGCCCGCGTCGTACAGGTCCTGGAGCGCCTCGCTGACCTCTTCGCGGGTCTCGCCCATGCCGAGGATCAGGTTGGACTTGGTCACCAGACCGGCCTCACGGGCCCGGGTGATGACCTCCAGGGAGCGCTCGTACCGGAAGCCGGGGCGGATCCGCTTGAAGATCCGCGGCACCGTCTCCACGTTGTGCGCGAGGACCTCGGGGCGGGCGGAGAAGACCTCGGCGAGCTGCTCGGGCACCGCGTTGAAGTCGGGGATCAGCAGCTCGACCTTGGTGCGGCCGGCTTCCCGCCCGGCGGTCAGTGCGTGGATCTGGCGCACGGTCTCCGCGTACAGCCAGGCACCGCCGTCCTCCAGGTCGTCGCGGGCGACGCCGGTGATGGTGGCGTAGTTCAGGTCCATCGTGACGACGGACTCGCCGACCCGGCGGGGCTCGTCCCGGTCCAGCGCCTGCGGCTTGCCCGTGTCGATCTGGCAGAAGTCGCAGCGCCGGGTGCACTGGTCGCCCCCGATGAGGAAGGTGGCCTCGCGGTCCTCCCAGCATTCGAAGATGTTGGGGCAGCCGGCCTCCTGGCACACCGTGTGCAGGCCCTCGCTCTTCACGAGCTTCTGCAGCTGGTTGTACTCGGGGCCCATCTTCGCCCGGGTCTTGATCCACTCGGGCTTGCGCTCGATGGGGGTCTGGCTGTTCCGGACCTCCAGGCGCAGCATCTTGCGCCCGTCGGGTGCGACAGCGGACACTCCGGCACTCCCCTTTGCTTGTACTGCGTCGGATGCTTCTTTGGATTCTTCGGCGAACACCAGGGTACGCCCGTGGTTCGCACGGCTTTACGTCCGGCCAACCTGTGGCAGGCGGGGCCTATTCCCGGCCGAGTGATCCGGCCGTCACGCCGTGGCCACGGCATCGGCCGGGGCGTCCGGCGCGCCCGACGGCTCGGCGGCCGGGCGCTCGACGACGCGCGGTGCCGGTGCGGCGTTCTCCAGGACGTCCCGCAGGTGCTTCTCGACGACCGGGAGCACCTCGGCGACGGTGATGTCGCGGCCGAGCTCGTACGCCAGCGAGGTGACGCCCGCGTCCCGGATGCCGCACGGCACGATCCGGTCGAACCAGGTGTTGTCCGGGTTCACGTTGAACGAGAAGCCGTGCATCGTCACCCCCTTGGCGACGCGGATGCCGATCGCCGCCAGCTTGCGGTCCTCGCGGCGCTGCCCGGCGTTGGACGGGGCGTACTCGGGGCCGTTCAGCCGGGCGTCGAACTCCTCGTCCTGGAGCCGGGGGTCGAAGTCGAGGGAGAGCCCGCCGAGCGCCGGGCGCTCCTCGACCGGGTCGCCGAGCACCCAGACCCCGCTGCGGCCCTCGACCCGGGTGGTCTCCACGCCGAACTCGGCGGCGGTCCGGATCAGCGCCTCCTCCAGGCGGCGGACGTGCGCGACGACGTCCACCGGGCGGGGCAGCTTCTGGATCGGGTAGCCCACCAGCTGACCGGGGCCGTGCCAGGTGATCTTGCCGCCGCGGTCCACGTCGATGACGGGGGTGCCGTCGAGGGGGCGTTCGCTGTCGGCCGTACGCCGGCCGGCCGTGTAGACGGGCGGGTGCTCCACCAGCAGGCAGGTGTCCGGGACGGTGTCCTCGAACCTGGCCGCGTGCACCTCGCGCTGCTTCTGCCAGGCCTCCTGGTAGTCGACGGCTTCCTCACCGAATCCCAGCCGGACGAACCGAAGCTCAGCCACGACAGATGCCTTCCTCTTGTAGTGCGCGGGCGGCGGGGTACCCGGAGCCGCGTCACCATGCACTGATTCACGCCTTTGGCCACTGTACGACCGGTCGGCGGGCGGTGGTCCGGCAGGTCTTCCCGTCAGCACCGCCCCCAATCCTCACACGATCGGATGAAAGTGAAGCGAAGGTGGCTGTGACCGGGGCGGAGGCCGCTAAATTCGCGCCGTTCCCCAAGGGCTGCCCGCCCGGCCCGGAAGGCAGGAGACCGTACAGCTGATGTCGGAACGACCTCCGCAGCGCACCCCCAACCGCCGGCTGGCCGCGCTCATCACCGAGGCAGGTTTCTCCAACGCCGGTCTGGCCCGCAGAGTCGACCAACTCGGCCTCGAACACGGCCTCGACCTCCGCTACGACAAGACCTCCGTGACCCGCTGGCTCCGCGGGCAGCAGCCGCGCGGCACCACCCCCGCGCTGATCGCCGAGGTCTTCACCCGGCGGCTCGGGCGCCGGCTCTCCGCGCAGGACCTCGGTCTGGACGCGTGCGCCCCGGTCTACGCCGGTCTGGAGTTCGCGGCCACGCCCGCGGAGGCGGTCGACATCGTGAGCGGGCTGTGGCGGAAGGACTCCGGCAGCCAGGCCGAGCTGCGCAAGATCGCCTTCACCCCGGCCGGGCTCGTCGTCCCCAGCCGGGACTGGCTGATCGGCCGGGCCGACGAGTCGGTGGGCCGGGGCGGAGAACCCGCGCCCCGGGCGCACGGCGCGGCGGGAGGGGCGCACGGGGCGGCGGGGGACGGTGGGGCGGGTGGTTCCCCCCGGCCCGGCGGGGCGCGCCCGGCACCGGGGGCGCACGGTGCGTACGGCGTGCCCGGCGCCCGGGGGGCGGCGGCCGCCCGCCCGGCCGGGGCGTCCGTGCCGTCCGGGCCGCCGGGCGGCCCCCCGTCCCCGCAGGGCCCCGTTCCCGGGCTGTCCGAGGCGTTCGGCCTGCCCCGCCAGCGGCGTTCCGGGCGGGACTCCGGCCAGCGGGTCAGCGGCGGCGACGTGGCCGCCCTGCGCTCGGTCGGCGAACTCTTCCGCACCCTCGACCACGCCTACGGCGGCGGCCACGCCCGCCAGGCGCTCGTCCGCTACCTGGAGCACGAGGCGGAACCGATGCTCCGGGGCACCTACGGCGAGGCGACCGGGCGCAGACTCTTCGCGGCCGCCGCCGACCTGACCCGGCTGGCCGGCTGGACCTCGTACGACATCGCGGCCCACGGCCTGGCCCAGCGGTACTTCGTCCAGGCGCTGCGGCTCGCCCAGGCCGCCGGTGACCGCGCCTACGGCAGCTATGTGCTGACGACGATGAGCCGGCAGGCGGTCTACCTGGGCCACGGCCGGGAGGCCGTGCAACTGGCCCGGGTCGCGCAGCAGGGCATCGGCTCCTCCGCGCCCCCCGTCGTCCAGGCCCTGCTGCACGCCGTCGAGGCGCGCGGCCACGGGGTGCTCGGCGAGTCCCGGGCCTGCACCACCTCGCTGGCGCGGGCCGAGCGGGCGCTGGACATCGCCCGGCCCGGGGACGAGGTGCCGCACTGGGCGCGCCACTTCGACGAGGCCCAGCTCGCCGACGAGTTCGGCCACTGCCACCGCGACCTCCAGCAGTACCGGGCCGCGGCGCAGTACGCGGAGCGCTCGCTCCAGCTGCGCTCCCCGGCGTACGCCCGCAGCCGACTGTTCTGCCAGGTGGTGCTGGCCTCCGCCCGCCTCGGGCTCGGCGAGCTCGACCAGGCGTGCGCGCTCGGCGTGGAGGCCGCCCAGCAGGCCGCGGAGATGCGGTCGGTGCGGGCCACGGAGTACCTGCACGACTTCGAGCGGCGGCTGGAGCCCTACCGGGACGCCGCCGCCGTACGCGGCTACCGCGACCGGGTCGCCGCGCTGGGCTGAGCACGGCACAGGGGGCGCACGCCGGTGCGCCCCCTGGCTGTTCGAGCGCGGCTCCGGGCCGGGTCCACAGACCTCACCGGCCCGGAGCCGCGAGCTTGGTGTTCCCCTCCGTCAGGCCGCCTCGGGCAGCGGCGTGTGGCCGGCCGGCCGTACGCCCAGGTCGGCGAGGACGGCGTCGGCGGCGCGGCGCCCCGAGTACAGCGCGCCCCGGACGGTGCTGGTGTCCCGGTGGTCGCCGCACACATAGAGACCGGCCAGCAGCCGCACCGGGCGGCGCAGGTCGTGCGGGGCGGGCATCGCGGGGACCGCCTCCGGGTCGTGGTGGACGGCCAGCAGCTCCCAGTCGTCGGTGCGGACCCCGTACAGCGCGGCCAGATGGGTGCGGACCGCGCGCTCCAGGCCGGGCGGCGGGGTGCCGAGCACCGTGGAACTGATCAGCGTGCGGCCGTGCGGGGCGCGCGTGGGGTCGACGGCGCTCATCACCGCGGTGTGCGCCACCGGGCCGGAGCCGTCGGCGTCCAGCAGCAGGGCGGTGCCGGTCGGCGGGGGAGCGGGCGCGGTGTGGTGAAGGACCGTCACGGGGTGGAAGGACGGCACCCGGAGACCGGGCAGCAGCTCGGCGGCGGCCCCGGCGCCGGTCGCGACCAGCAGGGAACGGCACCCCAGCTCGCCGTGCTCCTCGGTGCGGACCGAGGTGATGTCGGCGGCCGTGACATGCACCCCGGTACGCACGGTGCCCGGCGGCAGCGCGGCCGCGAGGAGCTCGGGCAGCGTCGCCGAACCGCCCTCGGGGACGCAGAGCCTGCCGCGCGCGTAGTCGCGCAGGACGAGGTCGGCGCACCGGCTGGAGGTGGTGAGCCCGGGGTCGGCGAGCAGCGTGGCGAGCAGCGGGCGCAGGAAGCCGTTGACGGTACGGGCGGGCAGCCCGCGGTGGGACAGGGCGGCCAGCGCCGTCTGCTCGGGGCGGGCCAGGATGCGGGCCGCCGGGGTGGCGGCGAGCCGGCTCAGCGCGGCGGCCACCCGGGCCTGGTCGATCGGCCCGCCCATCGGCGGACGGGGGGCGCTCGCGAGGGCGCGTGCCGCCTTGAGTGCGCCCCGAGCGCCCCGTACGTCGCCGGTGCGGTACTGGCGGCCCTCGCTGTGCACCAGCACCCCCGGAGCGAAGGTGCGCAGCACCAGCCCTTCGAGGCCGGGCGTCACGCGCAGCTGCGGGCAGGTGGTGGTGAGGAGTGGGCCGATGTGGTCGAGCCGGAAGCCGTCCACCTCGGCGGTGCTCATCCGTCCGCCGATCCGGGGGGCGGCCTCCAGGACGCTGACGCTCAGCCCCGCGCTGGTCAATCGATGGGCGGCGGACAGGCCGGCGATCCCGGCCCCGATGATGACGACGTCCGCGTGGTGTGCCGTGCTGAGCATGTGCCCCTCCCCGAGTCGGCGCGGCCGTGGGGGACCGCGGCCCCGACGGGCCTCCCGGAACGACCGGGTTCGCCGGGCCGTGCCTTCGGACCACCGCCCGGAGGCCGGGCGGCCGACGGCACTACCGGGAGGTTAGGAGCGCGGCGGGTGCGGACGCAGTCGCGCGCACCCGGGGCACCGTTGCACGGGGTCGCATGTCTGTCCGATTCGGTGGCGGGGGCGGCGCATCCGCCGGGGCGCTCAGCGCAGGGCGGCGCGGATCGCTCCGTCGATGCCCGGGAAGGCGAAGGCGAAGCCCGACTCCAGCAGCCGGTGCGGCACCACCCGCTGACTGCCCAGCACGTCCTGGGCGAACTCCCCGAGGGCGATCCGCAGGGCCGGGGCCGGGGCGGTGAGGAGCGTGGGTCGGTGCAGCACCCGCCCCATCGCGGCCGTCACCTCGCGGTTGGTGACCGGGGAGGGCGCGGTCAGGTTCACCGGGCCGGACAGCGACTCCGTCTCCAGGAGGTGGCGCAGCGCCGCGACCTCGTCGTGCAGCGCGATGAAGCTCCAGTACTGCCGCCCGTCGCCCAGCCGGCCGCCGAGCCCCGCCCGGAACAGCGGGAAGAGCCGGCCCCAGGCCCCGCCCTCGCGGGCGACGACCAGTCCGGTGCGGGCGTGCACCGTCCGCACGCCCGCCGCCTGGGCGGCGGCCGTGGCGGCCTCCCACTCCACGCAGACGGACGGCAGGAAGCCCTTCCCGGCCGGGGCGCTCTCGTCGACGGCACGGTCCCCGGTGTCGCCGTAGTAGCCGATCGCCGAACCGGACACCAGCACCTTCGGAGCCGGGTCCAGGGAGGCGACGGCCTCGGCGATCGCGGCCGTGCCCAGCACCCGGCTGTCCCGGATCTCCCGCTTGTACGCCTCCGACCAGCGGTGGTCGCCGACCCCGGCCCCGGCCAGGTGGACGACGGCGTCGCAGCCGACCAGGCCCGCCGCGTCGACGTAGCCGCGCCGGGGATCCCACTCCGCCTCGTCCCCCGACCGGGCCGGGCGGCGGACGAGACGGACCACCTCCAGCCCGTCGGCCCGCAGCGAACGCACCAGCGCCGCTCCGACGAGTCCGGACGCTCCGGTGACAGCGATACGGGAGTGAACCATGGGTCCCATCCTGCCTCAACGGCCCTGCCGGGCCCACCGTTGGTGAGCGCCGCGCCGCGTGTCACCGGCGTACCGCGCGAAGAAAGGGACTGACCGCCCGGACCGGTTCTGACACAGTGGCGGGCATGTCCGAGATCCATCCGCACCCGGCCTGCCGCGTCCGCCCCGCCGTCCTCGCCGACGAGGCCGCGCTCGGCGAGCTCGACCGCGCCACCTGGTCCACCCTGCACGCCGTCATGCCCCGCCCCCAGCCGCCCTACGCGCCCTTCTTCGACGAGCGCCACGTACCCGGTGACTTCCTGGTGGCCGAGGTCGCGGACGACCCGCGCCCGGCCGGATACATCAGGCTGGTCCCGCCGACCCCCCTGGCCTGCAACGCCCACGTCCGGCAGATACAGGGCCTCGCCGTCGCCGACCGGGCGCGCGGCCGGGGCGTCGCCCGCGCCCTGCTGCGCGCCGCCTGCGCGACGGCGCGGGACGACGGGGCCAACCGGATCACCCTGCGGGTCCTCGGGCACAACACGCCCGCCCGCGCCCTGTACGCGTCCGAGGGGTTCACCGTCGAGGGCGTGCTGCCCGGCGAGTTCTTCCTGGACGGGCGGTACGTCGACGACATCCTGATGGGCCGTTCGCTCGCCCCGTGACCGGCCGGGGCGGCCCCGGCCGGAGCATGAGCGCCGCGCCGTGTCCGCCCGGCCGGAGGCCACCCGACAGGCGCTCAGCCCTTGAACAGCCGCATACCGCCCATGAGTTCGTGCAGACAGCGGACGGCCAGCTCGGCCGGTGAGCCGGGCCCGTCCGTCGGCGCGTCCGTCGTCGCCGCCCAGGACTCCAGCGCGACCCGTACCGCGTCCGTGGCGGCGGCCGCGGCCAGCCGGACCTCCAGCGGGTCCGCCTCCTCGCCGGCCAGCCGGGCCAGCACCGGCAGCAGCCGCTCCTCCGAATCCTGATTGACCCGGTACCAGACCGCGCGCAGCGCCGGGTCCCGCTCGGCCGCCCGCAGCAGCCCGAGCGTCCAGCCCAACTGCTCGTCGGCGTCCCCGTCCGGCATCCGGAACGCCTCGGTGACCGCCCGCTCCAGCACCTCGGCGAACGCGTCCCCCGGCTCGGCCGCCGCCAGCAGCGAGCGCCAGCGCTCGGCGCCCCCGGAGAGCAGCGGGCCCACCGCGTCCTGCTTGGAGCGGAAGTACCGGTAGAAGGTGCGCAGCGCCACGCCCGCCCGCTGTGCGATGTCCTCCGCCGTGGTGCCGTCGGGGCCCCGCTCGGCGAAGAGCGCGGCCGCGGCACGGGCGATCTCCAGCTGGGTCGCGGCCTTGCGGCGCTCGGTGAGGGACGGCTGCGGCGGCTCGGTGCTCATTCCCAGGACATTACCCCCGGGGGCCAGGGGCATGCGCGCGATGCCGTGATGGCAAAACGTGCCATTTAGGCGTACGGTGGACAGCGATCGGGACGCCCAGGGGGGCGCCGTCGACACGCTCCGGGACACCAGTCACCGGGATCGGAGGGACAGACATGAACCGCTACGAAGGCCGCCGCGTCCTCATCACCGGAGGCGGCTCCGGCATCGGCCGGGCCACCGTCCACCGCGTCCTCGCCGAGGGCGGCCGGGTCGTCGCCGCCGACGTCAACGAGGCCGGCCTGGCGGAGACCCGGGCGACCGCCGAGGCGAACGGCACCGCGGACCGCCTCACCACCCTGGCCCTGGACATCGCGGACGAGGCCGCGGTACGGACCGGTGTCGCCTCCGCCGTGGAGACCCTCGGCGGGCTCGACGTCCTGGTCAACGCCGCCGGGATCCTGCGCTCCGAGCACACCCACAAGACCACGCTGGAGTTCTTCAACAAGATCATCGCGGTCAACCTCACGGGCACCTTCCTGATGATCCGCGAGGCGATACCGGCGCTGATCGAGGGCAACGAGCCGGCCGTGGTGAACTTCTCCTCCACCTCCGCGGCCTTCGCCCACCCGTACATGTCCGCGTACGCGGCGAGCAAGGGCGGCATCCAGTCGATGACGCACGCGCTGGCCAGCGAGTACAGCAAGCAGGGGGTGCGGTTCGTCGCCGTCGCGCCCGGCTCGATCTCCTCCGACATGACCAGCGGCCACGGCCCGGGCCTGCCCGCCGACGCCGACATGTCGCTCTTCATGAAGCTCTCCCCGGCGCTCGGCACCGGCTTCGCCAGCCCGGACACCGTGGCCGGTGTCGTCGCGATGCTCGGCTCCCGGGACGGCGCGTTCATCACGGGTACGGAGATCCGCATCGACGGCGGCACCCACTTCTAGGCCCTGGAAACACAACCCTGGCCGCCGGGCCCCTCAGCCGGTCCCGAACCGTGCCCAGAGCCCGGGGAACCGCTTCGCCAGGGACTCGTCGTCGAAGCCCACCGGGACGCCCCCGGGCTCGGCCGGCTGGGGCGGCAGCCCGAGGTCCGGCGCCACCACGCCGGTGAGCTGCTCGTACGCCTCGTCGGCGGCGTAACCCAGCTCCTCGCCGTCCCCGTCGATCTCCTCGTCGAAGTCGTCGAGGAGATCGGCCAGCGCGTCCGGCTCGTGCAGGGCGCCCTCGAAGACCTCCCGGCCCTGGCCGATCAGCCAGCACCGGAAGAAATCGAAGGCGCCCTCGTCCGCGCCGCCCAGCAGCAGCGCGGCGGCGCCCCAGAGCTCCCAGCGGTAGGCACGGTGGAAACGGGCCTCGAAGTGCCGGGCGAAGTCCAGCACCGCGTCGGGGTCGAGCCGCACCAGCCGCTCGACGAGCAGCTCGGCCTGGTCCTCCGGGTCACCCTCGGCGGCCGTGCGCGTGCTGTCGACGATCTCCCAGAACTCCGTCTCGTCCATCACGGATCAAGCATCGGCCCTGGTGGGGCACGGCGCACGCGGACGCCGGACGGCGCCGCGCTCAGCCGTACAGCCCGTGCAGCGCCGCGGCCGCCGCCGCGAACCGCTCCCGCAGCGCGACCGGCTCCAGTACCTCCGACTCCGGCCCCAGGCCCAGGAGTTGGCTGTACGCGATCTCCTCCGACTCGACCGGCACGGTGAGGGTCAGCCACCCCTCGGCATCCGGCGGACCGGCCGCCTCCAGCGCCGCCCCGACCGCCGAACGGTCCAGTACGTACGGCAATCGGCGTACCCCCTCGGGGGACAACCGCACCGTCACCTCCGCCCGCAGCAGCGACCGGGCGAACTGCGCGGCCCGCTCCGCCCAGAAACCCGCCAGATCGAACCGCTCGTCCCGCTCGAACCGCTCCTCGGTCACCACCACGTCCGAGAACCGGTCGACCCGGTACACCCGGAAATCCCCCGCCACCCGGGCGCACACGTACCAGACCCCCGCCTTCAGCACGAGCCCGTACGGTTCCAGCTCCCGCTCGGCCGGGGCGTCCGCGCCGTTGCGGAGATAGCGGGCCCGCACCGTCCGGTCGCCCCACACCGCCCCGGCCAGGGCCGGAAGCTGCTCGGGGGTGACCGGCTCCTGGTACCAGCCCGGCGCGTCCAGATGGAACCGGTGCACGGTGCGGTCCGGGGCGTCCCGCAGCGAGGGCGTCAGGGCCGCCGCCACCTTGAGCCGGGCGGCCGAGGCGGCGTCCGCCAGCCCCATCTCGCGCAGCGCGGACGGCAGCCCGGACAGGAAGAGCGCCTCGGCCTCGTCCCGGGCGAGACCGGTCAGCCCCGTCCGGTAGCCGCCGACCAGCCGGTAGCCGCCGGCCCGGCCCCGGTCCGCGTAGACCGGGACGCCCGCCGCCGAGAGGGCCTGGGCGTCCCGGGTCACGGTCCGCTCCGACACCTCCAGCTCCCGGGCGAGCTCCGCGGCGGTCATGGCCGTGCGGGCCTGCAGGAGCAGCACCATTCTGATGAGACGGGCAGCGCGCATGCGGCCATTGTGTCCGCATGCGCGCTGCCCTGTGTCCGGTGCCTCAGAGGCCGTACCGCTCCCGTGCCTCCTTGACCGAGGTCGCGCTGACCTCGCCGCGGCGGGCCAGCTGGGCCAGGGCCGCGACGGCGATCGAACGGGCGTCGACGCCGAAGTGGCGGCGGGCCGCGTCCCGGGTGTCGGAGAGGCCGAAGCCGTCCGTGCCGAGCGAGGACCAGTCCTGCTCCACCCACTGGCTGATCTGGTCGGGGACCTGGCGCATCCAGTCGCTCACCGCGACGACCGGACCCGGGGCGCCCTCCAGCACCTGCGTCACGTACGGCACCCGCTGCTCACCGCGGAGCAGCGCGGCGTCGCACTCCAGCGCCTCGCGGCGCAGCTCGCCCCAGGAGGTGGCGGACCAGACGTCGGCCGTGACCCCCCAGTCCGCGGCCAGCAGCTCCTGCGCCTCCAGCGCCCAGTGGATCGCCGTACCGGAGGCCAGCAGCTGGACCCGCGGCGCGTCCGCCGAGGCGGGCACGCCCTCCTTGAAGCGGTACAGGCCCTTGACGATGCCCTTCTCGACGCCCTCCGGCATCGCGGGCTGCGGCTTCGGCTCGTTGTAGACCGTCAGGTAGTAGAAGACGTTCTCGGCCTCGGGGCCGTACATCCGGCGCAGACCGTCCTTGACGATCACCGCGATCTCGTACGCGAACGCCGGGTCGTAGTTGAGCGAGGCCGGGTTGGTGGCCGCGATCAGGTGCGAGTGGCCGTCCGCGTGCTGGAGCCCCTCACCGGTGAGCGTCGTACGGCCCGCCGTGGCGCCGACGATGAAGCCCTTGCCGAGCTGGTCGGCGAGCTGCCACATCTGGTCGCCGGTCCGCTGCCAGCCGAACATCGAGTAGAAGATGTAGAACGGGATCATCGTCTCGCCGTGCGTCGCGTACGACGTCGAGGCGGCGATGAAGTCGGCCATGGCCCCGGCCTCGGTGATCCCCTCGTTGAGGATCTGGCCGTCCTTGGCCTCCTTGTAGTACATCAGCTGGTCGCGGTCGACCGGCTCGTACGTCTGGCCCAGCGGCGAGTAGATGCCGGCCGAGGGGAACAGCGACTCCATGCCGAAGGTGCGCGCCTCGTCGGGGACGATCGGCACCCAGCGCTTCCCGGTCTGCTTGTCCCGCATCAGGTCCTTGACCAGGCGGACGAAGGCCATGGTGGTGGCCATCTCCTGCTTGCCGGACCCCTTCTTCAGGGCGGCGAACGCGCGCTCCTCCGGCTCCGGCAGCGCCACCGCGTGGACGCGGCGGGCCGGGGCGGGGCCGCCGAGGGCGGCGCGGCGCTCCTGGAGGTAGCGGACCTCGGGGGAGTCGGCGCCCGGGTGGCCGTAGGGCACCAGGCCGTCGGCGAACGCGCTGTCCGGGATCGGCAGGCCGAGCAGCTCGCGCATGTCCTTGAACTCGTCCACCGAGAGCTTCTTCATCTGGTGGTTGGCGTTCTTGGACTCGAAGCCCTTGCCGAGCGTGAAGCCCTTCACGGTCTGCGCGAGGATCACGGTCGGCGCGCCCTTGTGCGCCAGGGCGGCCCGGTAGGCCGCGTACACCTTGCGGGCCTCGTGGCCGCCGCGCGAGGTGTAGAAGCACTCGCCGATCTTCGCGTCGGTGAGCAGCTTCGCCAGCTCGGCGAGGGCGGGCTCGGCACCGAAGAAGTGCTCGCGGATGTACGCGACGTCGCGGGTGGCGTACGTCTGGAACTGCGCGTCCGGGACCTCCCGGAGCCGGCGGACCAGCGCACCGGTGGTGTCCAGCTGGAACAGCTCGTCCCACGCGGTGCCCCAGAGCGTCTTGACGACGTTCCAGCCGGCGCCGCGGAAGGCCCCCTCCAGCTCCTGGACCACGCGGAAGTTGGCGCGGACCGGGCCGTCGAGGCGCTGCAGGTTGCAGTTGATGACGAAGGTCAGGTTGTCGAGCCCCTCGCGGGCCGCGAGGGCCAGGGCGGCGGTCGACTCGGGCTCGTCCATCTCGCCGTCGCCCAGGAAGGCCCAGACGTGCGAGTTCGACGTGTCCTTGATGTTGCGGTTGGCCAGGTAGCGGTTGAAGCGCGCCTGGTAGATCGCGGAGAGCGGGCCGAGCCCCATCGACACGGTGGGGAACTCCCACAGCCAGGGCAGCCGCCGCGGGTGCGGGTAGGACGGCAGACCGTCGCCGCCCGCCTCCTGGCGGAAGTTGTCGAGCTGCTGCTCGCTCAGACGGCCGTCGAGGAAGGCGCGGGCGTAGATGCCGGGGGAGGCGTGGCCCTGGATGTAGAGCTGGTCACCGGAGCCGTCCCCCTCCTTGCCCCGGAAGAAGTGGTTGAAGCCCGTCTCGTACAGCCAGGCCGCCGACGCGAACGTGGCGATGTGGCCGCCGACGCCGAAGCGGGAGCCGCGGGTGACCATCGCGGCCGCGTTCCAGCGGTTCCAGGCGGTGATCCGGGATTCCATCTCCAGGTCGCCGTCGAACTCGGGCTCGGCGGCGGTCGGGATGGAGTTGACGTAGTCGGTCTCCAACAGCTTGGGCAGCGCGAGACCGGCGCCCTCGGCGTGCTCCAGCGAGCGGCGCATCAGGTACGCGGCGCGGTGCGGGCCGGCGGCCCTGGTGACGGCATCCAGGGAGGCCGCCCATTCGGCGGTCTCCTCGGGGTCGCGGTCCGGGAGCTGATCGAGCTCGCTCGGAAGCTTTCCTACGGGGTCGGTCATGATCGCCGCCTTCCGGAGTGGGAGGGGGGTGGAGAAGGCCCTGACTGGCAGGACAGGGCGATCGGGCGGTGAGCCCGCGAGATGAACTCTAAGGCGCCGATCGATGATCGATCAAAGGGTGAAGCGCAAAACTTCTCGATATGAAGAAATTGGCATTCGGTGCCGCGAAACGGGGCACGGAGTGACGGGATCTACGGGTGCAAAAAGGGCGCCGACCTGCACGGAAGAGCACCCGTCCCGACAGATGCGTCCGTCCTCGGAGGCAGTCCGGGAGGGCTTCTCAGGCGCGCGGGGCGCAGCCCAGGACGTGCGCCTTCGCCAGCACGCCGATGTCCGGGTCCTTGCGCAGGAATGCCTCGATGAGCGCCTCGTGCTCCTCCGCGTACGACTTCTGCACCGTGCCCAGCCAGCGGATCGACAGGGCCGTGAACACCTCGATGCCCAGCCCCTCCCAGGTGTGCAGCAGGACCGCGTTGCCCGCCGCCCGCACCATCTCGCGGTGGAAGGCCACGGTGTGCCGGACCTGCGCCTCGCCGTCGGCCAGCCGGTCCGCCTCGTAGAGCGCCGTCACGTGCGGGGTGAGGCGCGAGCAGTCCTCGCCGAGGGACGGGGCCGCCAGCTCCGCCGCGATCTGCTCCAGACCGGCCCGCACCGGGTAGCTCTCCTCCAGGTCGGCGGCGGTGAGGTTGCGGACCCGGACGCCCTTGTTGGGGGCCGACTCGATCAGCCGGAGCGTCTCCAGCTCCCGCAGCGCCTCGCGCACCGGCGTCTGGCTGACCTCCAGCTCGGTGGCGATGCGGCGCTCCACGATCCGCTCGCCGGGCTTCCAGCGCCCGCTGACGATCCCCTCCACGATGTGCTCGCGGATCTGTTCGCGCAGCGAGTGGACGACGGGCGGGGTCATGAGGGCTCCTTCGGGGCGAACCGGTGCTTCCGCGTCATCACGGCGGCCGGGCCGACCGGCGGTGTCTGGGGCGTGCCCTAGACAATACGGCGGTGCCCCCGCCCGGAAGTGTTCCGGACGGGGGCACCGTTGGTGAGGCTGGTTACAGCCGCGCTCAGAGGCCGAGCTCGACCTCGAACTCGCCGGCCTCCAGGATCGCCTTGACCGAGGTCAGGTAGCGGGCGGCGTCGGCGCCGTCCACCAGACGGTGGTCGTAGGAGAGCGACAGGTACGTCATGTCGCGGACACCGATCACGGTGCCCTCCTCGGTCTCGATGACCGCCGGACGCTTCACCGTGGCACCGATGCCCAGGATGGCGGCCTGGTTCGGCGGCACGATGACGGTGTCGAAGAGCGCACCGCGCGAGCCGGTGTTGCTGATGGTGAAGGTGGCACCGGACATGTCGTCCGGGGTCAGGCCGCCCCCGCGGGCCTTGCCGGCCAGCTCGGCGGTCTTCTTCGCGATGCCCGCGATGTTCAGGTCGCCCGCACCCTTGATGACCGGGGTCATCAGGCCCTTCTCGGCGTCCACGGCGATGCCGATGTTCTCCGAGTCGAAGTACGTGACGGTCGAGTCGTCCTCGTTGATCCGGGCGTTGACGACCGGGTGGGCCTTCAGCGCCTGGGCCGCCGCCTTGACGTAGAACGGCATCGGGGACAGCTTGACGCCCTCGCGGGCGGCGAACGCGTCCTTCGCCCGGTTGCGCAGCTTCATCAGCTTCGTGACGTCGACCTCGACGACCGTCGTCAGCTGCGCCTGCGAGTGCAGCGCCTTCATCATGTTGTCGCCGATGAGCTTGCGCATGCGGGTCATCTTGACCGTCTGGCCGCGCAGCGGGGACGCCTCCAGCTTCGGCGCCTTCGAGGCTGCCGGAGCAGCGGCGGCGGCCGGAGCCGGGGTCGCGGCGGCGGCCTTGGCGGCCTCCGCGGCGGCGACGACGTCCTGCTTGCGGATCCGGCCACCGACACCGGTGCCCTTGACCGCGCCCAGGTCGACGCCGTTCTCGGCGGCGAGCTTGCGGACCAGCGGGGTGACGTACGCGCCGTCGTCACCGGAGGTCGCGGCCGGGGCCACCGGGGTGACCGGCGCCGGGGCGGCCACCGGAGCCGGGGCGGGAGCGGCCGGGGCGGGGGCCGGAGCCGGAGCGGCGGCCGCCGCCGGGGCCGGAGCAGGGGCGGCCGGGGCCACCGGAGCCGGCGCGGGAGCCGGAGCCGGAGCGGCAGCGGGCGCCGGAGCGGCCGGAGCCGGGGCAGCCGCCGGAGCGGCACCCGGGGCACCGATGACGGCGAGCTTGGCGCCGACCTCGGCGGTCTCGTCCTCGGCGACGACGATCTCCAGCAGCACGCCGGAGATCGGGGCCGGGATCTCGGTGTCGACCTTGTCCGTGGAGACCTCCAGGAGGGGCTCGTCCTCCGTGACCTCCTCGCCGACCTCCTTCAGCCAGCGGGTGACGGTGCCCTCGGTGACGCTCTCGCCGAGCGCCGGGAGGGTGACGTCGGTACCGGAGGCGCCACCGGCCGGGGCGGCGGCCGGAGCCTCGGCCGCGGGGGCCGGAGCCGGAGCGGCGGGGGCCTCGGCGGCAGGCGCCGGGGCGGCGGCGGGGGCCTCGGCGGGCTCGGCGGCCGGAGCCTCGGCGGCGGCCGGGGCGCCCGTGCCGTCGTCGATGACGGCCAGCTCGGCGCCGACCTCGACGGTCTCGTCCTCGGCGACCTTGATGGACGCCAGAATGCCGGCGGCGGGGGCCGGGATCTCGGTGTCGACCTTGTCGGTCGACACTTCGAGAAGCGGCTCGTCGGCCTCGACGCGCTCGCCCTCGGCCTTCAGCCAGCGGGTGACAGTGCCCTCGGTGACGCTCTCGCCGAGCGCCGGAAGGGTTACGGAAACCGACATGGTTTCAGTTGCTCCTTACGAAAGTGCGGAAGTAGGTCGTCGTCGCGCCCGGTCGACTGGATCAGTCGTGGGAGTGAAGCGGCTTGCCGGCCAGGGCCAGGTGGGCCTCGCCCATCGCTTCGTTCTGGGTCGGGTGGGCGTGGATGAGCTGCGCGACCTCGGCCGGCAGCGCCTCCCAGTTGTAGATCAGCTGGGCTTCGCCGACCTGCTCGCCCATACGGTCACCGACCATGTGGACGCCGACCACGGCACCGTCCTTGACCTGGACGAGCTTGATCTCGCCCGCGGTCTTCAGGATCTTGCTCTTGCCGTTGCCCGCGAGGTTGTACTTGAGAGCGACGACCTTGTCCGCGCCGTAGAGCTCCTTGGCCTTGGCCTCGGAGATGCCGACGGAGGCGACCTCGGGGTGGCAGTAGGTCACCCGCGGGACACCGTCGTAGTCGATCGGAACGGTCTTCAGACCGGCCAGCCGCTCCGCCACCAGGATGCCCTCGGCGAAGCCGACGTGCGCGAGCTGGAGCGTCGGGACCAGGTCGCCCACGGCCGAGATGGTGGGCACGTTGGTCTGCATGTACTCGTCGACGAGGACGTAGCCGCGGTCCATCGCGACCCCGGCCTCCTCGTAGCCCAGGCCCTGCGAGACCGGGCCGCGGCCGATGGCGACCAGCAGCACCTCGGCCTCGAAGGTCTTGCCGTCGGCGAGGGTCACGCGGACGCCGTCCTGCGTGTACTCGGCGCTCTGGAAGAACGTACCGAGGTTGAACTTGATGCCGCGCTTGCGGAAGGCGCGCTCAAGAAGCTTCGAGCTGTTCTCGTCCTCGACCGGGACCAGGTGCTTCAGGCCCTCGATGATCGTCACGTCGGTGCCGAAGGACGTCCACGCCGAGGCGAACTCGACGCCGATGACGCCGCCGCCCAGCACGATCGCCGACTTCGGGACGCGGTCCAGCTTCAGCGCGTGGTCCGAGGAGATGATGCGGTTGCCGTCGATCTCCAGGCCCGGCAGCGACTTCGGCACGGAGCCGGTCGCGAGCAGCACGTGGCGGCCCTGGACGCGCTGGCCGTTCACGTCCACCGAGGTGGGGGAGGAGAGCCGGCCCTCGCCCTCGATGTAGGTGACCTTGCGCGAGGCGATGAGACCCTGCAGACCCTTGTACAGGCCCGAGATCACGTCGTCCTTGTACTTGTGGACGGCCTCGATGTCGATGCCCTCGAAAGTGGCCTTGACACCGAACTGCTCCGACTCGCGCGCCTGGTCGGCGATCTCGCCGGCGTGGAGCAGGGCCTTCGTGGGAATGCAGCCGTTGTGCAGGCAGGTGCCGCCGACCTTGCCCTTCTCGATCAGAGCGACGTCCAGGCCCAGCTGCGCCCCGCGCAGGGCCGCGGCGTAACCGCCGCTACCGCCGCCGAGGATCACTAGGTCGAAAACGGTGCTGGCGTCGTTCGCCACGTCACGTCCTCCATGCATGTGCGCCGTACGCCGGGCCCCGTCGCTGGGGGATGACCGCCGGTCGGCTGGTGTTCGGCCGCTTTGTGTTTTTCGGCCCTGTGGTGGGGGCCCTGTCCTGCCGAGAACCCATCTTCGCACTAGTTGACGGTGAGCGGGACGCGGGGCCCGGGTCCGGGGCGAATGATCATCCGTCCCGGCCGGTCGCCGCCACGCGGACGCCCGTGGATTTCGTCGAGAGCGAAACCGGCCGGATTCCCGCGCGGTGGTACCGACGGGACAACGCCGAACGGCCCCGGAATCATGCCCGGGGCCGTACGGCGGGCCCGGGGCACCGGCCGGACGGCATCACACGCGCGATGCCGTCCGGCCGGTGCCGGGCCCGTGCTGCGGGGCTCGCGGCCTCAGCCGAGGTCGCCGGCGGCGGTGCGCTCGGCCAGCTTGACCAGCGTGCGGACCGAGGAGCCGGTGCCGCCCTTCGGCGTGTAGCCGTACGGCGCGCCCTCGTGGAAGGCCGGACCGGCGATGTCCAGGTGCGCCCAGGCGATGCCCTCGCCCACGAACTCCTGGAGGAAGAGACCGGCCACCAGGCCGCCGCCCATCCGCTCGCCCATGTTGGCGATGTCGGCGGTCGGGGAGTCCATGCCCTTGCGCAGGTCGGCGGGGAGCGGCATCGGCCAGGACGCCTCGCCGGCCTCCTCGGCGATCTCGTGGATCGAGGTACGGAAGGCGTCGTCGTTCGCCATGATGCCGAAGGTGCGGTTGCCCAGCGCCAGCACCATCGCGCCGGTCAGGGTCGCCACGTCGACGATCGCGTCCGGGTTCTCCTCCGAGGCGCGGGTCAGCGCGTCGGCGAGGACGAGCCGGCCCTCGGCGTCCGTGTTGAGGACCTCGACGGTCTTGCCGCTGTACATGCGCAGCACGTCACCCGGGCGGGTGGCGTTGCCCGACGGCATGTTCTCGGCCAGCGCCAGCCAGCCGGTGACGTTGACCTTCAGCCCCAGCCGCGCGGCCGTGACGACGGCGGCGAACACGGCGGCGGCGCCGCTCATGTCGCACTTCATCGTCTCGTTGTGACCGGCCGGCTTCAGCGAGATGCCGCCCGAGTCGTAGGTGATGCCCTTGCCCACCAGGGCCAGGGTCTTCTCCGCCTTCGGGTGCGTGTAGGCCAGCTTCACCAGGCGCGGGCCGTGCGTGGAGCCCTGGCCGACGCCCAGCAGGCCGCCGTAGCCGCCCTTGACGAGCGCCTTCTCGTCCAGCACCTGCACCTTGATGCCGTGCTCCTTGCCCGCGGCGGTGGCCACGGCGGCGAAGGACTCGGGGTACAGGTCGTTCGGCGGGGTGTTGATCAGGTCGCGGGCGCGGTTGATCTCCTCGGCCAGCGCGACGGCGCGCTCGGTGGCCGCCTTGAACGCCTTGTCGCGCGGCTTGGCGCCGATCAGGGCGACCTCGCCGAGCGGCAGCTTCGGACCGTTGCCGTTCTTCTTGCCCTTGGGGGCGAGCTTGTTCTCGCCCTGCTGGTACGCGGTGAAGGCGTACGCGCCCATGAGGGCGCCCTCGGCGATGGCCCCGGCGTCCTCGGCGGACTCGGCGGGCAGCGCGAAGCCGGCCTTCTTCGCACCGGTCAGGGCGCGGGCGGCCGAACCGGCGGCGCGGCGCAGCGCCTCGGCGTCGTACGCCTGGCCCTTCTCCGGGGCGGGGCCGAGACCGGCCGCGATGACGACCGGGACCTTGAGGCCCTCGGGCGCGGGGAGCTTGGTCACCTCGCCCTCGGCACCGGTGGCGCCCAGGGCTTCGAGGACGGCGGCGAGCTTCCCGCCGAACGCCTGGTCCACGGCCTCGGCGCCCGGCGCGAGGACCAGGCTCCCGGTCTTGGATGCAGAGCCCTTGGCGACGCCGACGACGAGTGCGTCGGCACGCAGCGTCGCCGCCCCGGCAGTGCTGAGAGTGAGAGCAGTCACGGTGGTGAAATCTCGCTTCCGTTGAGTTCGATGGCGGTCGAGGGATGGGCCGACCGTGCCCGGCGCATCGTAGACGCCCCCCGCAATGTGCCGGTAAGGAGCCTACGCGCGCCTTTGCGCCGGGATCACGGCGGCGGGCCGTCGATGGCTCGAAGCGCCTCCCGGCCCGCCTCCGGGGCCCGGACCCGGCGGGCGAGCACGTAGGGTCGTGCCGGAGAAGGACCGACCGGGGGAGAACCATGCACACCCGTGGGGCCGCGCGCCCGAGGACGGGCGGCGCACCGCTGCCCGCCGCCGTACTGCTGCTGGCCGTTCTCGTTCTGCTGACCGGCTGCGCCCCGGCGCCGGACGACCCCCGCCGGACCGCCCGGGACCACTGGCGGCCGAAACCCGGCCTCGGCTGGCAGTGGCAGCTCTCCGGCAGACTCGACCCCACGGTGGACGTGCCGGTGTACGACATCGACGGCTTCGACCACGCCGCCGCCGCCGTCGACGACCTGCACCGCCGGGGCCGCAAGGTGATCTGCTACCTCTCCACCGGCGCCTGGGAGGAATTCCGCCCGGACGCGGGGAAGTTCCCCGCCCGGGTGCTCGGCGAGGGCAACGGCTGGAAGGGCGAGCGCTGGCTCGACATCCGCCGCACCGACGTCCTGGAACCGCTGATGGAGAAGCGGATCGCGATGTGCGCCCGCAAGGGCTTCGACGCGGTCGAGCCCGACAACATGGACGGCTACCGCAACCGCACCGGTTTCCCGCTGACCGCCGCCGACCAGCTGCGCTACAACCGGCTCGTCGCCCGCATCGCCCACCGCCACGGCCTCGCCGTGGGCCTGAAGAACGATCTCGGCCAGATCCCCGCGCTGGAGCCGGACTTCGACTTCGCGGTCAACGAACAGTGCGCGCAGTACGAGGAGTGCGCGGAACTCTCCCCGTTCGTGAAGGCGGGCAAGGCCGTCTTCCACGTCGAGTACGAGCTGCCGGTCACCCGGTTCTGCGCGGACTCGCGGCGGCTGGGGCTCAGCTCCCTGCTGAAGAAGTACGAGCTCGGCGTCTGGCGCCAGGAGTGCCCGGCCTGATCCGCCGGACACTCCTAACCGAACGTCAGCACCACCAGCACGGCCGTCGCCGCCGTCTCCGCCAGCGCGCCGAACACATCGCCGGTCACCCCGCCGAACCGCCGCACACAGCGCCGCAGGAGCAACAGCGCCACCGCCGCGCCCACCACCGCCGCCCCCGCGCACCGCACCGCCCCGTACCCGCCGAGGAGCGCCCCCGCCGCCGCGCACCCCGCGACCACCACGGCCCCGACCGCCACCGCGCCGCCCACCGGCACCGTGCCCGCCACCGCCGCGCCCAGCCCCTCCGGGCGCGCCGCCGGCACACCCCGGCGGGAGGCCAGGGTGAGTGCCAGCCGGGCGGCCACCGCCGCGACCACCGTCGCCACCGCCCCGTCCGCCCAGCCCCGCGCGTACAACTGCTGCCCGGCCGCGACCTGCGCCAGCAGCACGAACAGCAGGGTGATCACACCGAACGGCCCGATGTCCGACTGCTTCATGATCCGCAGGGCCTGGTCGGCGGGCTTGCCGCTGCCCAGACCGTCGGCGGTGTCCGCGAGACCGTCCAGATGCAGCCCGCGGGTCAGCACCGCGGGAACGGCGGCCGAGGCGACGGCGGCCATCAGCGGACTCGAGCCGAGCAGCAGCGACAGACAGCCGGCCGCCGCCGCGAGCACCCCCACCACCAGCCCGGCGAGCGGCGCGCACAGCATCCCGGTCCGGGCGGTCCCCCGGTCCCAGCGGGTGACGCGGACGGGGAGCACGGTCAGGGTGCCGAAGGCGAAACGGACGCCGTGGCTGTTCAGGGAGGTCACGGCGCGCAGGCTAACCCCTGCCCCCGGCCGATAGATTGCCCGTAACGCGGCAAATCGCTACAGAACCGGCTTATCGGGAGTGGGTGGCATGGGTCACTGGTTCGATCGGAACATCGTCGAGCCCGGAAAGCTGCCGCTGCTCCTCGCCCTGGCCGCCTTCGTGCTCACCTTCGCCGTCACCCGGGTCGTCACCCGCATGATCCGGGCGGGGAAGGGCCCGTTCCGCGACTTCACCCCCGGCGGCCTGCACATCCACCACGTGGTCCCCGGTGTGGTGCTGAGCGTCGTCGGCGGCTTCGGCGCGGTCGCCAGCGGGCGCCACGGCGTCACCGCGGGGATCTGCGCCGTGATCTTCGGCGCGGGGGCGGGGCTGGTGCTGGACGAGTTCGCGCTGATCGTCCATCTCGACGACGTGTACTGGACCGAGGAGGGGCGCCGGAGCGTGGAGGTGGTCGCCCTCACCGCCGCGCTCGTCATGCTCGTCCTGGCCGGGTTCTCGCCGCTCGGCGTGAACGAGGTGAGCAGCGACGAGCAGCAGGGCCGGCTCGGGGTCCTGCTGACCGTGGCCGTGAACTTCTGCTTCGTCCTGATCGCCCTCTTCAAGGGCAAGGCGCGGCTCGCGGTCGTCGGCACGCTCGTCCCGTTCGTCGCCCTGGTCGCGGCGGTCCGGCTGGCCCGCCCCGCCTCGGCGTGGGCGAAGCGCTGCTACCGCGGTCGGCCCCGGGCGCGGGCCCGCGCCCTGCTGCGCGAGTACCACCACGACGTGCGCTGGGCGGGCCCCGAACGCAGACTTCAGGACCTGATCGGCGGCGCCCCCGACCGGGTGCCGCTCCCGCCCCGCAGGTCCTGAGCCCGGCGCCGGTCCCGGCGCCCCACGCAGGCGCAGAGCACGAGCACCGCGGCGATCGCCACCAGGTGCTCCTTGCCCGCCAGGTTGTCCTTCACGACCACCTCGACCGCCATCGCGACGATCACCAGGGCCCCGGTGAACCGGGCCCGGTGGACGAAGCAGACGTAGACGGCGAGGCCGACCACCGCGGCGGACGGGCCGGTGTCCACGATCCGGGCGTCCGAACCCGGCAGCCCCAGCGGCAGGTCGGGGCCGAGCGCGACACCGAGCCGCGCGTACAGCGTGCCCACCAGCGTCGCCAGGTACGCGATCGTCAGCGTGCGCCACCGGCCCAGGCAGATCTCGGCCGTCCCGAACACCACCAGGATCTGGATCAGCGCCCCCCAGACCGGCAGGTCCGGCGCCGGCACGAACAGCGACAGCGGGGTACGCGCCAGCGCCGCCCACCACGGGTCCTCGGCCCGCACCGCCCCCAGCGCCCGCACCGGCCCGGCACCCCACGACTGGTTCTGCACCACATGGAGCAGAGCGGTCAGACACACGGCGGCGAGCGTCATGGGCACCGCCCGCCAACGCTCGGCCACCAGCGCCCCGCGTACGGTCCCCACCAGCGGACCCCACTCCCGGCGGGCCGCCCGGCGCAGCGCGCCCGAACCTCTCATCCACGCGTCCCGAGCTGCGAGCGGTGCAGCCACTTGGGCAGTCCGGGCGCCTCCAGGAACCCCTCGGCGCGACCGGCCGAGATGCCGATGCGCAGCAGGTCGGCGCTCTTCTCGAACAGCATGAAACGTGGCTCCCAGATCGGCCGGTACTTGGCGTTGGCGCGGTACAGCGACTCGATCTGCCACCACCGGGAGAAGAAACTGAGCAGCGAGCGCCACAGCCTCAGCACCGGTCCGGCCCCGAGCCGCGAACCCCGTTCGAAGACGGACCGGAACATCGCGAAGTTCAGCGAGACCTGGGTGATCCCGATCTCGTCGGCGCGCCGCAGGAGTTCGATGACCATGAACTCCATCAGCCCGTTCTCGGAGTCCCGGTCACGGCGCATCAGGTCCAGCGACAGCCCGTGCGGCCCCCACGGCACGAAGCTCAGCACCGCCCGCAGTCGGCCCGGTTCCCCGTCCGCGTCCGGGGCGTCCCGGCACTCCAGCATCACGCACTGCCCGTCGGCGGGGTCGCCGAGCCGGCCCAGCGCCATCGAGAACCCGCGCTCGGTCGCCCCGTCGCGCCAGTCGTCGGCGCACCGCACCAGCTCGGCCATCTCCGCCTCGGGGATGTCCGCGTGACGGCGTACGGTCACCTCGTACCCGGCCCGGCGGACCCGGTTGTACGCCTGGCGGACGGTACGCATCGCCCGCCCCTCCAGGGTGAAGTCGGCGGTCTCCACGATCGCCTCGTCGCCCAGCTCCAGGGCGTCCAGGCCGTGCCGGGCGTAGATCGTGCCGGCCTCCTCGCTCACCCCCATCGCGGCCGGGATCCAGCCGTGCTCGCGCGCCTCGGCCAGCCAGGGCTCGATCGCCCCGGGCCAGGCCTCCGGATCGCCGATCGGATCCCCGGAGGCCAGCGACACCCCGCCGACCACCCGGTAGACCACCGCGGCCTTCCCGGTCGGCGACCAGATGACGCTCTTCTCCCGGCGCAGCGCGAAGTACCCGAGCGAGTCCCGCTCGCCGTGCCGGTCGAGCAGCGCGCGCAGCCGGACCTCGTCGTCGGGGGTGAGCGGGTCGACCGCCCGGCGGGAGCGGAACGCCGCGTACACCACGGCGATCAGCAGCAGCGTGGAGAGGACGTTGATCGAGACGTCGACCCAGCCCGGGGTGACGATCCCGGGGAAGGCGGCGTCGTTGTCGGCGACCGAGACCAGCCGCAGCGCCCCGTACCGCCAGCGGTCCGGGAAGGACGCCCGGTCGCTGTGCGGCGCGGTGTTGGTGAGGGTGACCAGCCCCGCGGCGATCAGCGAGGTGACCAGCAGTCCGCCGGCCGCGACGGCGGCCGCCAGCTTCGGGTTGGACCGGTCGCCCTTCGCGTAGAACTCCCGCCGGCCGAGGATCAGCGCCAGCACGAAGGCGGCGGTCAGCAGGAGCGAGACCCAGTTCTGCGCGTACGCCCGGACGTCCGGGAACATCAGCGCCAGGGCGAAGATCAGCAGGAAGAGCCCGCCGACCACCAGGTTCACGATCCAGGCGGCCCGCTTGCGGCGGCGCATCGTGATCGCCAGGAAGAGCGCGACGACCCCGGAGGAGAAACCCGCGGTGAGCAGGTAGGGGGTGAAGTAGTTCTCCGTGTTGTGGCGGCGCAGGTCGTTCCCGAGCGTGACCCAGACGGCGCTCAGGAAGTTGATGAAGCAGACGACCCGCAGATACCAGATCGCGAAGGCCGCGCCGCGCCGCGACAGTGTGGTGCTCGGCGGCCGGACGCCACCCCGTCCGGGTACTTCGGTGGTCACGCCGACCTCTCCCATGAAAAGCGATGATATGGGGCACAACGCGCGAGAGGGTTCGTGCTGCGGCCCGGTGTCCCGGTTCGCGGTACCACCGGTCCGCGAGCCCGGGCCGTGCCCGGCGGTTCCGGAGTCGGGCCGTTCCCGGCCCCGAGACCGCCGGACGCGACCTACGTCGCGTCGTCGTACGCGGCGCCCGCCGCCTCGCCCTCCGCGGCGGCCTCGCGCTCGGGCAGCTCCGCGGCGAGTGCCGCGGCGGCCCGGACGAGCGGGAGGGCGAGCAGGGCCCCGCTTCCTTCGCCCACCATGACGCCGTGGTCGAGCAACGGGTTGAGCGCCATCCGGTCCAGGGCCTTGGCCTGGGCCGGCTCACCGCTGCTCTGGCCCGCCAGCCACCAGTCCGGCGCCCGGAACGCCGCCCGCTGCCCCACCAGCGCACAGGCCGCGGAGACCACCCCGTCCAGGATCACCGGCAGCCGCCGCACGGCGCACTGGAGCAGGAACCCGGTCGTCGCCGCCAGGTCCGCGCCGCCCACCGTGGCCAGCAGCTCCAGCTGGTCCCCGAGGACCGGCCGGGCCCGCCGCAACGAGTCCCGGATCGCCGCGCACTTGCGCATCCACGCCAGGTCGTCGATGCCCGCGCCGCCGCGCCCGGTCACCACCGAGGCGTCCGTGCCGCAGAGCGCCGCGATCAGGGTGGCGGCGGCCGTCGTCCCGCCCACGCTCAGATCGCCGAGCACCACCAGATCGGTGCCCGAGTCGGCCTCCTCGTCGGCGATCCGCATGCCGAGCCGGACCGCCTGCTCGGCCTCCTCGGCCGTCAGCGCGTTCTCGATGTCGATCCGCCCGCTGCCGCGCCGCACCCGGTGCCGCACCACCGGCTCGGGCAGCAGCTCCGGGTCGCAGTCCAGACCGGCGTCGACGATCCGCACCGGCACGCCGAACTGGCGGGCCAGCACCGCGAGCGGCGTCGTGCCCTCCAGCGTGGCCCGCACCAGCTCGTGCGCGCTCCCGGCCGGACGCCCGGAGACGTCCAGCGAGGCCACCCCGTGATCACCGGCGAAGAGCACCACACGCGGCTGCTCGATCGCCTTGACCGGGACGGACTGCTGCGCGGCCGAGAGCCATTCCCCCAGCTCGTCCAGGCGGCCGAGGGCGCCCACGGGAACGGTCATGCGCTCCCGGCGTTCCTCGGCATCGCGCCGTACGCCGCCGTCGGGGCGTTCGATCAGATCGGAGAAGTCGTCCAGATTCACGGGGGTCTGCCTCGCGGTCGATGCGTCTGGTGGGCCGGTGAGCCCGGCGGCGGGCTCACTGCGGAACAGTACCCGCAGCCCTTGGGGCACCCGCCCGGAGCGAGGTCTTCCCTCCGCCACCCGCTCACCGCGCCCGCGCGGGCTCAGCCGCGCAGCGTCAGCACCTGCCCGGCCACCACCAGCAGCACCTGCTCGCACTCCCCGGCGACCGCCGCGTTCAGCCGGCCCAGCTCGTCCCGGAACCGCCGCCCGGCGGCCGTCGCGGGCACCACCCCCGAACCGGTCTCGTTGGTGACGGCGACGACCGTGCGGCGGGTGGCCCGCACCGCAGCCACCAGCTCGCCGGTCCGCTCCCGCAGCGCCGCCTCGCCGCCGCCCGCCCACACCGCGTCGTCCCAGGCGCCCACCCGGTCCATCGCGTCGGTCAACCAGAGCGACAGGCAGTCGATCAGCAGCGGCGGACCGTCCGCCGCCAGCAGCTCCGCCAGCTCACAGGTCTCCTCGGTCCGCCAGACGGCCGGCCGCCGCTCCCGGTGCAGCCCGACCCGGGCCGCCCACTCGGCGTCCCCCTCCCGGTCCCCGCCGGTCGCCACGTACACCACCTCGGGGAAGGTCTCCAGCCGCCGCTCCGCCTCCACCGACTTGCCGGACCTGGCCCCGCCCGTCACCAGCGTGCGCCGGGGCACCGCCGGGGCCGCCGCGTCCCCGCCCACCACCAGCGTCGTCCCGTCCGGCACGGCCCGCGCCCCGGCCGCGGCGAGCCGCCGCTCCAGCTCGGCGCCGGGCGGCGCGTCGTGGTCCAGGTGCACGGCGACGATCCCGGTGGCCGGGCCGACCGCCCCGGCGGCCCGCAGCCGCGCCACCGCGTCCGGCCGCCCCACCACGTCGCCGACCACCATGTCGTACGGCTCCGCGACCCGCTCCGGCAGCCCGGCGGGCGCGGCCGCCCGGGGCAGGTACAGCAGCCGGGCACCCTCCGGGCCCACGACCTCGTACCCGGTACCCGGCGCGTCCATCGGCACCGCCCGCACCCGGTGCCCGCTGATCAGCGTCAGCTCCCGCCCGTCCGGCACCCGGCCGGCCGGCGGCAGCCCGGCGGGCAGCTCCACGGCCGGGCCGTCGTGCGGATGGGTGAGCAGCACCTGCCGCACGCCGCCGAGCGAGTGACCCGCACGGGCCGCGGCGAACGCGGCGCCCGGGGTCAGATCGAGCAGCAGCGCGCCGTCGACCAGCAGCGCGGTCGCCGCCCGCGCCCCCGGCCCACGGGCGGCGGCACAGGCGGCGCAGGGACATTCGGGCCGCGGCAGCCCGTCGGGGGCTCCGGTGCCGAGCAGAGTCAGTTCCACGAGACGATCCTCCCGCGTACGCGCGCACGGTGCGCGACCTGGGGCCTTCCGGCCGGACGGACCCGGTCCGCCCGGCCGCCCCAGGCACTAGGCTGCGGGACAGCGAAATGACTTCAGGAGGCGGACATGGCGTGGACGTGGCGGTTCGAGAAGTCCGACGGTACGGAGACGGAGCCGGCCCTCCAGCCGGAGGAGTTCACCACCCAGGGCGACGCCGAGTCCTGGATCGGTGAGTACTGGAAGGAACTCCTCGACGGCGGGGCGGAACAGGTGACGCTCTTCGAGGACGCGACGAAGATCTACGGCCCCATGAGCCTCAGCGCCGACCAGGGCTGACCCGGTACCGTCCCGGCCCCCGTCGGGGGACCGGGACGGTCGCGTTCTAGATCTCTCCCAGGGTGACCTTCGCCGTCCGTTCCGCGCCCTCGCGCAGATAGGTCACCGTCACCTTCTCGCCCGGCTTGTCGGCGGCGAGCGCCTCCTGGAGCGAGGTGATCGTGGTGACCGGCCGGTCGCCCAGCTTGGTGACGATGTCACCGGGGCGCAGTCCCGCCTTGTCGGCCGCGCCGTCCCGGGCGACGCTCACCAGCGCGACCCCGGCCGGCTGGTAGTTGTCGTCGACGACCGTGCGCCCGGTGATGTCCAGGGCCGCCCGGCCCGAGTCGGTGACCCGGCCGGTCCTGATGATCTGGTCCGCCACCGTCTTCACCATCGACACCGGGATCGCGAACCCGATGCCGGGCGCGGCGCTGCCGCCCAGGTCCGGGTCGGTGGCCGCCAGGGTCGGGATGCCGATCACCTCGCTGTCCAGGTTGACCAGCGCACCCCCGCTGTTGCCCGGGTTGATCGCGGCCGAGGTCTGCACCATGTTCGCGATCGTCGCGCCGGTGCCGCCGCCCGCCCGGCTCTCGCTGACGGTCCGGCCGAGCGCCGAGACGATGCCCTGGGTGACGCTGGAGGACAGCCCGAGCGGCGAGCCCATCGCCAGCACGATCTGACCCACCTCGACCTTCGCCGAGTCGCCGAACTTGGCGGGCCTGAGCCCGTCCGGCACCTGGTCGAGCTTGATCACGGCCAGATCCTGCTCCGGATAGGCGGACACCAGCGAGGCGCTCACCACCTTCTCCCCGGTGGCGACGGTGACCTTGAACTTCTTCGCGCTGCCGACCACATGGGCGTTGGTGACGACATGGCCCTTGGAGTCGTAGACGACCCCCGAGCCCAGCCCGCCGGACGCCTCGATCTGCACGACCGACGGCAGCACGTTCTTGATCACGGCCTGGTAGTCGTTCTGCAGGTCGGTGAGGGCTCGGGACGGGGTGGCCTCGGTCTCGGCCCCGGTCCGCGAAGCGCCGGAGTCCGCGCGGCCGGCCGCCGTCCGCGACGCGGCCGAGGTCGCCGACGGACCCGAGGACGTGTCCGAGCAGCCGCTCACCAGGGCGAGGGCGCAGAGACCGGCGGTCAGGGGCGGCAGCAGCCGTCGGGCACGGCGGAGCGTGAGGGATGCATCCATGTCTGGATTGTCGCGTTCGGCCGTGTCTTCGGCCCGCTGGATACGGCCTGTCGGGTAGGACCTGCCGGATACGGCCCGTCGGGTACGGCCGCACCGCCCGGAGCGGCGGCCGGGCTCAGCCCCGTACCCCGCACAGGTGCAGCAGCGCGGCGACCCGGCGGTACGGGTCGGTCCGCCCGGCCCGGTCCTCCGCGGCCAGGACCTGCTCCAGCTCGGCGGCGGCCGGGAGCTCCACGTCGTTGCTCACGTTGTCCGTGAAGACGCGCACCCCGTACCAGGCGTGCAGCGGCGCCGCGATCCCGGCGAGGGTGGCCGTCAGGGCCTCCAGCCGGTCGGCCCGCACATCGAGGCCCAGCCGGTTGGTGTACGTGTCCGAGTCGAAGGCGGCCAGAGCCGCGTCCCAGTCCCCGGCGGTCCCCGGGCGCATCGCCAGCGCGTCCGCGTTCCGCACCAGTAGCGACAGCAGCCCGCCCGGGGCCAGCATCCGGGCCAGCCCCGCCAGCATCGCGTCCCGGTCCCGCACGTACATCAGCACCCCGTGGCAGAGCACCACGTCGAAGCTGCCGGGCAGGAAATGCACCCCGGTGTCCAGGCCGTCGCCCTCGATCAGCCGGACCCGCTCACGGATACCGGCCGGTTCGCCGCCGAGCGCCTCCCGGGCCACCCGCAGCATCTCAGGGTCGGACTCCAGGCCGGTCACCGTGTGCCCGGCCCGCGCCAGGCGCAGCGCCTGGGTGCCCTGGCCGGTGCCCACGTCGAGCACCCGCAGCCGCTGCCCCACCGGGAAGCGGGCGGCTATCTGCTCGTCGAGCTGGCGGGCCACCAGCTCCTGGCGGACGGTGTTGCGCAACCCGCCGAGCCCCTTCAGCCACACCGAGGAGGCCCCGGTGAAGCCGCTGACGGGAACCGGCGGGGCATCGTCCGACCGGTCGGCGGAGGGACCGCCGACCGGGCCGGAGATGTGCGTACTCAGGGCCGCTCTCCCCGCTTGACCTGCGGCTTGGGCAGCCGGAGGCGACGCATCTGGAGCGTGCGCATGAGGCCGTAGGCGACCGCGCCGCGCTTGGGGGTGTCGGGGAAGCGCTCCCTGAGCTGCTTCCTCAGCCGGATCGAGAGACCGATCGAGTCGAGCACGATCAGCACGATCACGACCAGCCAGAGCAGCAGCGAGATCGTCTGGATGTTCTGCACCTGGATCACGCTGAGGATCAGGATCATCACGGCCAGCGGCAGGAAGAACTCCGCGACGCAGAAGCGCGAGTCCACGTAGTTGCGGACGAAGCGCCGCACCGGCCCCTTGTCACGGGCCGGCAGATACCGCTCGTCCCCGTTGGAGAGCGCCTCGCGCTGCTTGGCCAGGTCCGCACGGCGCGCTTCCCGCTGCCGCCGCATCGCCTCCTTGCGGTCGAGCGGCGCGCCACTGGAGGCGCGACGGCGCTGCGACTGGGCATCGCTGCGCTTGGGGGTGGGGCGACCCTTGGGAGCCTGCGGGTCGCGGGGCTGCTTGGAGAGGTCGGCCGTCACCTTGCCGGTGGGCGCCTTCTCTTCCTTCGAACGGCTACGGAACACAAGGTCCAAGGGTACGGGTTCGATCGCGACGACCCCAGACCGGTCGGGAACGATCCGGCAACGGCCCGCGTCCTGCCCGGTGTACCCGGGTGTCCGGGACTCCCCTCCTACTCCCTGGGCCGGAGCGGTGACCAGGCGCAGTCGTTCTTGGGGAGGAGCACATCCGTGCTCGAACAGTGCGGTAATAGAGGCAGGACCCGTAGTGTGGGTTCTGTTGGAGTGCTGGAGCCCAGTCCGTCAGAAGGGGGCGCGCGAAGCCCATGAGCGGTGTCATGAAGCGTATGGGGATGATCTTCCGCGCGAAGGCAAACAAGGCCCTTGACCGGGCCGAGGATCCGCGCGAGACCCTCGATTACTCGTACCAGAAGCAGCTGGAGCTGCTTCAGAAGGTACGCCGCGGCGTCGCCGACGTGGCGACCTCGCGCAAGCGGCTGGAGCTGCAGCTGAACCAGTTGCAGGGCCAGTCCGCCAAGCTGGAGGACCAGGGCCGCAAGGCGCTCGCGCTCGGCCGCGAGGACCTGGCACGCGAGGCGCTCTCCCGGCGCGCCGCGCTCCAGCAGCAGGTCACCGACCTGGAGACGCAGCACTCCACGCTGCAGGGCGAGGAGGAGAAGCTCACGCTCGCCGCCCAGCGCCTCCAGGCCAAGGTCGACGCCTTCCGTACGAAGAAGGAGACGATCAAGGCCACGTACACCGCCGCCCAGGCGCAGACCCGGATCGGCGAGGCGTTCTCCGGCATCTCCGAGGAGATGGGCGACGTCGGCCTCGCTATCCAGCGGGCCGAGGACAAGACCCAGCAGCTCCAGGCCCGCGCCGGTGCCATCGACGAGCTGCTCGCCTCCGGCGCCCTGGACGACCCGACCGGCACGGCGAAGGACGACATCGCCGCCGAGCTGGACCGGATCTCCGGCGGCTCGGACGTGGAGCTGGAGCTCCAGCGCATGAAGGCCGAGCTGGCCGGCGGCTCGACCCCGCAGCAGGCGATCGAGGGAGGACCGCAGGACGCCGCTCAGCGCCAGTCCTCGCAGTCCCCCCACAGGTTCGACAAGAGCTGAGGCGACGGTCATGATCGTACGGATCATGGGGGAGGGCCAGGTCGCCCTGGCCGACAGTCATCTCGCCGAGCTGGGCAAGCTCGACGACGAACTGCTCGCCGAGGTGGAGAGCGGTGACGGACCCGGCTTCCGCGCCACCCTCCACGCGCTCCTGGCCCGGGTGCGCGAACTCGGCACGGCTCTGCCGGACGACGCCCTGGAGCCGTCCGAGCTGATCCTCCCGTCACCCGACGCGACCCTCGACGAGGTGCGCGCCATGCTCAGCGACGACGGCCTCATCCCCGGCTGACACCGGGACGCCTCCACACTCCTTCGTGCCCCGTGCCCGGTCCGCCGGACACGGGGCACGGGTGCGTCGCGGGGGCGACCCCGGCCGCGCACGGAAGCACGGGACCCGCGAGGACGTTCGGGCGGCACGCCGTAACGTGGTCCGACGTGACCACCCTCGGAACCCGGGGCCCGCGCCTGCGGAACTGGCTGCGCGGCCACCCCCTCGCGCTCGACGCCGCCCTGGCACTGGCCGTACTGGTCGCCATGATCATCGGCTCGTTCGTCCACCCCGGCCAGCGGGACGGGCTCGACCTCGCCACCCGTCCGCCCGCGGCGACCAGCCTGCTGCTCATGGTGGCCGGGGCCGTGGCGCTCATCTGGCGGCGCCGCCGGCCGCTGCCGGTGCTCGCGGTCACCACCGCGCTGACCGTCGTCGAGCTGCTGCGCTTCGACCCGCCCGCACCCGTCGTCATGAGCACGGTCATCGCCCTGTTCTCCGTCGCCGCCCGCACCGACCGGCCCACCACCTGGCGGGTCGGCGTGCTCACGATGGCCGCGCTGACCGGCACGGCGATGCTCTTCGGCCCGGCCCCCTGGTACAGCCAGGAGAACTTCGGGGTCTTCGCCTGGACCGGGCTGGCCTGCGCCGCCGGGGACGCCGTCCGCTCCCGGCGCGCCTTCATCGACGCCATCCGGGAACGCGCCGAACGCGCCGAACGCACCCGCGACGAGGAGGCCCGGCGGCGGGTCGCCGAGGAGCGGCTGCGGATCGCCCGCGACCTCCACGACGTCGTCGCCCACCACATCGCCCTGGTCAACGTGCAGGCCGGGGTCGCCGCCCACGTCATGGACCGCCGCCCCGACCAGGCCAAGGAGGCGCTGGCCCACGTCCGCGAGGCCAGCCGCTCCGCCCTGGACGAACTGCGGGCCACCGTGGGGCTGCTGCGCCAGTCCGGCGACCCGGAGGCACCGACCGAACCCGCCCCCGGGCTCGCCGTGCTCGACACCCTGGTCGACACCGTCCGCCGGGCCGGACTCCCCGTGAAGGTGGTCGGCGCCGACCACCGGCCCCCGCTCCCCGCCGCCGTCGACCTGGCCGCGTACCGGGTCGTCCAAGAGGCGCTCACCAACGTCCGCAAGCACGCGGGCCCCGGCGCCAGGGCCGAGGTGAGCGTCGTACGGGTCGGCTCCACGGCCGAGATAACGGTCCTCGACAACGGCTCCGGCACCGACGGGGCGGCGGCGCAGGACGGTTCCGGCGGCGGCCACGGCCTGCTCGGGATGCGGGAACGCGTCACCGCGCTCGGCGGCACCCTGACCGCCGGACCCCGCTACGGAGGCGGCTTCCGGGTCCATGCCATCCTGCCCGTCGAGGCCCGCACCGCGGAGTCCGGGCAGGAGGGCACGGCGGGCCGGACGGGGGAGAACGCATGACACCGCCCAGCGACACCGCGGCGCCCATCAGGGTGCTGCTCGTCGACGACCAGGCCCTGCTGCGCAGCGCGTTCCGGGTGCTGGTCGACTCCGAGCCCGACATGGAGGTGGTCGGAGAGGCGGCGGACGGCGCCCAGGCCGTGGAGCTGGCCCGGTCGGCCGGCGCCGACGTGGTGCTGATGGACATCCGGATGCCCGGCACGGACGGCCTCGCCGCGACCCGCATGATCAGCGCGGACCCGGAGCTGTCCGGCGTACGGGTCGTCATGCTCACCACCTTCGAGGTGGACGAGTACGTGGTCCAGTCGCTGCGCGCCGGGGCCTCCGGCTTCCTCGGCAAGGGCGCGGAACCCGAGGAACTGCTCAACGCCATCCGGATCGCGGCGGGCGGCGAGGCCCTGCTCTCCCCGGCCGCCACCAAGGGGCTGATCGCCACCTTCCTCGCCCAGGGCGGCAGTCCGGAGGAGGAGGGCCCGAGCACCGCGGAGTTCTCCGGGCGGATCGCCGCGCTCACCGGCCGCGAACGCGAGGTGCTCGTCCTGGTGGCCGGCGGCCACTCCAACGACGAGATCGCCGAACGGCTGGCGGTCAGCCCGCTCACCGTCAAGACCCATGTGAACCGGGCGATGGCGAAGGTGGGGGCCAGGGACCGGGCCCAACTGGTGGTCATCGCCTACGAATCCGGACTGGTGCGCCCCAGGACGGAGTGACGCACCACCCGGGGGTGGAGGGGGACGCCACCCGGGGCGGGGCGCACGGCCGCCCGCGCTGGGGTGGGGGGTGGAGAGACGGCGTACTCCACCTGCGGTATGCGCGGCGTAAGAAAGCGACCTGGGGCCGACGCCCGCACCCCGATCGGCAGGAGATCGTATGAGTGGGTGCCTGACACATGCGTCATGGGCCGGTTCCGCCCTCCGAGTCAGCTTCCCACCTGCCGCGCACGCCACAGAAGAGAGACCTCACCCATGTCCTGGCTGTCCAGATTCAGCCTCGCGCAACGGGCCCTGATCGGACTGATCTCGATCGTCGCGCTCGTGTTCGGGGCGATCGCGATACCGCAGCTCAAGCAGCAGCTGCTGCCGACCATCGAGCTTCCGATGGTGTCGGTCCTCGCCCCCTACCCGGGCGCGTCCCCCGACGTGGTCGAGAAGCAGGTCGTCGAACCGCTGGAGAACTCCCTCAAGGCGGTCGACGGCGTCACCGGTGTCACCTCGACCGCCAGCGAGGGCAGCGCCGTCATCATGGCGACCTTCGACTTCGGTTCGGAGGGCACGAAGCAGCTCGTCGCCGACATCCAGCAGGCGGTGAACCGCGCCCGCTCCCAGCTTCCCGGCGACGTCGACCCGCAGGTCATCGCCGGTTCGACGGACGACATCCCGGCCGTCGTCCTCGCCGTCACCTCCGACAAGGACCAGCAGGCCCTCGCCGGCCAGCTGGACCGCACGGTCGTCCCCGCCCTGGAGAACATCGACGGCGTCGGCCAGGTCACCGTCGACGGTGTGCGCGACCTCCGCGTCTCCGTCACCCCCGACGACAAGAAGCTCGCCGCCGCCGGGCTGAACGCGATGACGCTCGCCCAGGCGCTCCAGTCGGCCGGCGCGACCGTCCCCGCCGGCTCCTTCGCCGAGTCCGGCAAGAGCCGCACCGTCCAGGTCGGCTCCGCCTTCACCTCCCTGAAGCAGATCGAGGACCTGCGGGTCGCCGGCAAGGACGCGGCCACCGGCAAGGCCGGGAAGCCGGTCCGCCTCGGTGACGTCGCCACGGTGAAGCAGGAGGAGGCCGACGCGGTCGCCCTCACCCGCACCAACGGCCGCCCGAGCCTCGCCGTGATGGCCACGATGGACAAGGACGGCAGCGCCGTCGCCATCTCCGACGCGGTCAAGGACAAGCTGCCCGAGCTGCGCAAGCAGCTCGGCTCCGGAGCCGAGCTGACCGTCGTCACCGACCAGGGCCCCGCCGTCTCCAAGGCCATCTCCGGCCTCACCACCGAGGGCGCGCTCGGGCTGGTCTTCGCGGTCGTCGTGATCCTGGTCTTCCTCGCCTCGCTGCGCTCGACCCTGGTCACCGCGGTCTCCATCCCGCTCTCCGTGGTCCTCGCGCTGATCGTGCTCTGGACCCGCGACCTCTCGCTCAACATGCTCACCCTGGGCGCGCTGACCATCGCGATCGGCCGCGTCGTCGACGACTCGATCGTGGTCCTGGAGAACATCAAGCGCCACCTCGGCTACGGCGAGGAGCGCCAGTCCGCGATCATCACCGCGGTGAAGGAAGTGGCCGGGGCGGTCACCTCCTCCACCCTCACCACGGTCGCCGTCTTCCTCCCGATCGGCCTCGTCGGCGGCATGGTCGGCGAGCTGTTCGGCTCGTTCTCGCTGACCGTCACGGCGGCCCTGCTGGCCTCGCTGCTGGTCTCGCTGACGGTGGTCCCAGTCCTCTCGTTCTGGTTCCTGCGCGCCCCGAAGGGCACCGTCGAGGACCCGGACGAGGCCCGCCGCCAGGCGGAGGAGAAGGAGGCCCGCAGCCGGCTCCAGCGGCTGTACGTCCCGGTCCTGCGCTTCGCGACCCGGCGCCGGATCACCAGCATCGTCATCGCCTTCGTGGTCCTCTTCGGCACCTTCGGCATGGCCCCGCTGCTGAAGACGAACTTCTTCGACCAGGGCGAGCAGGAAGTCCTCTCCATCAAGCAGAAGCTGACGCCCGGCACCAGCCTGGCGGCGGCCGACGAAGCGGCGAAGAAGGTCGAGAAGGTCCTCGCCGACGACAAGGGCGTCAAGGACTACCAGGTCACCGTCGGCTCGTCCGGCTTCATGGCGGCCTTCGGCGGCGGCACCGGCGCCAACCAGGCGTCGTACCAGATCACCCTGAAGGACTCGGGCGAGTTCGAGGCCGTCCAGGACCGCATCGAGAAGTCCCTCGCCGCGCTCGACGGCATCGGCGACACCACCATCTCCGCGGGCGACGGCTTCGGCAGCCAGGACCTCAGCGTCGTCGTGAAGGCCTCCGACGCGGACGTCCTGAAGAAGGCGTCCGAGGCGGTACGCAAGGAGGTCGCCGGGATCAAGGACGTCACCGACGTCCAGAGCGACCTCGCCCAGAGCGTCCCGCGCATCTCCGTCAAGGCCACGCCCGAGGCCGCCGAAGCCGGTCTCGACCAGACCGCCCTCGGCGCGGCCGTCGCCGGAGCGGTACGCGGCACCCCGGCCGGCAAGGCCGTCATGGACGACACCGAGCGCGACATCGTCGTCAGGTCCGCCCACCCCGCCACCACCCTGGCCGAGCTGAAGAAGCTCCCGCTCGGCCCGGTCAGGCTGGGTCAGGTCGCCGACGTCGCACTCGTCCCCGGCCCGGTCTCGATGACCCGGATCGACGGACAGCGCGCCGCGACCATCACCGCCCGGCCCACCAGCGACAACACCGGCGCCGTCAGCATGGACCTCCAGAAGAGGATCGACTCGCTGAAGCTCCCGGACGGTGCCACCGTCACCATCGGCGGCGTCTCGGAGGACCAGAACGACGCCTTCCTGAAGCTCGGCCTCGCCATGCTGGCGGCGATCGCGATCGTCTTCATGCTGCTCGTGGCCACCTTCAAGTCGCTGATCCAGCCGCTGATCCTGCTGGTCTCCATCCCGTTCGCGGCCACCGGCGCGATCGGCCTGCTGGTCGCCACCGGCACCCCGATGGGCATCCCGGCGATGATCGGCATGCTGATGCTGATCGGCATCGTGGTGACCAACGCGATCGTGCTGATCGACCTGATCAACCAGTACCGCGCCCAGGGCATGGGCGTCGTCGAAGCCGTCGTCGAGGGCGGCCGCCACCGCCTCCGCCCGATCCTGATGACCGCGCTCGCCACGGTCTTCGCCCTGCTCCCGATGGCCCTCGGGGTCACCGGCGAGGGCGGCTTCATATCGCAGCCGCTCGCGGTGGTCGTGATCGGCGGACTCATCACGTCGACGCTGCTGACCCTGCTCCTGGTCCCGACGCTCTACGCGATGGTCGAGCTCCGCAAGGAACGCCGCGCGAGGAAGAAGGCGGCCAAGCGGGAGAAGAAGGCGGGCCCGCCCGCCGCCCCGGCCGAGGAGATCCGCGAAGCGGAGCCCTCGGGCGTGTAGCGGTCCTTCCCGGGGTCCCACCGAAGGACCCTTGAGAAAGCCGAACGGCCTGTCCCACGCGCAAGCGGGGACAGGCCGTTCGTGCTGCGCGGCGCCCTCACCGCCTGAGCGGGGCGACGGAGCCGACCGGTCGTGCCGGGGCCGGGGCCGAGCCCGGCCGGGCCCGGCCGGGCTCGGTCATGCGGCCGCGGAGCCGGTGAGGACCTCGGCGATCCGGAGCCACGATTCCCCGTGCGGCTGGGCGTACCGGACGCCGAGGTCCTGGATCTCCTCCAGCAGCCGGACGCGGATCTCCTCGGGGGCGCGGGGGAGGAGCACGGCCAGATCGCTCGGCTCGATGCCTTCGGTGACCCCGGAGAGCACCATCCCGGCCTGCGCGTGGGTGAGGGAGGACAGCTTGTCGTCGAAGACCTGCCCCTCGACGGCCGCCGCGTGCATCAGGGCGTTGCCGTCCCCGGCCGCCAACGCCCGCTCCACGTACGCCTGCAGGGCGGCACGGTCCTCGACCAGGCGGTACGCGGCGTCCAGCCCCTCGTCGCGGGCCACGGCGAGGACCGCGACGTGGGCGAGAGAGGTGGTCTCGGGCGGGTGGGCCTGGAGGAGGCGGGGGTTCTCCTCCAGGAAGGCCCGCGACTCCGCCCAGTCGGCACAGTCCATCCACACCGCCAGCTGTTCGGCGAGGATCAGCGGGTCGTACGCCGCGGTCACGCCGTACACGAGGACGGCCTCGCGGAGCACGGCATGCCGGTGGGCGGTGCGAAGGTCCAGGCAGGCCAGCTCCTCCAGGGCCGTCGCCGCCTCCTCGCCGCCGAGCACCTCGGCGTTCCGGGACCAGATGTCGCGTGAATGGGGCCAGTCGGGCGCGAACATCCAGGAACCGACGACCTCCAGCATCTTTGGCGACAGGGTGAGCCAGGCGGGAACGGGAGCGAAGGTCTCCTCCTTCCACGCCGTGCTCACGGCCTCGATGTCGCCGTGCGCACGGAGCGCCCGCCGGGCCCGTACGGTCACGGGGTCCGATGCGTCGTCGCTGCCGAGGAAGGCCGCGAGTTCGCGCATTCCGGTGGCGGCCCGGGGGCCGGGGAGGTTCAGCAGGAAGATGCTCCGCTCCACGCGGAGACGCCGGGCGACGGCGGGGTGGACGGGGGCGAACTCCGCCACCGTCCCGTCGAACTCCCGGACCGCCGACGCGTGGTCGTCGGTACGGACGAGCGCCCCGGACAGGGCGGTGACCGCGGCGACCAGGGAGTCCCCGAAGGCGTCGGGGAGCCTCAGCGCCAGCGAGCGGTAGGCGGCGAGCGCCTCCCGCGCCGCGCCCACGGCGCCCTCGTCGTCGTGGGCCAGCCCCCGGTGGCCGCTGAGACCGAGGAGGGCCCGGGCCAGTTCCGGTGGGACGACCCCGTCCTGTCCGGCGGAGAGTTCGCGCAGGATCCGGACGGCCTCCTCAGCCGGTGCCAGCGCCTCCTTCGGGTCCCCGGAGCCGGCGAGGCTCCGTGCGAGCGCGTCGAGCGAGGTGGCGAGGGCGGGGCGGTACGCGGCGGGGTTCCGCGCGGCCAGCTCGCGGTGGAGGGCGACGGCCTCCTCCGCCGCCTGCCGTCCCGCCCCGGGGGCGCCGCTGTCGTTGAGGCGGCCGGCGAGGTTGCTGAGGGTGCCGGCCAGTTCGGGGCGGAAGGCGTCCGGTCGGCCGGCGGCGAGATCGCGGTGGACGGCGAGGGCCCGTCGCGTGGCGTCGAGCGCTCCCGAGGCGTCGCCGACGTGCGCGCGATGCGTCCCGAGGACGTTCAGCGCGGCGGCCAGTTCGGGGCGGAGCGGGTCCGGGTCCGGGTCCTCCGACACGATCCGCTGGAAGATGCCGACCGCCTCCTCGATGAGGGGCAGCGCGGCGGCGGATCCGCTGGAAGAGGCGTGATGCGAGGCCGAGTTGCGGAGGAACCGGCCCAGGGGGAGCAGCGTCGCGCTCCGGCGGTCCGCGGCCAACTCCCGCTGGAGCCGCACGGCTTCGCCCGCGAACTGCGCGGCGGTGTCCCCGTCCCCCGTGGCCGCCGTCCGGTTGGCCAGGGTGTCCAGGGACAGCGCGAGGACGGCCTTGAACGCTTCGGGATCACCCACGGCGAGTCTGGCGTACAGCCGGGCACACTCCTGCGCCGGGGCGAGCGCGCCCTCCGGGTCGCCCGCGTCGGCGAGCCGGTCCGACAGGGTGCCGAGGGCGGCGGCCAGTTCGGGTCGGAGCACATCCGGTCGCTGTGCGGCGAGTTCGCGTTGGACGAGGACCGCCTCCCGCGCGGTGGCGAGGGCCTTCTCATGATCTCCGGCGTAGGGACTTTCCATGGGGCGATTGTGCAAGGGGATGGTCCGGCCCGGCAGGAGATTCCTCGAATGTGCCACTCCCGAATGACGTCGGGGTACGGGCCGCTTTGCCGGCATACGGGGGGCGGGAGCCCCGGCCCCGGCGGGCGGGCGGGAGCGGCCCGCCCCGCCCGCCGGGGCCCGGTGCGCTACGGCAGCGCCAGCATCCGCTCCAGCGCGAGCTTGGCGTACTTCTCCGTCTCGGGGTCGACCTCGATCCGGTTGACGAGGGTGCCCTCCGCCAGCGACTCCAGCGTCCACACCAGGTGCGGCAGGTCGATCCGGTTCATCGTCGAGCAGAAGCAGACCGTCCGGTCGAGGAAGACGATCTCCTTGTCCTCGGCGGCGAAACGGTTCGCCAGCCGGCGGACCAGGTTCAGCTCGGTGCCGATCGCCCACTTCGAGCCGGCCGGGGCCGCCTCCAGGGCCTTGATGATGTACTCCGTCGAGCCGACGTAGTCCGCCGCCGCCACGACCTCGTGCTTGCACTCGGGGTGCACCAGCACGTTGACGCCCGGTATCCGCTCGCGCACGTCGTCGACCGACTGCACCGAGAACCGGCCGTGCACCGAGCAGTGCCCGCGCCAGAGGATCATCTTCGCGCCGCGCAGTTCCTCGGCGGTCAGGCCGCCGCCCGGCTTGTGCGGGTTGTAGACGACGCAGTCCTCCAGCGACATGCCCATGTCGCGGACGGCGGTGTTCCGGCCCAGGTGCTGGTCGGGCAGGAAGAGGACCTTGGCCTCCGAGGGCTCCTTCTGCTCGAAGGCCCACTCCAGCGCCCGCTTGGCGTTGGAGGAGGTGCAGATCGTGCCGCCGTGCCGCCCGGTGAAGGACTTGATGTCGGCGGAGGAGTTCATGTACGCGACCGGCACGACCTGCTCGGCGATCCCGGCGTCGGCCAGCACGTCCCAGCACTCGGCGACCTGCTCGGCGGTGGCCATGTCGGCCATCGAGCAGCCCGCCGCAAGGTCGGGGAGCACGACCTTCTGGGCGTCGGTGGTCAGGATGTCCGCCGACTCCGCCATGAAGTGGACACCGCAGAAGACGATGTACTCGGCCTCCGGCCGCGCCGCGGCGTCCCGGGCGAGCTTGAACGAGTCACCGGTGACGTCGGCGAACTGGATGACCTCGTCACGCTGGTAGTGGTGGCCCAGGACGAAGACCTTGTCCCCGAGCTTCTCCTTGGCCGCGCGGGCGCGCTCCACCAGGTCCGGGTCGGACGGGGAGGGCAGGTCGCCGGGGCACTCGACGCCGCGCTCGCTCCTGGGGTCGGCCTCCCGGCCGAGCAGGAGCAGGGCGAGGGGCGTCGGCTGGACGTCGAGATCCTGGACGGGGTGGGCCGTGGTCACGTCACGCACCCTTTCTTCTCTGCTGAAAATCCGCTGGGTCTTGCTGAGGGCTTCTGCGGCGCCGTGGAGCTCCGCATGCTTTTCGTCTAATTGACGCTATCTATCATATCCGTTTCACGTCACTTTGACGATGTTCATAGCGTCGATGTGACGCATCCCCTCGGCGGGCCGGTGTGCGAGCATGAAAGGGCAGGCAAGCGCTCGGCCCGGAATGAATCCGCGGTGCCGACGGTTGCAACGTCGGCAAGCAGTCTCCACACAACCCGGGAGAGAAGCAGATGTCCGTATCGGACGAGACCACCACCGTGAGCGACGGCATCCTCCTGTCCGACGCCGCCGCAGCCAAGGTCAAGAGCCTGCTGGAGCAGGAAGGCCGCGACGACCTGGCGCTGCGCGTCGCAGTCCAGCCCGGCGGCTGCTCCGGCCTGCGCTACCAGCTCTTCTTCGACGAGCGCTCGCTCGACGGTGACGTGGTGAAGGACTTCGACGGCGTCAAGGTCGTCACCGACCGGATGAGCGCCCCCTACCTGGGCGGCGCCTCCATCGACTTCGTCGACACCATCGAGAAGCAGGGCTTCACGATCGACAACCCCAACGCCACCGGCTCCTGCGCCTGCGGCGACTCCTTCAGCTGAGCCACCGGCCGGCCGGAGCGATCGAAGCGGCAACGACGACGGCGGCGGTTCCCGGGACCCGGGAACCGCCGCCGTCGTCGTTGCTTCGCCCGTTCAGCCCCGGGGCACCTCGCCGCCCGAGACGGCGTCGACGACCTTCCGGTCACCCAGCGGGGCCTTGAGCGTCACCGTCCGGGTCAGCTCCTTGGCGACCATGACGCAGGCCTGCTTCCCCGGCTGCGCGGACTCCGCGATCTCCACCGCCACGGTGTCCGCGGTCTCGGTCGCGCTCGCGGTGTACGTACTGCACACCCCGCCCCAGAACGTCACCGACAGCTCCCGCCCCTCGGCCCGGTACGACAGCGACTGCCGCTGCCCCTTCGCCGCGTTGCCCGGGGGAGTGGGCACCGCCGACCCCGTCGAGGGCGCGTTCCTCGCCAGGTACGAGGGCTGCACCGCGACCTGCGCCACCGTGCTGCCCGCCCCACCCGCGGCCGGGCGCACCGAGAAGAGCCAGGACGGCACGAGCATCTGCCGGCCCGCCACGTACTGCGCCGACAGGCCGAACACCGCCTTCTCCACCGTCATGGCCGCCGCCTTCGACGGCTCCGCCCCGGTCAGCGCCCCGCAGTGCGCCTTGCCGTCACCCGTCGGTACGGGGTCGGCGCAGCCGCCCGCGCTCCTGCGGGGCTCCGGGCCGTTCAGCTCCGCCAGCGCCTCGTCCGCGCCGATCACCGGATAGCTGTCGCCCTTCTCCAGGCCCTTCACGTGCCCGCTGCCGCCCACCACGTGGCCGTCCGGGCCCACCTGGATGCCGGTCGACCAGCCGTAGGTGGGCAGGCCGTCGACGGTCGGGTCGGCGTTCACCACGCGTACGGACCCCATGAGCTGGCGGGTGTCCAGGGCGGCGCCGTCCTGCCCGGTCGCCTTCAGGACGGGGGCCGCGGCGGCCCGTGCGGCGCTCGCGCTCACCGGGGAGGCGCCGCCGTCCGGGGACTGCCGCCCGCCCGAACAGGTCGCGCCCTTCTTGCAGTTGTCCGTGCCGCCCGAGCCGTAACGGGCGAAGCTCCAGGTGCCCGGGGCCCGCTTCTCCACCCGGAGGACCGGACCCGTCCCGTCGCCCTCGGACCCCACCTTCCAGTACGTGGCCTCCTCCTGCGGAGCGCCCGCCAGGCCCAGGGCCTTCGCCAGCCGGGCCACCTCGGCGGCCGAGACCGTCCCCGCCGCCCGGCGCACGGCGGCCGTGCGCGGGCCTTCGGGCAGCTCACCGGAGGCGCGGTAGAGCGTCCGGCCGCCGCTCGGGTCGGGCTCGCCGGGCGCGATGCCGCGCGAGGCGCCCTCGGGCGGTGTGTCGGAGCCGGTACGGGCCGGCCCGTCCAGGGCCAGCGGGGGTGGGTCGGCCCGCCCGCCCGCGTCCGCTCCGCTGCCGGATCCGGCGCCGCCGTTGTCGGCCGCCGTCGCGGCCCAGTACGCCCCACCGCCTCCGGCCAGCAGGACGGCCGCCGCCACCGAGGCCACGGCGAGCGGCGAACGCCGCCGGGGGCCGGTCACATCGTTGTCGGGTCGCTCGGTGCTCACCGGATCCGCTCCTTCACCTGACGTACGACGACCGTCACGCGCCGTCGCCCGGCCCGTGGGTCGGCCCCCGAGGTGTCCGGGGACGACAGTGGGACGGGGCAGCGGCGCGGACGGTTCCACGGCGGTGCGGCGGGGCCCTCGACGGGCGGGGTAGAGGGGCTCAGCCGGCGTAGTCCTCCATCGCGTCGATCAGCCGGGCGGACGCGGCCGGAACGGTGACCCCGTGGATGCGGGACGGGGCGACCGGGGCGGGGGCGGACTTCGGGTGGGCCGTCCAGTGCGGGGCCATCCGCGCGCAGTCCCCGCGCAGCTCGGCCAGGCTCATCTCGGACTCGCGCAGGGCGATGTGGTTCGACATGTCGGCACCGTAAGCACCACGGGTCACAGCAGGAAAGCCCTACTATCGGGTAGTTTCCGCCTCTTCAGGGCCGGTCCGGCGAACGGGTAGCGTGAACTGTCACGCCGCCCAGGGAACACGCGACCGTTCCCCCCTACCCCCGCAGGAGCAGTTTCCCCGTGCGCATCGCAGTCACCGGTTCCATCGCCTCCGACCACCTCATGACCTTCCCCGGCCGCTTCGCCGACCAGCTGGTCGCGGACCAGCTGCACACGGTCTCGCTCTCCTTCCTGGTCGACAACCTCGAAGTCCGCCGGGGCGGTGTCGCCGCCAACATCTGCTTCGGCATGGGCCTGCTGGGCACGGAACCGATCCTGGCCGGCGCCGCGGGCTCCGACTTCGACGAGTACCGCGCCTGGCTCGACCGCCACGGGGTCGACACCGGATCGGTGCGGATCTCCGAGGTCCTGCACACCGCGCGCTTCGTCTGCACCACGGACGCCGACCACAACCAGATCGGCTCCTTCTACGCGGGGGCGATGAGCGAGGCCCGGCTCATCGAGCTGAAGGCCGTCGCCGACCGCGTCGGCGGCCTCGACCTGGTCTCGATCGGCGCCGACGACCCCGAGGCGATGCTCCGCCACACCGAGGAGTGCCGCACCCGGGGCATCCCGTTCGCCGCGGACTTCTCTCAGCAGATCGCCCGGATGGACGGCGACGAGATCCGGATCCTCCTGGAGGGCGCCACGTACCTCTTCTCCAACGAGTACGAGAAGGGGCTCATCGAGTCCAAGACCGGCTGGAGCGACGAGGAGATCCTCGGCAAGGTGGGCCACCGGGTCACCACCCTCGGCGCCCGCGGCGTCCGCATCGAGCGGGCCGGCCAGGAGCCGATCGAGGTCGGCTGCCCGGAGGAGACGGTCAAGGCCGACCCGACCGGCGTCGGCGACGCCTTCCGGGCCGGCTTCCTCTCCGGCCTCGCCTGGGGCGTCGGCCTGGAGCGCGCCGCCCAGGTCGGCTGCATGCTGGCCACCCTGGTGATCGAGACCGTCGGCACCCAGGAGTACACCCTGCACCGCGCCCACTTCATGGACCGCTTCACCAAGGCGTACGGCCACGACGCCGCCGCCGAGGTCCGCGCGCACCTCGCGTAGGGCGGAACACCGGGTCAGAAGAGCCGGCGGACCACATAGGCCGAACCGCGGTCCGCCGGCTCCTCGCCCACGTACTCCTGCTCACGCATCCCGCACCAGGCGGGGATGTCCAGCCGCGCCGCCTCGTCGTCGGCGAGCACCGTGACCGTCCCGCCCACCGGGACCCGCCCGATCGCCTTCGCCAGCTCGATCACCGGGACGGGGCACCGCCTGCCCAGCGCGTCGACCACCAGGGCGTCGGCCGGAGCGGGGACCGCGGCCGGGGCGGCCGCGCCCAGCCGCCGACGCACCTCCGCCACCACCCCGGGCAGCACCTCCAGGAAGCGGTCCACGTCCGCCTCCGCCGTGCCGTCCGGCAGCGACACCCGTACGTTCCCCTCCGACAGCACCCCCATGGCCCGGAGCACATGGCTCGGCGTCAGGGTGCTGCTGGTGCAGGACGAGCCGGACGACACGGAGAAACCGGCCCGGTCCAGCTCATGGAGCAGGGTCTCCCCGTCGACATAGAGACAGGAGAAGGTCACCAGGTGCGGCAGCCGCCGCACCGGGTCGCCGACCACCTCCACGTCGGGCACCGACTCCGCCACCACGGCCCGGATCCGGTCCACCAGCGCCCGCAGCCGCGCGGTCTCGGCGCCGGCCTCGGCCCGGACGGCCCGCAGCGACGCCGCCGCCGCCACGATCGCCGGAAGGTTCTCGAACCCGGCCGACCGCCCCGCCTCCCGCTCGTCGGCGGGCCCCGGAACGGCGAACCTCACCCCCTTGCGCACCGCGAGCAGCCCCACGCCCGACGGCCCGCCCCACTTGTGGGCGCTCCCGGTCAGCAGCGACCAGCCCTCCGGCACCGGCCCCCGGCCCAGCGACTGCGCCGCGTCCACCAGCAGCGGCACCCCCGCCGCCCGGCACTCCTCCGCGACGGCGGCCACCGGCTGCTCGGTGCCGACCTCGTGGTTGGCGGACTGGAGGCAGGCCAGTGCGGTGTCCTCGCGCAGCGCGCCCGCGAAGGCCGCCGCAGCCACCGCCCCCGTACGGTCCACCGGCACTTCGGAGACCGACCCGCCCCGTGCCTCGTGGGCGGCGGCCGAATGGAGCACCGACGAGTGTTCGACCGAGGAGACGACCAGATGGCGGCCGACACGCCGGCGCCCCTCAAGGGCTCCGGACATCCCCGAATGGACCGCGGCGGTCCCCGAAGGAGTGAATGTGAGCTCGTCCGGCCGGCAGCCGACCACCTCCGCGGCGGCTTCCCGGGCGGCGTCCAGCAGGAGCCGGGCCCGCCGCCCCTCGCGGTAGAGCCTGGCCGGATCGGCCCAGCCCTCGTCCAGCGCGGCAAGCAGCGCCTGACGTGCGACGGGATGCAGGGGAGCGGCGGAGGCGGCGTCGAAGTAGGGCATCCGGCCACGCTAGCCCGCGCCGGGGGACGAGGCGGGGGCCGGGCCGGGAGAGGGGGCGTCAGAAGACGTTCGGAGGGCCGTATTCCACCCCTTCGGGGAGTCGGACGGCGCGTTGGGCACCCTCCCCGCGCGACCCCAAATAGCGTCCAGTAGGGTTTGGTCCGCATAAACATCCAAACCCCTGTCCGCGTCAGGGCGGCGACCGACCGGAAAGACGGCCGCGCCGACCGCGTGGGCGAGACTCTCGGGAAGGCGCTACGTGAGTCCCAACGGCTCCGACCGCTCGTCGCGGCGCCCGATGCGGCGGAAGCTGCCGCAGGTGCTGACTGCGGGCCTGATCCTTGTAACCGCCACCGGTTGCACATACAAGGACTTCCCCCGCCTTGGAATGCCGACTCCGGTTACGGAAGAGGCACCACGGATCCTCTCTCTCTGGCAGGGCTCGTGGGCGGCAGCGCTCGCCACGGGCGTGCTGGTATGGGGTCTGATCCTGTGGAGCGTCATCTTCCACCGGCGCAGCCGCACCAAGGTCGAGGTTCCTCCGCAGACCCGGTACAACATGCCCATCGAGGCGCTGTACACCGTGGTCCCTCTGATCATCGTCTCGGTGTTGTTCTACTTCACCGCGCGCGACGAGACGAAGCTCCTCTCGCTCTCCGACAAGCCGGCCCACACCATCAACGTGGTCGGCTACCAGTGGAGCTGGGGCTTCAACTACATCGAGAACGTGGACGGCTCGACCGCCACGGGCAACGAGATCCCCAAGGAGCTCGACGCCATCCCCGACCGGTTCCGCAAGGACTTCCCGAAGAATGCCGAGGGCGTCTACGACTTCGGTGTTCCGGGAACGCGGAACCCGCAGAACGGCAACCCGGGGCCGACCCTGTGGCTGCCGAAGGGTGAGAAGGTCCGTTTCGTCCTGACTTCGCGTGACGTCATCCACTCCTTCTGGGTGGTGCCGTTCCTCATGAAGCAGGACGTCATTCCGGGCCACACCAACGCCTTCGAGGTGACCCCCAACCAGGAGGGCACCTTCATGGGCAAGTGCGCCGAGCTCTGCGGCGTCGACCACTCCCGGATGCTCTTCAACGTCAAGGTGGTCTCCCCGGAGCGCTACCAGGCGCACCTGGAGGAGCTGGCCAAGAAGGGCCAGACGGGCTACGTGCCGGCCGGCATCGAGCAGACTGACCCGGCCAGGAATGCGGAGACGAACAAACTGTGAGCATCCTCAACGAACCTCAGGGTGCCGCGGCAGCAGACGACTCGTACGAGGACGAGCTGCCGGTCCGGCGAAAGCAGCCGGGAAACGTCGTCGTCAAGTGGCTGACCACCACTGACCACAAGACGATCGGCACGATGTACCTGGTCACGTCGTTCGCGTTCTTCTGCATCGGCGGTCTGATGGCGCTCTTCATGCGCGCCGAGCTGGCCCGTCCCGGCACGCAGATCATGTCGAACGAGCAGTTCAACCAGGCGTTCACGATGCACGGCACGATCATGCTGCTGATGTTCGCGACGCCGCTGTTCGCCGGATTCGCGAACTGGATCATGCCGCTCCAGATCGGTGCGCCCGACGTGGCGTTCCCGCGGCTGAACATGTTCGCGTACTGGCTGTACCTCTTCGGCTCGCTGATCGCGGTGGCCGGCTTCCTCACCCCGCAGGGTGCGGCCGACTTCGGCTGGTTCGCCTACTCCCCGCTGTCGGACGCGGTCCGGTCGCCGGGTGTCGGCGCCGACATGTGGATCATGGGTCTGGCCTTCTCCGGCTTCGGCACGATCCTCGGTTCGGTCAACTTCATCACCACGATCATCTGCATGCGCGCTCCCGGCATGACGATGTTCCGCATGCCGATCTTCGTCTGGAACGTCCTGCTGACCGGTGTGCTGGTCCTGCTGGCCTTCCCGGTTCTCGCCGCCGCGCTCTTCGCGCTGGAGGCCGACCGTAAATTCGGCGCCCATATTTTCGACGCGTCGAACGGTGGCGCACTGCTCTGGCAGCACCTCTTCTGGTTCTTCGGCCATCCAGAGGTGTACATCATCGCGCTGCCATTCTTCGGAATCATTTCCGAGGTCATTCCGGTATTCAGCCGGAAGCCGATGTTCGGTTACATCGGTCTGGTCGCCGCGACGATTGCCATCGCCGGTCTTTCCGTGACCGTGTGGGCCCACCACATGTACGTCACGGGCGGTGTGCTCCTGCCGTTCTTCTCGTTCATGACATTCCTCATCGCGGTACCGACCGGTGTGAAGTTCTTCAACTGGATCGGCACGATGTGGAAGGGATCGTTGTCCTTCGAGACGCCGATGCTCTGGGCCGTCGGCTTCCTGATCACCTTCACCTTCGGTGGTCTGACCGGCGTCATCCTGGCCTCGCCGCCGATGGACTTCCACGTCTCGGACTCGTACTTCGTGGTCGCGCACTTCCACTACGTCATCTTCGGCACCGTGGTGTTCGCGATGTTCTCCGGCTTCCACTTCTGGTGGCCGAAGTTCACCGGCAAGATGCTCGACGAGCGGCTCGGCAAGATCACGTTCTGGACGCTGTTCGTGGGCTTCCACGGCACGTTCCTGGTGCAGCACTGGCTGGGTGCCGAGGGCATGCCGCGTCGTTACGCGGACTACCTCGCCGCGGACGGCTTCACCGCGCTGAACACGATCTCGACGATCTCCTCGTTCCTGCTCGGTCTGTCGATGCTGCCGTTCTTCTACAACGTCTGGAAGACCGCCAAGTACGGCAAGAAGATCGAGGTCGACGACCCGTGGGGCTACGGCCGTTCGCTGGAGTGGGCGACCTCCTGCCCGCCGCCGCGGCACAACTTCCTCACCCTGCCGCGGATCCGCTCCGAATCCCCGGCGTTCGACCTGCACCACCCGGAGATCGCGGCCCTCGAACAGCTCGAGCACCACGCTGACGACAAGGCCCTCGCTGGTGGCAAGGAGGCCGGCAAGTGAAGATCCAGGGCAAGATGTTCCTGTGGCTGAGCGTCTTCATCCTGGCCATCGCCGTCACGTACGGCGTGTGGTCGAAGGAGCCGGCCGGTACCACCGCCCTCGCCCTGGCCTTCGGCCTGAGCCTCATGATCGGCTTCTACCTGGCCTTCACGGCCCGGCGGGTCGACGCCATGGCGCAGGACAACAAGGAGGCCGACGTCGCGGACGAGGCCGGCGAGGTGGGGTTCTTCTCCCCGCACAGCTGGCAGCCGCTCTCCCTGGCGATCGGCGGCGCCATGGCCTTCATGGGCGTCATCTTCGGCTGGTGGCTGCTGTACTTCTCGACCCCGATCATCCTGATCGGCCTCTTCGGCTGGGTCTTCGAGTACTACCGCGGTGAGAACCGCACCCAGTGACCTCGCGTCACCGCTCCACCTGACGGGGGCCCGCACCTCTCCACCCGGAGAGGCGCGGGCCCCCGTTCGTACGTACAGAACGCGCCGATCGGGTCCGGTCTTCTTAACGTGGCCCCATGAACCGCACGTCCCGCATCCGCCCCGCAGTGGGCTGCACCCTGCTGGCCATGACCCTGGTCGCGGCCGCGACCGCCTGCGGAGCCTCCGGGGACCACCCGCTCGCGGAGAAGCCGTACGACGCCGTGGACGAGATCTCCTCCACCGCGCGCGACGGCGACGCGAAGGTCGTCCCCGGCCGGCCGCTGGAGGTCACCGTCAAGGGCGACGACGGCCGGATCACGGACGTGTCGGCCGTCGACACCACCGGCCGCCACCTGGCGGGCGAACTCGACGCCGACGGCCGGCGCTGGCACTCCACGATGCCGCTCGCCGCCGGAGTCAAGTACACCGTCCGGGTCAGCACGGAGGACGAGGACGGCGCCCCGGGCGCCCGTACGCTCTCGTTCGGAACCACCACGGCCAAAGAGCTGCTGGAGGTCTCCTTCGGCCCGCAGAAGGGCACCTACGGCGTCGGACAGCCCCTCACCGCACAACTCAGCGCCCCCGTCGCCGACAAGGCGTCCAGGGCCCGCGTGGAGCGAGGCCTGCGGGTCCGCTCGACCCCCGCCGTGACCGGCTCCTGGTACTGGGTCGACGACCAGACGCTGCACTACCGCCCCCGGGAGTACTGGCCCGCCAGGGCCTCCATCGAGGTCAGCAGCGCCCTGGCGGGCGTCAAGCTCACCGACACCCTCTACGGCGCCCCCACGAAGGCCCTCAGGCTCACCACGGGCGCCCGCGTCGAGGCCCTCACCGACGCCGTGGCGCACACCATGACGGTCAAACGCGACGGAAAAGTGATCAACACCATTCCGGTCACCACCGGCAAGCCCGGCTTCGCCACCCGAAACGGTGTCAAGGTCGTGCTGGAGAAGGAGTACTACGTACGTATGCGCGGGGAGACCATCGGCATCGCCCAGGGCTCCTCGGACTCGTACGACCTGCCGGTCTACTACGCGACCCGGGTGACCTGGAGCGGCGAGTACGTGCACGCCGCCCCCTGGTCCACCGGCTCGCAGGGGTCCGCGAACGTCAGCCACGGCTGCACGGGCATGAGCACCGGCCAGGCCGAGTGGTTCTACAACACCGTGCGCCCCGGGGACCTCGTCACGGTGGTGGGCAGCCAGGGCGAGACGATGACGCCGTTCGACAACGGCTTCGGCGACTGGAACCTCTCCTGGGCCCAATGGCTGAAGGGCAGCGCCCTGCAGAACAGCACCGCGCCGGACCGTACGGGGACGGTCCAGGCGGCACGACTGCGCCCCGAGGTCTGAGAGCCTGTCGGGTGACCTCTGACCGGGCGATCGAAGGTCACCCGACAGGCTCTGGGACGACCGGGGCGGGGGTGCGCTGCCCTTCGGAGGGAGCCGGTGCGGGATCAGGCGCTGACGCGGTCCCCGTCGCGCAGCAGGGCGGCCAGGGCCTCGGCGAACTCGACCGGCTCGACCGGCAGCGTCACCGCGGCGTCCGCACGGCTCCAGGTGGCCAGCCAGGCGTCCTGGGGGCGCCCCATCAGCAGGAGGACCGGCGGGCACCGGAAGATCTCGTCCTTGATCTGCCGGCAGACGCCCATGCCGCCCACGGGCGCCGTCTCGCCGTCCAGTACGCAGACGTCGACGCCGCCCGCGTCCAGCGCCTCCAGGACCGCGGGCAGCGTCGCGCACTCCAGGAACTCCACCGGTGGCACGTCGGCGGCGGGCCGGTGCCCGGCCGCCAGCCTCACCTGCTCACGGGTGTTGGCGTCGTCGCTGTAGACCAGGACCGTGGCGGTCGGCTGCATTGTTCCTCCGTGACATCCGTGTCTTCGGGGCTTTCCGGGCATGAACCGATGCGCGGATCGTACTCCGCCGGACGCCCCGTCAGCACCGCTTCGGAGAGCTGTTCCCTGGGCCGTTCGGGGCGGACACACCCACCTGACACACCGAACGGCACCCCCCGGGGTGAGGGCGGGATAAGCGACCGACATAATGTCGGTCGTGGCGACAGCAACGACAGTAGAAACCGGGCACGCGCACCCGTCGGTCAATCGACCGAACCTCACCAGCGTCGGAACCATCATCTGGTTGAGTTCCGAGCTGATGTTCTTCGCGGCCCTCTTCGCGATGTACTTCACCCTGCGATCGGTGACGGGACCGGAGCACTGGAAGGAAATGGCTTCGGCCCTGAACTTCCCGTTCTCCGCGACGAACACCACGATCCTGGTGCTCTCCTCACTCACCTGCCAGCTCGGCGTCTTCGCCGCGGAGCGGGGCGACGTGAAGAAGCTCCGTACCTGGTTCGTGATCACTTTCGTGATGGGTGCGATCTTCATCGGAGGCCAGGTCTTCGAGTACACCGAGCTGGTGAAGAAGGACGGCCTCTCGCTGTCCTCCGACCCGTACGGCTCGGTGTTCTACCTGACCACCGGCTTCCACGGTCTGCACGTGACAGGCGGCCTCATCGCCTTCCTGCTCGTTCTGGGCAGGACGTACGCAGCCAAGAGGTTCACCCACGAACAGGCGACCTCCGCCATCGTCGTGTCCTATTACTGGCACTTCGTCGATGTCGTGTGGATCGGCCTGTTCGCCACGATCTACATGATCAAGTAATCGGGCTCGAACCCGAACCACATCCAGCATCGACGCAGAAGATCCTGACACCGGGGTAATCCGTGAAAAAGCTCTCCGCACGACGACGCCATCCGTTGGCGGCGGTCGTCGTACTACTCCTCGCGCTGGCGGCCACTGGGGGGCTGTACGCCGCTTTCGCGCCCGCGAGTAAGGCACAGGCCGACGAAACCGCCCAGTCCCTCGCCATCGAGGAGGGCAAGAAGCTGTACTCCGTCGGTTGCGCCAGCTGCCACGGAACCGGCGGTCAGGGCACCACCGACGGGCCGAGCCTGGTCGGCGTGGGCTCCGCCGCCGTTGACTTCCAGGTCGGTACGGGCCGTATGCCGGCGCAGCAGCCCGGCGCCCAGGTGCCGAAGAAGAAGGTCATCTACAGCCAGGCTCAGATCGACCAGCTGGCCGCGTACGTCGCGTCGCTCGGCGCCGGTCCGATCACGCCGACCAAGAAGGACTACGACCCCTCCGGCGCGGACGTCGCCAAGGGTGGCGAGCTCTTCCGTACCAACTGCGCGCAGTGCCACAACCTCACCGGTGAGGGCGGCGCGCTGACGAACGGCAAGTACGCGCCCAGCCTCGAGGGCGTGGACCCGAAGCACCTCTACGAGGCCATGCAGACCGGGCCGCAGAACATGCCGTCCTTCCCGGACACCACGATGCCCGAGAAGCAGAAGCGGGACATCATCGCGTACGTCCAGACCGTGAACAGCGCCCAGTCGGAGAACCCGGGTGGTCTGAAGCTGGGCGGCCTGGGGCCGGTCAGCGAGGGCCTGTTCGCCTGGATCTTCGGACTCGGCGCACTGATCGCAGTTGCCGTTTGGGTCGCGGCCCACACCGCTAAGGCCAAGAAGTCATGAGTAGCCAAGAGATTCCAGAAGAGAACCTGCCCGAAGCGCAGGTCCCCGCGCACGGCGCGGTAGAGGGCGCGGACGACCCGTTCGCGGACCCGGGGCTGCCGGCCCACAAGCCGCGCATCCAGGACATCGACGAGCGGGCCGCCAGGCGCTCCGAGCGCGTGGTCGCCTTCCTGTTCACGCTCTCGATGCTGGCCACGGTCGGCTTCATCGCCTCGTACGTCATCTTCCCGGTCGACAAGATCGTGTACATCTGGCCGTTCGGCCATGTGAGCGCGCTCAACTTCTCGCTGGGTCTGACGCTGGGCGTGGCCCTCTTCGCGATCGGCGCCGGCGCCGTCCACTGGGCGCGCACGCTGATGTCCGACGTGGAGGTCGCCGACGACCGTCACCCGATCGAGGCGTCGCCCGAGGTCAAGGCGAAGGTCATGGCCGACTTCGCGGCGGGTGCCGAGGAGTCCGGGTTCGGCCGCCGCAAGCTGATCCGCAACACCATGTTCGGCGCGCTGGCCCTGGTGCCGCTCTCCGGCGTGGTGCTCCTGCGCGACCTCGGTCCGCTGCCGGAGAAGAAGCTCCGCAGCACGCTGTGGGCCAAGGGCAAGCAGCTCATCAACATGAACACGATGGAGCCGCTGCGTCCCGAGGACGTCGCCGTCGGTTCGCTGACCTTCGCCATGCCCGAGGGCCTGGAGGAGAGCGCCGAGGACTTCAACAACCAGATCGCCAAGGCCGCCCTGATGATCGTCCGGATCCAGCCGGAGAACATCAAGGACAAGCGCGAGCGCGAGTGGGCCCACGAGGGCATCGTGGCCTTCTCGAAGATCTGCACCCACGTCGGCTGCCCGATCAGCCTGTACGAGCAGCAGACGCACCACGTGCTCTGCCCGTGCCACCAGTCCACCTTCGACCTCTCCGACGGCGCCCGCGTCATCTTCGGTCCGGCCGGTCACGCCCTCCCGCAGCTGCGGATCGGCGTGAACAGCGAGGGCAACCTCGAAGCGCTCGGTGACTTCGAAGAGCCCGTCGGTCCTGCATTCTGGGAGCGCGGATGAGTACTGCGACGGACACCAAGCGCAAGGCGCCCGCCGGCGAGCGGGTAGCCGACTGGGCGGACGGCCGGCTCGGGATCTACTCCCTGGCCAAGGCCAACATGCGCAAGATCTTCCCGGACCACTGGTCCTTCATGCTGGGTGAGATCTGCCTCTACAGCTTCATCATCATCATCCTCACGGGTGTGTACCTGACGCTGTTCTTCCACCCGAGCATGAACGAGGTCGTGTACCACGGCTCGTACGAGCCGATGCAGGGCATCCGGATGTCCGAGGCGTACGCCTCGACCCTGGACATCAGCTTCGACGTACGCGGTGGTCTCCTGGTTCGCCAGATCCACCACTGGGCCGCGCTGATCTTCCTGGCCGGCATGTTCGTGCACATGATGCGCGTCTTCTTCACGGGTGCGTTCCGCAAGCCGCGTGAGATCAACTGGCTGTTCGGCTTCCTGCTGTTCGTGCTGGGCATGTTCACCGGCTTCACCGGCTACTCGCTCCCGGACGACCTGCTGTCCGGTACGGGTATCCGCTTCACCCAGGGCGCGATCCTGTCGATGCCGATCGTCGGCACGTACATCTCGATGTTCCTGTTCGGCGGAGAGTTCCCCGGCCACGACTTCGTCGCCCGGTTCTACTCGATCCACATCCTGCTGCTGCCGGGCATCATGCTCGGCCTGCTGGTGGCGCACCTGATCCTGGTCTTCTACCACAAGCACACGCAGTTCGCGGGTCCCGGCCGTACCAACAAGAACGTCGTCGGCATGCCGCTGCTGCCGGTGTACATGGCGAAGGCCGGCGGGTTCTTCTTCCTGGTCTTCGGCATCATCGCGGTCATCGCGGCGATCGCCACGATCAACCCGGTGTGGAACATCGGCCCGTACCGTCCGGACCAGGTGTCCACCGGCGCCCAGCCCGACTGGTACATGGGCTTCGCCGAGGGTCTGATCCGTGTCATGCCGGGCTGGGAGATCAACCTCTGGGGCCACACGCTGGTCCTGGGCGTGTTCATCCCGCTGATGGCCTTCGGGGTGGTCCTCGCGATCATCGCGGTCTACCCGTTCATCGAGTCCTGGATCACCGGGGACAAGCGCGAGCACCACATCCTGGACCGCCCGCGCAACGCCCCGACCCGGACCGCCTTCGGCGTCGCCTGGATCACCGAGTACGTCATCGTCTTCATCGGCGGTGGCAACGACCTGTGGGCCACGCACTTCCACCTGTCGATCAACGCCATCTCCTGGTTCGTACGGATCTTCATCTTCGTCGGCCCGGTCCTCGCGTTCGTCGCCACCCGGCGGATCTGCCTCGGCCTCCAGCGCCGCGACAAGGAGAAGGTGCTGCACGGACGCGAGTCCGGCATCATCAAGCGCCTGCCGCACGGTGAGTTCGTCGAGATCCACGAGCCGCTCAAGCCCGAGCAGCTCCACACGCTCACCGCGCACGAGCAGTACAAGCCGCTCGAACTCGGCCCGACGGTCGACGAGAACGGTGTCGAGCGCAAGGTCTCGGTCCTGCAGAAGCTGCGGGCCCGGCTGAGCAAGGGCCTCTACGGCGAGGACAACCAGATCGCCAAGCCCACCGCCGAGGAGTACAAGGAGATCACCAGCGGCCACGGTCACCACTGATCGCCTGAACTGATCGCCACGGCAGGAGCCCCGTCCATTCGATGGACGGGGCTCTTTGCCGTGCCCGGCGGTCGATAGGGTGGGATCGACCCCTGTACCGAGTGTGGACCCTGGAGCGGACCATGAACGTTGTGACCCCGATCGGCGGCGACAGCGTGGCGGCCCACTCCTGGCCCGCCGTACTGAACGCCCTGCTGCGTGGCGAGGACCTCGGCGCCGACGCCACCGCCTGGGCGATGGACCGCATCATGAGCGGTGAGGCCACCGATGTGCAGATCGCCGGATTCACGGTGGCGCTGCGGGCCAAGGGCGAGACCGTCGACGAGGTCTCCGGCCTGGTCCGGGCGATGTACGAGCACGCCCGCACCATCGAGGTGCCCGGCCGCACGGTCGACATCGTCGGCACCGGCGGCGACCTCGCCAAGACGGTCAACATCTCCACCATGTCGGCGATCGTCATCGCCGGCACCGGCGCCAAGGTCGTCAAGCACGGCAACCGCGCCTCCTCCTCGGCGTCCGGCTCCTCCGACGTGCTGGAGAAGCTCGGCGTCAACCTGGACCTCTCCGCGGAGCGGGTCGTCGAGGTGGCCGAGGAAGCGGGCATCACCTTCTGCTTCGCGGTGCGCTTCCACCCCGCCCTGCGCCATGTGGCCAGGGCCCGCAAGGAGCTCGGGACGCCGACCACGTTCAACATCCTCGGCCCGCTCACCAACCCGGCCCGGGTGCGCTCCCAGGCCGTCGGGGTGGCCGACCCGAAGATGGCGCCGATCGTCGCCGGGGTGCTGGCCGAACGGGGCAACTCCGCGCTGGTCTTCCGCGGCGACGACGGTCTGGACGAGCTGACGACGACCGCGACCTCCCGGGTCTGGGTGGTGCGCGACGGGGCCGTCCGCGAGGAGGCGTTCGACCCGCGCGACGTCGGCCTGGAGCTGGTGCCCGTGGAGGCGCTGCGCGGGGCGGACGCCTCGTACAACGCGGATGTGGCCCGGCGGGTGCTGGCGGGTGAGCGGGGACCGGTGCGCGACGCCGTGCTGCTCAACTCGGCGGCGGCGCTGACGGCGCTGGACCCGGCGGACGGCACGCTGAACGAGCGGCTCGCGGCCGGGATGGCCCGCGCCGCCGAGTCCATCGACTCGGGCGCGGCGGCCCGGGTGCTGGAACGCTGGGTGGCCGTCAGCAACGCCTGAGCAGGCGGGTGCGGACACGGGGCGCGGTCCGGATGGTGGACCGCGCCCTTGCGCGTCCCCATGCGTATGGCAAGATACAGGCAGGTCATGAGTGACAGCGACTACGGCCCCGGCCCGCTGTCCGGCAACCCTCCGTCCGTGGCGGGGTGCCCCGGGTGAAGACCAGGCCGTAGGCAGCGAGGTCTGCGGCAAGCGCGGGCCCCTCGGCATCGGAGCATGCCAACCCCCGGGGTCCTGGTCCCTAGGGAGCCTCTTGTGAGCACGCGAATGCGATAGGGCCGTCGGCCCTTCTCCGCACCCCTTTCTCCTTTCTCTCCGCTGCGCTGCCGCGTACCCGCCGGCGCACGGATTTCGCCTGCCTCTTACGGGAGTTCGCCATGTCCGTCTTCACCGCTGTCGCCGACCAGTCGCTTTGTGCCCCTCTGCCGGTTCTGGGCGAGGATGTCAGGGTTCCGCTGGTGACCGGTGGGGAGGTCACGTACGCCGCGCTCGACTACGCCGCCAGCGCCCCCGCCCTCCAGCGGGTCTGGGACGACGTCGCCGCGTACGCCCCGTACTACGGCAGCGTCCACCGCGGGGCCGGGTACCTCTCGCAGCTCTCCACCGACCTCTTCGAGAACAGCCGGGCCACCGTCGCGGAGTTCCTCGGCTGCCGCGCCGACGACCAGGTGGTCTTCACCCGCTCCACCACCGACTCGCTGAACCTGCTGGCCGCGGTCCTCCCGGCCGACTGCCAGGTCTTCGTCTACGAGACCGAGCACCACGCCTCGCTGCTGCCGTGGCGCGACGCCCGGGTGACGTACCTGAACGCCCCGCGGACCCCCGCCCAGGCGGTCGAGTCCCTGGAGCGGGCGCTCGCCGACCGCGAACCCTACGGCCCGGCGCTGGTCTGCGTCACCGGCGCCTCCAACGTCACCGGTGAGCTGTGGCCGGTGAAGGAGCTGGCCGCCGCCGCGCACGCGCACGGGGCCCGGATCGTGCTGGACGCCGCCCAGCTCGCCCCGCACCACCCGGTGGACATCGCGGAGCTGGACGTCGACTGGGTCGCTTTTTCCGGCCACAAGCTGTACGCGCCCTTCGGCTCGGGCGTCCTCGCCGGCCGGGCCGACTGGCTCCGGGAGGCCGAGCCCTACCTGGCGGGCGGCGGCGCCTCGCGCAAGGTCGCCCGTCGCGCCGACGGCGGCGTGGACGTCGAGTGGCACTCCACCGCCGCCCGCCACGAGGCCGGTTCCCCCAATGTGATCGGCGTGTACTCCATCGCCTCCGCCTGCAAGGCGCTCACCGAGGCGGGCTTCGAGAACCTGGTCGTCCGGGAGCAGGCGCTGGTGGCCGCCGTGCGGGCCGGGCTCGCCGAGGTTCCGCAGGTCAAGGTGTTGTCGCTGTTCGGCGACGACGCCCCGCGGGTCGGCGTGATCTCCTTCGTGGTGGAGGGCTGGAACAGCTCGCACTTCGCCGCCGCGCTCTCCGCCGAGTACGGCATCGGCGTCCGCGACGGCCTCTTCTGCGCCCACCCGCTGGTCCGCACCCTGCTGGGCAGCGACCCGGAGCAGGTCGGCGAGTGCGGCGCGCCCGAGGCCGAGCCGGGCGAGAGGTCGCTCAACGCCATCCGGGTGAGCTTCGGCGCCGGTACGCCCGAGGAGCACATCGAGCGCTTCGTCCGCGCGGTCAAGGAGCTGGTGAGCGAGGGCGCCCAGTGGAAGTACCGGACCGAGGGCGGCCGCTGCGTCCCGGACCGGGGTGCGGCACAGCTCTGAACAGAGCTTCGGCGGGGTGCGGACCGTGTGTCCGTACCCCGCCGACGTGTTGTTGTGGGAGGGCGGCTACGAGTCCAGGCCGATGGCGAACGCGGCCTCCAGGTCGTGCTGCGAGTAGGTGCGGAAGGCCACGTGCGTGTCGGTGGCCTCGACCCCGGGGATCTTGCTGATCCGGCCCGGGATGATGTCGGCCAGATCGTCGTGCCGGGCCACCCGGACCATGGCGATCAGGTCGTACGTACCGGTGACCGAGAAGACCTCGCTGACACTGTCCAGCGCGGCGATGGCCTCGGCGATCTCGGGGATCCGGTCCACGCTGGTTTTGATGAGCACGATCGCGCTGATCACGGCTGGCTTTCTCCCTCGGTGGCCGCGGCTGGTTCCTTCACTCTATCCGTACGCCGGAAGCGCCCCCATGCGTAGAGGAAGCCCAGGAGGAACCCCACCACATGGGCCAGGTAGGCCACGCCGGGGCCCCCGTTCCCCGCGCCCCGCACCGCCAGCCACTGGAGGACGAACCAGAAGACCAGCACGATCCAGGCGGGGAAGCGCAGCGGCAGGAAGAAGAGGAACGGGAAGAGGCTGGTGACCCGGGCGCGGGGGAAGAGGTGGAGGAAGGCCCCGAGCACCGCCGAGATCGATCCCGAGGCGCCGACCAGCGTCTGGTCGGAGGTGGCGTGCGCGGCGGCGTAGGCCATCAGGGCGAGGTAGCCGCTGATGACGTAGAAGGCGGCGAACCCGATCCGGCCCATCCGCTCCTCGGCCATCGCCCCGAACACGTACAGGAAGAGGATGTTGCCGAGCAGGTGGATCCAGCTTCCGTGCACGAAGAGGGCGGTGAGCGGGGTGAGCAGGGCGTGGGCGGACCCCTCCCACAGCTCGCTGGGGATCACGCCCCAGCGTTCGAAGTACCCGGCCTGGGCGGCGAGGGCGGCGTCGGCGGTGCCGTGGACCGCGCGGAGCCCGGAGAGCGGGCTGAGCGCGAAGACCAGGACGCAGACCGCGATCAGGGAATGGGTCACCAGCGGTCCGCCGGAGGTGACCGTACGGAGCACCCCGCCGGTCACCCGGCCCGCCACGGCTCGCGGATCGATCATGAACAGATCATGACGTACAGGGAGGGAACGGGACAGAGCGCCTCGCCGTGTCGGGGGGACGCACCGAGGCCGTAGGGTTACGGCAGGACATCCGCAGTTCGACGGCGCACCGCGAGATCCTTGAAGCAAGCGGCACGAGGCTCGACGAAAGAGGACGCAACGATGACGACGGTTCCCCAGCCGACCGACGGGACCCGCTGGCGCTGCACGCTCTGCGGAAATCTGACCCGCTTCGACGTGACGCGCTCCTCGAAGGTCGTCGAGTACGTCCATCTCGACCTGGCCGGTGAGGCCACCGTCGAGGAACGCGAGGTGGTCAGTGAGACCATCGAGTCGGTGCGTTGCCGTTGGTGCAACGCGGTGGACCAGATCGAACTGGTGGACAGGCCGGGTGCCGACTCCTGACGGAGCCGCACCCACAGACTTTTTGGGGTGACGGATGGTGGAGCAGCCCGCGAGCGGCGCCGGCGCGGCCGAGCCGGCCGGCGACGCCGCCGCCGAGGTGCTCGACCGCCCGCTGCCCGAAGGGGTGCGGCGGCGGGTCGTCGCGCTGGTGGCGGACGCGTTCGGCGGTCTGACGGTCACCGAACTCCCGGCCCAGCTGCGCCAGTACGCCCGCTTCACCCCGACCCGGCGCGCCAAGTTCGCCGGGAACGCCATGGCGGCCGCGCTGGAGAGCGACGCGCTGTTCCGCCAGCGCATCGGTGAGCGGCTCCGGGACGGGCAGCCGGAGCTGGCCGCCGCGCTGGAGGCCGGTGCGCCGCCCGCCGCGGCCGACCCCGTCGACGTGGCCGCGGCCGCCTATGTGCTGCGCCCGGCGGGCTGGGTGAAGCTGGTCGCCGCCGCGGGCGAGGAGGTCCAGCGGGCGGACGCCGAGCGGGCCGACGAGGAGGGCCGCCGCGAGCTGGAGCGGCTCCGCGAGGAGCTGGAACGGGCTCGTTCCCACACGAGGGACGAGACGGAGCGGCTCCGCGCCGAACTGGACGCGGCCCGCAAGGAGGCCGACGCCCTCCAGCGCAAGCTGCGCAGCGCCGCCAACGAGGTCAAGCGCGGTGAGGCGGCGCTCCGCCGCAGCCGGGCCGAGACCGACACCGTACGGTCCGAGGCGGCCGCCCAGGTCTCGGCGGCCGAGAGCGAGACGCGTCGGCTCAAGGCGCGGCTCGCGGAGGCGGAGGCGGCCGTGGAGGCGGGCCGCCGGGCCGCCCGGGAGGGCCGTTCGGTCGAGGACATGCGGCTGCGGCTGCTGCTGGACACGGTGCTCGACGCGGCGAGCGGGCTCCGGCGGGAGCTGGCCCTGCCCCCCTCCACGATGCGCCCGGCCGACGGGGTGGACGCGGTGGAGCCGGGCCGGATGTCGCCCAAGGACATCGCGGCCAGGGCCCTTTCGGAGACCGACCCGGCCCTGCTGGACCAGCTGCTCGCGCTGCCGCAGGCGCACCTGATCATCGACGGCTACAACGTCACCAAGACCGGCTATCCCCAACTCCCCCTGGAGAAGCAGCGGTTGAGGCTGCTGGGTGGGCTCTCGATGCTCGCCGCGCAGACCGGTGCCGAGGTGACCTGTGTCTTCGACGGTGCCGAACTGGCGGCCCCGGTGCTGCTGGCGCCGCCGCGCGGGGTCCGGGTGCTGTTCAGCAAGCCCGGGGTGACCGCCGACGAACTGATCCGCCAGCTCGCGCGGGCCGAACCCCCGGGCCGGCCCGTCGTGGTGGTCTCCACCGACCGCGAGGTCGCGGACGGGGTGGCCAAGGCGGGCGCCCGGCCCGTCGCGTCCGTCTTGCTCCTGAAGCGCCTTTCGCGTGTCTAGTCCCACTCGTTCCGCTTGCCGGTTCTCGGACGGAATCGGGGAACGGACCGTCAATTCACCGCTACGCCCCGTGCGTCACGGGTAAAGAAGTGCGCGGTGTGACGAGATTTTTGGCGCGAGGATTTGAACTGATCACAACTCGGTCACTAGGGTCGGCCTTCGAACCTTCGCTCGGTTGATCACCCATCCGGGGTGACGGCGAAGGAACCGCCGAGTCCGTGACGTGCACGGAGCCGGGGAATTCGCATCCCCCACAGCCCGGTAGGCGGCTGGAGGAAGAAGGAGCTCGCCTTCGTGGCGTCCCACCGTCGTCCCAAGCAGCCGAGCCGAGCCCGTGTGACCGTGATCACCGCGGCCGCCACCGCTGCCGTAGCTCTGTCCTCCCAGGCGGCCCAGGCCGACCCCAAGCCGTCCAAGGACGAGGTCAAGTCCAAGGTCGAGAAGCTCAGCCACGACGCCGGCGAGGCCAACGAGCAGTACTACGGCGCCAAGGAGAAGCAGCAGAAGCTGGAGAAGGAAGTCAGCGCGCTGCAGGACAAGGTGGCCCGCGGCCAGGCGGAGATCAACAAGCTCCGCAACGGCCTCGGTTCGCTCGCCGCCGCGCAGTACCGCTCCGGCGGCATCGACCCCTCGGTGCAGCTCTTCCTCTCGTCCAACCCGGACACCTACCTCGACGAGGCGTCGGCGCTCGACCAGCTGACGGCCAAGCAGACCGAGGCCCTGGGCAAGATCCAGGAGAAGCAGCGGGTCCTCGCGCAGCAGCGCAAGGAGGCCCAGGCCAAGCTCGGTGACCTGGAGGACGTCCGCAAGACGCTCGGCGTCAAGAAGAAGGAGCTCCAGACCAAGCTGGCCAAGGCCCAGCAGATGCTCAACTCGCTGACCGCCGCCGAGCGCACGAAGATGCGCGAGGACGAGAAGCGCGCCAGCCGCGACGCCGGAGCCCGCGTCGAGCTCGGCAACGAGGCCCCCGCCTCCGCCTGGGGCGCCGCCGCCCTCCAGGCCGCCTCCACCCAGGTCGGCAAGCCGTACGGCCGCGGTGGTACCGGCCCCAGCACCTTCGACTGCTCCGGGCTGACCCAGTGGGCCTACGCCCAGGCCAACGTCCAGATCTCCCGGGTCACCTACACCCAGGTCAACGACGGCGTCCGGATCGGCCGCAGCGCCCTGAAGCCGGGCGACCTGGTGTTCTTCAACAACACCTCGCACGTGGCGCTCTACGCGGGCAACAACACCGTCCTGCACGCCCCGTACCCGGGCACGGTCGTCCGCTACGAGTCGATGAACACCATCGGCAGCTTCCAGTTCGGCGTACGCGTCGGCTGAGAACGCCCGAACGGGCGAATTCCCGCGCCCGCGCAGACACCCCGTCCCGCCGGAGACCGCAAGGTCACCGGCGGGACGCCGTCGTTTCCGGCCCGCTCCCGACCGGCGCGGCCCGTGGTCGACGGGTGATCACCCCACTACTGTCTGTCTGCCGTGCGGCTCCCGGTCGTCGGTCCGCCCGTCCCGGGCGGCAGGGGGCCGCGTGCGTCTGCGTACAGCGGAAGGGAGTGCGGCGTCCTGTGGTGTCCCATCGCCGTTCCACACAGCCCGGTCCGGGTCCGGCCGTCCGGGCCACCGTTCTGACGGCCGCCGCGGCGACCGCGGCCGCCGCCCTCGGGGCCTCCGCCGCCTCCGCCGACCCGCAGGGCGCCCCCCGTAGCGCCCAGGCCCGCGTGGACCGGCTGTACACCGAGGCGGAACGGGCCACCCAGAGTTACGACCGGGCCGGTGAGAACGCCCAGCGGCTGCGCGGCGAGATCGCCCGCGCCCAGGACCGGGCCGCCCGCGAGCAGGGGCGGGTCAACCGGATGCGTACGGAGCTCGGGGCGGCGGCGAGCGCCCAGTACCGCTCCGGCGGCATCGACCCCTCGCTGGCCCTGCTGCTCTCCTCCGACCCGGACGGCTATCTGGACCGGGCCGCCGCGCTGGAGCGGGTGACGGACCTTCAGACCGCCCGGCTCCACCAGCTCCAGCAGGCCCGGCGCGGACTGGCGCAGACCCGTGCGGAAGCCTCCCGCGCCCTGGCCGAGCTGGAGCGCGAACGGGCGGCGGCCACCCGCAACAAACGGATCGTCACCCGGAAACTCGCCGAGGCGAAGCGGCTGCTGACCACCCTGACCGGCACCGACCGGGCGGAGTTCGAGCGGGCCTCCCGCTCCGGCCGGGACATCGGCCTCCCGGACCTGGCCGATCTGCCGGCCGGCTCCGCGCGTGCGGCCGCCGCCGTCATCGCCGTCCGCCGGGCCCTGGGCCACCCGTACGTCTGGGGCGCCAACGGGCCGTCCGGCTTCGACTGCTCCGGGCTGATGCAGTGGGCGTACGCCCAGGCCGGGGTCGGTCTGCCGCGCACCTCGCAGGCCCAGCGGTACGCGGGCCGCATGGTGCCGCTCTCCGAGGCCCGCCCCGGCGACCTGGTCGCCTACCGCGCGGACGCCAGCCACATCGCGATGTACGTCGGCCACGGCCAGGTCATCCACGCCCCGTACCCCGGTGCCTCGGTGCGCTACGACCCGGTCGGCATGATGCCGGTCTCCTCCGTCACCCGCGTCTGACGCCGCACGCCGCTCCACCGGGGAGCGCGGGACAGCCCGTACCCTCGATCGGGTGAACGACGGACGTGGACGGGGCGGGCGGGGGCGGGCGTGGGGCGGCGTCGCTGTGCTGCTCGCCGGGCCGCTGCTCCTCGCCGGCTGCTCGGCCCCCGACGGCGACGTCCCGGCCAAGGGCGCCGACCGGGCCGTCCGCGCCACCCTGGACCGCCGGGCCGCCGCCGTGCTCCACCACGACCCGGCCGCCTACCTCGCCACCACCGACCCCGGGGCCGCCGCCCTGCGCGCCGCCCAGCGCCGCGAGCTCGGCAACCTCGCCGACGTACCGCTGAGCACCTGGGAGTACCACCTGGTCCGGACGACCCCGCGGGGCGCCGACCGGGTCACCGCCGATGTCGAGCTGCGCTACCGGATCACCGCCTACGACCCCGCCCCGGTCACCGCGGACCGGGTCGTCGAACTGCGCCGGGACCGGGCGGACGGCCGCTGGTACGTCACCGGCGACCGGCCCGGCGCCGACAGCGTCCGCCAGCTCTGGGAGCAGGGCGCGGTACGGGTGGTGCGCGGCGGGCACAGCCTGGTGCTCGGCGTCGGCCGCACCGGCCGGGAGCTGCGCGCGATCGCCCGGACCACGGACCGCGCGGTGCCCGCGGTCTCCGGCGCGTGGCCGGAGCACTGGGCGGGGCGGGTGGTGGTGCTGGTGCCCCGGAGCACGACGGACCTGGCGGCGCTGCTCGGCTCCTCGGCGGACTACCGGGGCGTCGCCGCCGTCACCTCCGGCAGGACCGGCGCACCGGGCACCAACCCGGCGGACCGGGTGATCGTCAACCCGCAGGCGTACGACACGCTCGACGCCTTCGGACAGCGCGTCGTCCTCACCCACGAGACCACCCACGTCGCCACCCGCGCCCGCACCTCCGCCGCCACCCCGACCTGGCTCTCCGAGGGCTTCGCGGACTGGGCGGCCTACCGCGCCGAGGACCGTGCCCCCGACCGCATCGCCCCCGAACTGGCCGCCGCCGTCCGGCGCGGCGAACTCCCCGCCGCCCTCCCCGCCGACACCGACTTCGGCTTCACCGGCGATCCGGAGCGCCTGGCCAGGGCGTACGAAGGCGGCTGGGCGGCCTGCCGGATGATCGCCGACCGCTGGGGCGAGCCGGAACTGCTCGCCCTCTACCGGGCCGTCGGCGCGCACCGGGAGCGGGACGGCGCGGTCGAGCAGGCCCTGCGGGACGTGCTCGGCACCACCCCGGCGGAGTTCACCGGGCTCTGGCACGACTGGCTCCGCGCCCACCTCGGCTGAGCCCCGCTCAGGAACCCACCGGCTCCACCGTCCGGCCGGCCGCCGAGGGCACCGCGGACGCGGGCCGGGGCACCGTCTGCCGCCACAGCCGCCGGCAGGCGGTCAGCGTCGCCGCGACCAGCAGCCCGTTGCGCAGGAACATCAGCGTCACCCCGGTCGCGTCGCTGGACACCACGTGCACGAAGCCGAACGGGAACTCCCACTGGGTGATCCCCGTCGCCACCAGCACCAGCACGGCGGGCAGCACCATCCGGCCGCCCCGGAACACCAGGCAGACCGCCGCCAGACCGACCAGCCACAGCAGGTACTGCGGACTGATCACCCGGCTCGTCGTCGTGAACAGCAGCACCGCCGCGAACGCCGCGTCCGCCGGGGTGCTCACCGAGAAGTCCCGCGCCCGCAGCCGCCACAGCACCAGCCAGCCCAGCGCGAGGACGGAGAGCCCGAGCGCCAGCGTGCTCACCAGCTCCACGTGCGGCCCCAGGAACTCCAGCGAGCCGTAGTGCAGCTCCACCCGGCCCGACCAGCCGAACTGCCGCGCCACATGGAAGACCAGCCCGCCCAGCGACTCGACCTCGGTGCCCCGGTCCCGCTGGAAGCCGAGGAAGGCCAGCGCCCCCGGCGCCGCCAGCACGCACCCCGCCAGCAGCCCGGCCGCCGCCACCGCCGCGGCGCCCCACGCCAGCCGCGTCCGCCGACCGGGCTCCGTACCCGCCAGCAGCAGCGCCGGCCACACCTTGAGCAGCGCGCCGACGGCCGCCAGCACCCCCAGCACCCGGGGATGCCGCACCCCCGCCAGCAGCGCCGCCACCGCCACCGCCACCACCATCACGTCGTACCGGGCGTACGCGGTCGTACCGAGCAGCGGCACCCCCGCCACCCACACCCAGGCGCCCGCCCGCGACCGGCCCCCGCCCCGGCCCGCGTACAGCAGCAGCCCCAGCACCAGCAGATCGCAGCCGCAGACGAGGACGAAGAACGCCGAGGTGTAGTCCAGCATCGGCAGCAGCCCGGGGGAGAGGACCGCGAGCGCGGCCAGCGGCGGGTACTGCCAGGTGACGTCCTCCCGGGGGTACGTCCCGCTCCTCAGGACCTCGGACCAGCCGTGGTAGATCGCCGAGACGTCGCTGGTCACGTCCGGTCCCGGCAGGGTGACCGCCTTGGTGACGCAGAGCAGCAGCGCCACCCTGGTCAGCGCCCACACCGCGACGGCGAACCGCGCACCCGTCGATCCCGTCATGCCGCTCCGTCCGTCCGTTCCGCAATACCCGCCGGCGGGTACGAGCAGCCATGATGCCCGCCCGGCCGGTGCCGGATCCATCGGACCGGTCCCGGTACTGTCGGCCGGGATGGACAAGACCCTGATCGTGACCAACGACTTCCCGCCCCGCCCCGGCGGCATCCAGGCATTCCTGCACAACATGGCGCTGCGCCTGGACCCCGGGCGGATCGTCGTCTACGCCTCCACCTGGAAGCTGAGCGCCGAGGGCGTCGCGGCCACCGCCGCCTTCGACGCCGAACAGCCCTTCACCGTCGTGCGCGACCCCACCACGATGCTGCTGCCGACCCCCCGGACCACCCGGCGCGCGGTGGGGCTGCTGCGCGAGCACGGCTGCACCTCCGTCTGGTTCGGCGCCGCCGCCCCGCTCGGGCTGATGGCCCCCGCGCTGCGCCGGGCCGGTGCCCGCCGCCTGGTCGCCACCACCCACGGCCACGAGGCGGGCTGGGCCCAGCTCCCCGCCGCCCGGCACCTGCTGCGGCGGATCGGCGAGTCCACGGACACCATCACCTACCTGGGGGAGTACACCCGCTCCCGGATCGCCCCCGCGCTCACCCCCGGGGCCGCGGCGCGGATGGTCCAGCTCCCGCCCGGCGTCGACGAGAAGACCTTCCACCCGGACTCGGGCGGGCAGCGGGTGCGGGCCGCGCTCGGCCTCACGGACCGGCCCGTCGTCGTCTGCGTCTCCCGGCTCGTGCCGCGCAAGGGCCAGGACACCCTGATCCGCGCGATGCCCGGGGTCCTGGCGCGGATCCCGGACGCGGTGCTGCTGATCGTCGGCGGCGGCCCGTACGCGAAGGACCTGCGGAGGCTGGCCGTCGAGACCGGGGTCGCCGACGCGGTGCGGTTCACCGGGCCGGTGGACTGGGCGGAGCTGCCCGCGCACTACGGCGCCGGCGACGTCTTCGCCATGCCGTGCCGCACCCGGCGCGGCGGCCTCGACGTGGAGGGCCTGGGCATCGTCTTCCTGGAGGCGTCCGCGACCGGGCTGCCGGTGGTGGCGGGCGACTCGGGCGGCGCGCCCGACGCGGTGCTGGACGGCGAGACCGGATGGGTGGTGCGCGGCGACAGCGCGCGGGAGTCGGCCGAACGGATCGTCGCCCTGCTCCAGGACCCGGAGCTGCGGCGGCGGATGGGCGAGCGCGGCCGGGCCTGGGTCGAGGAGAAGTGGCGCTGGGACCTGCTGGCCGAACGGCTGCGCACCCTGCTCTGATCCGGACGCGAGAGGGGCCCGCACACGTGCCGTGCGGGCCCCTCTCGCGTACCGGTCGCGGATCAGCCCCGGTAGATCGCCTCGATCTCGTCCGCGAAGTCCTTCGCCACCACATTGCGCTTCAGCTTCAGCGAGGGCGTGATGTGGCCCGCCTCCTCGGTGAACTGGGCGTCCAGGACGCGGAACTTGCGGACCGACTCCGCCTTGGACACGGCCGCGTTCCCGTCGTCCACCGCCCGCTGCACCTCGGCCAGCAGCTCCGGGTCCTCGCGCAGCGACCGGGCCGTCGAACCGGCCGGCTTGCCGTGCTCGCGGGCCCAGCGGTCCAGGAACTCCTCGTCCAGGGTGACCAGCGCGCCGACGAACGGCCGCCCGTCGCCGACCACCATGCACTCGGCGACCAGGGCGTGCCCGCGGATGCGGTCCTCGATCACCGCCGGGGCGACGTTCTTGCCGCCCGCCGTCACGATGATCTCCTTCTTGCGGCCGGTGATCGTGAGGTAGCCGTCCTCGTCGAGCGTGCCGATGTCACCGGTGTGGAACCAGCCGTCGGCCAGCGCCTCGGCGGTCGCCGCCGGGTTGTTCCAGTAACCGGTGAACAGGTGCTCGCCGTGGAGCAGCACCTCGCCGTCGTCGGCGATCCGCACCACGGAGCCGGGCAGCGGCTGGCCGACCGTGCCGACCTTCTGCCGGTCCCACGGGGTGAAGGCGGTGGCCGCGCAGGACTCCGTCAGGCCGTAGCCCTCCAGGACGGTGAAGCCGATGCCCCGGTAGAAGTGGCCGAGCCGCGCGCCCAGCGGGGCACCGCCGGAGATCGCGTGCTCGCCGCGTCCGCCGAGCACCGCGCGCAGCTTGCCGTAGACCAGCTTGTCGAAGATCCGGTGCTTCACCCGCAGCCCGAAGGAGGGGCCCTGCGGGGTGTCCAGCGCGTGGCTGTAGGCGATCGCCGTGTCGGCGGCCCGGTCGAAGATCTTGCCCTTGCCGTCGGCCTGCGCCTTGGCGCGCGCCCCGTTGTACACCTTCTCGAAGACCCGCGGCACACCCAGGATCAGCGTCGGCCGGAAGGACGCCAGCTCCTCGGTCAGGTGCTTGATGTCCGGTACGCAGCCCAGCCGGATCGGCGCCATCACCGCAGCCACCTCGACCAGCCGCCCGAAGACGTGCGCGGCGGGGAGGAAGAGCAGTACGGAGCACTCGCCGGTACGGAACAGCGGCTTCAGCCGCTCCACCACGTTGCCGCACTCGGCGAAGAAGCTGCGGTGCGTCAGCACGCAGCCCTTGGGGCGGCCGGTGGTGCCCGAGGTGTACACGATGGTGGCCGGGTCGTCCGCCTTGGCCGTCGCCATCCGCCGGTCCAGCGTCTCGTCGGAGACGTCCGCACCGCTCTCGGTGAGCCGGCGGACCGCGTCGCCCTCGATCTGCCAGATGCTCTTCAGCGCGGACAGGCCGCCCCGGACGGACTCCACGGACGCCTCGTGCCCGGCGGACTCCACCACGCACAGCACGGCTCCGGAGTCGCCGAGGATCCACTGGATCTGCTCGGGCGAGCTGGTCTCGTAGACCGGGACGGTGACCGCGCCCGCGCTCCAGATGGCGAAGTCGAACAGCACCCACTCGTAGCGGGTCCGCGAGAGCAGGGCCACCCGGTCGCCGGCCTCGACGCCCGCCGCGATCAGCCCCTTGGCGACCCCTCTGACCTCGGCCAGGAACTGCCGGGCGTCGACATCGGTCCAGACGCCCGCCACCTTGCGGCTCATCACCGCGACATCGGGATGCTGAGCGGCATTGCGGCGGATGAGATCCGTCAGGTTGCCGTCCGAGGGGACCTCGTACAGGGCCGGAAGGCTGAACTCGCGCAAGACTGCTGCTCCTCATCGGGCTCCGGTGCCACGGCTCTGTGTGACGCACCGGCTGCGGTCCAGGACTGGCTCGTGCTCAGTGGGGTGAGCACAACTGGACTCGCCCGGACGTTACCCACCAGTACATGGTTCCGGATAGGGGGTCCCGGCCAGATGTCTTATGCGTCACACATCACGGTGATCCTTGGGCGCACAGTAGTCCACCTCCGTGACCGGACAGGGATAACCGCAGGTCCAGCGGGCCCTACCCAGGTGACGGAGGGAGTTCTAGGCCCTGCCTTCAAACTGCCGCCTGCCGTGCGGCGCCCGGCACGCACGCTCGCCGCGTTGTCGGGACTGCCCCGATACATCCAGTATCGGGGCGACCCTCCGCCTTGCGATCGCACGCACCGGACACCGCACGGCCCGGCCTCCGGCCGGACGGCGGCACTTTGAAGGCAGGGCCTAGGGTGATCGGCATGGCAGCGGAAGAGCGGTCCGGGGCGGGCACGGGTAAGCGCACGCGCGTGCATGTCGTCAGCGATGTGCACGGCAACAGCGAGGCGCTGGCCCGGGCCGGGGACGGGGCCGACGCGCTGGTCTGCCTCGGCGACCTGGTGCTCTTCCTCGACTACGCCGACCACTCGCGCGGCATCTTCCCCGACCTCTTCGGCGTGGAGAACGCCGACCGGATCGTCGCCCTGCGCACCGCCCGCCGCTTCGACGAGGCCCGCGCGTTCAACCGGAGCCTGTGGGAGGGCGTCGACCGCGACGCCGCCATCGTCTCGGCGGTGCGCAGGCAGTACGCCGAACTCTTCGCCGCCTTCCCCGCGCCCACGTACGCCACCTACGGCAACGTCGACATCCCGGACCTCTGGCCCGAGTACGCCCACCCCGGCACCACCGTCCTCGACGGCCAGCGGACCGAGATCGGCGGCCGGGTCTTCGGCTTCGTCGGCGGCGGGCTGCGGACCCCGATGCGGACCCCGTACGAGATCGACGACGAGGAGTACGCGGCGAAGATCGAGGCGCTCGGCCCGGTCGACGTGCTCTGCACCCACATCCCGCCCGAGGTCCCGGAGTTGACCTACGACACCGTGGCGCGCCGCTTCGAGCGCGGCAGCCGGGCGCTGCTGGACGCCATCCGCGCGACCCGCCCCCGGTACGCCCTTTTCGGCCACGTCCACCAGCCCCTGGTGCGCCGGATGCGGATCGGCGCCACCGAGTGTGTGAACGTCGGTCACTTCGCGTCCACCGGCAGGCCGTGGGCCCTGGAGTGGTGAGCCCACCGGCACCGGACCCCGGGACGATCCGTCCCGCGCACGCGATAGCCTTCTGACGGCAGGGTCTCTGCCGACGCACCGGTTACACCGCACTGGAGGAGCCACAGCGATGGCTGAACACACCAGGTCGAGCATCACGATCGAGGCGGCACCGGCCGACGTCATGGGCGTGATCGCCGACTTCGCCCGCTACCCGGAGTGGACCGGCGAGGTCAAGGAGGCCGAGGTCCTCGCCACCGACGCGCAGGGCCGCGCCGAGCAGGTCCGCCTCGTCCTCGACGCCGGGGCGATCAAGGACGACCACACCCTCGCCTACACCTGGACCGGTGCGAACGAAGTCAGCTGGACGCTCGTCAAGTCCCAGATGCTGCGCGCCATCGACGGCTCCTACGCCCTGACCGACCTCGGCGGCGGCCGCACCGAGGTCACCTACCGGCTGACCGTCGACGTCAAGATCCCGATGCTCGGCATGATCAAGCGCAAGGCCGAGAAGGTCATCATCGACCGGGCCCTGGCCGGCCTGAAGAAGCGCGTCGAATCCGTCCCGAAGGTCTGACCCGGATGCGTACGGTCCTCGTCACCGGACCCGGCGGCGCGGGCCGTACCACCGTCGCGGCGGCCACCGCGCTGGCCGCCGCCCGGCGCGGCGGCAGCGCCCTGCTCCTCACCCCCGACCCCATACCCGGCTTCCCCCGGGACACCGGCCCCACCGAGGTCACCGCCGGGCTGTGGGCCGCCCGGATCGACTCCGCCGAGCACTTCCGGGGCGAGTTCCTCGCCCTCCAGGACCGGGCGTCCGGCGTCCTCGACCTGCTCGGCGGGGCCCGGCTGGACGGCGAGGAGATCACCGAGCTCCCCGGCAGCACCCAGCTCGCCCTGCTGCACAGCCTGCGCCGGGCCGCCGAGGGCGACTGGTCGCGCCGCGGCCACGACCTCCTGGTCGTCGACCTGCCGCCGCTGGGCGAGGCCCTCGACCTGCTCTCCCTCCCCGCCCGGCTCCGCCGCTACCTGCGCCGGCTGCTGCCCCCGGAGCGGCAGGCCGCCCGCGCCCTGCGCCCGATGCTCGCCCAGCTCGCCGGGGTCCCGATGCCCGCCCAGTGGCTGTACGAGGCGGCCGCCCGCAAGGACGCCGAGCTGGCCGCCGTCCAGGCCCTGATCGAGGACGCCGGCACCACGCTCCGGCTGGTCGCCGAGCCCGGCCCGGCCGCCGAGGAGGCCCTGCGGACCGCCCGTACCGGCCTCGCCCTGCACGGGCTGCGGGTCGACACCCTCGCGGTCAACCGCCTGCTGCCCCGGCACTCGGCCGACCCCTGGTTCGCCGCGCTCGCCGCGCAGCAGGAGAAGACCGTCGACCGCTGGCGGGACGAGTGGGCGCCGCACGCCGCCCTGCGCGAGCTGCCCCACCTGGGCCGCGACCCGCGCGGCCTGGACGACCTCGACCGCCTCGCCGAGCACACCGCACCCGCCCCGGACCACGGCGTACCCGGCCCCGGCCGGGCCGAGGACCCCTGGTGGATCGAGGTGCCCGACGCCCCGGAGGGCCTGGGCGCCCTGCTCCCCGGCAGCCCGATCGTGCGCACCGCACCCGACGGGGACGGCGACGGCGTACCGGTCCTGGTCTGGTGCCTGCCGCTGCCCGGCGCCGTGAAGAAGGATCTGCGGCTGGTCCGCCGGGGCGACGAACTGCTGCTCACGGTGGGCCCGTACCACCGGACCGTGCCGCTGGAGTCCGGGCTGCGCCGCTGCACCGTCTCGGGCGCCTCGCTCACCGACGGGCTGCTCCGGGTCCGCTTCACCCCGGACCCCGACCTCTGGCCCCGGACGGGCTGAACCCCGCCCCGCCGTTCGGGTAACGTCGGAAGCGGGCGCCCGGGACGCCGGGCCGCCGTACGCCACGTCGCAGGAGTCCGCCATGAGCGATGCCACCGATCGTCCCGCCGACGACGACGCGTGGGCGAGCGCCTGCGCGGAGGACCTGGAGGCGGAGAAGGCCCGCCGCCGCGCCCAGCACGGCCCGCCGCCCGGCTCCGCCGCCGAGGAGCTGCGCAAGCTGGTCGACGCCGTCGCCGACAAGGTCGCGTCCTTCCAGGCACCGCTGCTCGGCGCCACGGCGCAGGGCACGGTGCAGCAGATCATCAAGCAGGCGAGGTCCGCCGTCGAGCCGGTCATCGAGCGCAACCCGGAGGTCTTCGACCACCTCGCCGCGGCCGGCGGCGAACTCCTCGCCGCCTACCGCTCCGCCGTCGAGGGCCAGGAGCGCCGCTGGACCCGCACCGCCGCCGACGAGGCCGGTGCGAAGACCGGTACGGACGGCACCGGTGCGGAGAAGCGGGCCGGGGACCCGAGCGACCCGCGCGACGAGCCGCCCGCCGCGGGCGAGCAGATCGACCTCGACTGACCGGCGCCGCTGGGCGGCCCCCCGGCTCGGGTACGGTTGCCCCAGCGGGGCACGACCGGAACTGAGGGATTCATGGGACTCACCATCGGCGTCGATATCGGCGGCACGAAGATCGCAGCTGGCGTGGTCGACGAAGAGGGCCACATCCTCTCCACGCACAAGGTGCCGACCCCGCCGACCGCCGAAGGCATCGTGGACGCCATCGCGACGGCCGTGTCCGGCGCGAGCGAGGGCCGGAGCATCGAGGCCGTCGGCATCGGCGCCGCCGGATACGTCGACGACAAGCGCGCCACCGTGCTGTTCGCCCCGAACATCAACTGGCGCCACGAGCCGCTGAAGGACAAGGTCGAGCAGCGCGTCGGCCTCCCGGTCGTCGTGGAGAACGACGCCAACGCCGCCGCCTGGGGCGAGTACCGCTTCGGCGCCGGCCAGGGCCACGACGACGTCATCTGCATCACGCTCGGCACCGGGCTCGGCGGCGGCATCATCATCGGCAACAAGCTGCGCCGCGGACGCTTCGGCGTGGCCGCCGAGTTCGGCCACATCCGGGTCGTCCCGGACGGTCTCCTCTGCGGCTGCGGCAGCCAGGGCTGCTGGGAGCAGTACGCCTCCGGCCGGGCCCTGGTCCGCTACGCCCGGCAGCGCGCCAACGCCACTCCGGAGAACGCCGCGGTCCTGCTGTCGCTCGGCGACGGCACGGTGGACGGCATCGAGGGCAAGCACATCAGCCAGGCCGCCCGGCAGGGCGACCCGGTGGCGATCGACTCCTTCCGCGAGCTGGCCCGCTGGGCCGGTGCCGGACTCGCCGACCTCGCCTCGCTCTTCGACCCGTCCGCGTTCATCGTCGGCGGCGGTGTCTCGGACGAGGGTGAGCTGGTCCTCGACCCGATCCGCAAGTCCTTCCGGCGCTGGCTGATCGGCGGCGAGTGGCGCCCGCACGCCCAGGTCCTCGCGGCCCGCCTCGGCGGCGAGGCCGGGCTGGTCGGCGCGGCGGACCTGGCCCGCCAGGGCTGAACCGCACCCCGGCACGAGTCGGCCGGACGCCCGTCGCGCCCCCTGGGGGAGCGGCGGGCGTCCGTCGTATCGTGAGGCGCATGGTCCTGACGCCACTGCCCGACTCCCGTACCGAGCCGGATGGTTCGGCCGTCGTCCGCGCGCTGAGCTACAACATCCGGTCGATGCGCGACGACCCCGGGGCGCTGGCCCGCGTCATCGGGGCCTGCGCCCCCGACCTGGTCTTCATCCAGGAGGCCCCGCGCTTCTTCCGCTGGCGCAAGCGCGCCGCCTGGCTCGCGGCCCGCACCGGCCTCGTCGTCCTCGGCGGCGGCGCCACGGCGGCCGGCCCGCTGCTGCTCTGCTCGCTGCGGGCCACGGTGGAGCGCACGGAGGACGTCCTGCTCCCGCTCACCCCCGGGCTGCACCGCAGGGGCCTGGCCACCTCGGTGGTACGGATCGCGGGCACCCGCATCGGGCTGGTGAGCTTCCATCTGAGCCTCCAGCGCGAGGAGCGCCTCGCCCAGGCCGGGGCGGTGCTGGAGCGGATGGACGAGATGGGCGTCGAGCACGCCGTCGCGGCCGGCGACCTCAACGACGTACCGTCCGGCGCCGCCTTCGGCCGGCTGGCCGGGCGGCTCCAGGACTGCCGGACGGTACGGCCCTGGGGCGGCGAGCACACCTACCCGGCCGGCCGCCCGGACCGCCGCATCGACGCGGTCTTCGCGACGCCCGGGATCGAGGTCCTCGGCTGCGGCGTCCCCGCCGGGCTGCCGGGGGTCGGCGACGCGGACCTGCGCGCGGCCACCGACCACCTTCCGGTGCTGGCCGCGCTGCGGGTCCCCGCCCTGAAGCCCTGACGTCCGTGCCCGGTCAGACCACCGCGCCGCGCCCGGGGTCCTCGTCGTCCTCCCCGTCGTCGTTCATCCGGGCCACCAGCGTGACGAAGCCGCCGAGGAAACCGACGACGCAGACCGTGGTGAACCACCAGGTCATCTCCCAGCCCAGCACCACCGCGAGCAGCATCAGCACCGGGCCGCCGACCACCCCGAGCCAGGCGAACTTCGCCGTGGCGTCGGCCTCCGGCAGCGGCGGGGGCTCCGGGGGGACGAAGTGCCCCTCGTCGCTCTCGTCGAGGTCGTCGTCCTTCGGCTCGGCGAGCCCGTAGTCGCGCGGCCCCATCACCCCGGGGGCGAAGACGACCGAGCTGCCGAGCGGCTTCTCCGGCGGCCTCGGGAGCTTCTTGCCGAGCCCCTTGTCCACCTCGGGGCCCGCGGGCCCGTCGTCCTCCAGCAGAGCGAGGTCCTCGACCGAACGGAACGGCTTGGCGCCCGGCGGGTCCGGCGGCTCCTCGCCGTACCCCGCGACGATCGCCCGCCACGCGGCGTCCTCGTCGACCGGCGAACCCTCCCGGCCGCCCTCGCCGCCCGGCGCCGCCTTCCGGGGAGCGGACTCCTCCTGGCCCGTGCCGTCGTCGGGCACGGCCGCGCCCTCGGCGGGAAGGGGCTCGCGCTCCTCCTCGCTGCCCGCGCGCTCCGCGTCGTGCTCAGCCACCTGACGTGCTCCCCTTCTTGCCGACGCTCGGGGCGAGGCGGCCGATGAACCGATGGCTCTCGTCGAAGATCCGCTCCGCGTCATGGTCCAACGTCGCCACGTGGTAGCTCTGTTCCAGCAGGATCTCCTCGACGTCCGTCGACGACACCCGGCTCAGGATGCGCGCCGAGTCGGCGGGCGGCACCACATGGTCCTGCGGGCTGTGCAGCAGCACGATCGGCTGGGTGACCTGCGGCAGCTCGGCGTCGACGAGCCGGAAGAACTTCCGCAGCGAGTGCGCCGCGTGCAGCGGGACCCGGTCGTACCCGACCTCGTCGGACCCCTTCAGGGCGATGTCGCTGACCAGCCCCTTCGTGGTGGGCATCAGATGGCGGACGACCGGCAGCGCGTGCGCCGCCAGGCCGTGCACCTTGTTCGCCGGGTTGACGAGCACCAGGCCGCTGATCGCGTCGCCGTGCTTGGCCGCCAGCCGCAGCGTCAGCGCGCCGCCCATGGACAGTCCGAAGACGAAGACCTGCGTGCACCGCTCCAGCAGGGCGCGCAGCTCCCGGTCCACCTCCGCGTACCAGTCCTGCCAGCCGGTGAGCTGCATGTCCTGCCAGCGGGTGCCGTGCCCCGGCAGCAGCGGCAGCGAGACGGTCAGGCCGCGCTCCGCCAGATAGCGGGCCCAGGGGCGCAGCGACTGCGGAGAACCGGTGAATCCGTGGCAGAGGAGGACGCCGACCTCTCCGCCCTCGTGGCGGAACGGCTCGGCTCCGGGAAGGACCGGCACCAAGGTCTCCTGTTCGTGAGGCTCGCGGGGGAGCGCAGGGGGGAGTGCAGAGGATTGCTTCACCGTACGCGACCGGGCTGACACCGACCAGGGCCGTCACCGGCCCGGGCCGACACCGACCAGGGCCGCCACCGGCACGGGCCGCCGCAACGGCTCCATGCCGGGCCGCACACGGGATATGGTCAGTCCGACAGCACACAGGAGGCACCCGAGTTGATCTACGGCGCTATGAAGTTCTCCATCGGCGGGGGGCTGAAGCTCGCCTTCCGGCCGTGGGTGGAGGGCCTGGAGAACATCCCCGCGCAGGGACCGGCGATCCTCGCGAGCAACCACCTGTCGTTCTCCGACTCCTTCTTCCTCCCGGCCGTCCTGGACCGCAAGGTCACCTTCATCGCCAAGTCCGAGTACTTCACCGGCACCGGGGTGAAGGGCAAGCTGACCGCGGCCTTCTTCAAGGGCGTCGGCCAGCTCCCGGTGGACCGCTCGGGCACCCGCGGCGCCGGTGAGGCGGCCATCAAGGCGGGTATCGAGGTGATCGAGAGCGGCGGCCTGTTCGGCATCTACCCGGAGGGCACCCGCTCGCCCGACGGCCGTCTCTACCGGGGCAAGCCCGGCGGGCTGGCCCGGGTGGCGCTGGCCACCGGCGCCCCGGTCATCCCCGTCGCGATGATCGACACGGAGAAGATCCAGCCGCCCGGCCAGGTGGTGCCCAAGCTGATGCGCCCGGGCATCCGGATCGGCAAGCCGCTCGACTTCAGCCGCTACCACGGCATGGACGGGGACCGCTTCATCCTGCGCTCGGTCACCGACGAGGTGATGTACGAGATCATGAAGCTGTCCGGCCAGGAGTACGTCGACATCTACGCGACGGCCGCCAAGCGGCAGATGGCCGAGGACGCGAAGCGCCGGGCCGAGGCGCAGAAGCAGGGGAACGGCGAGACCGGGGCACAGGGCTGAAGGAACGGTACGGCGCGTGCGCGCGCCGGTGCCGTCCAGGGGGTGTGGGGAAGTGGCCGGGCGCGTGCGCGTCGTACGGATGTCGGTCGAGCAGCCGCTGTGGCGCGCGCTGACCGCGTACCGCATTCTCACGATGATCTACGCGGTGCTGCTCTCCGTCTTCGGCCGGGCCAAGTACGACCGGCCGTGGGTGGCCGTCGTCTTCCTGGCGGTGATGGTGGTCTGGACGCTCGCCACCCTCCCGAAGGTCGCGGGCGCCGCCGCCTGCACCAAGCGGTTCCTCGGCGCCGACCTCACGATCGCGCTCGTCGGGATACTGCTCACCCCGCTCGCCGACTTCGAGGCCCAGCAGGTCGACGGCCCGACGCTGCCGTCCATCTGGACCGCGGGTTCGGTGCTGGCCTTCGCCATCAAGGGCGGCTGGCGCTGGGCGGCCGTCGCCTCCACCTTCGTCGCCGTCGCCAACATCGTCGAACGCGGCGACCCCAGCCGGGACACCTTCCACAACGTGCTGCTGGTCTGGGTCGCCTCCATAGCGATCGGCTACGTCGTCGAGGTCGCCCGCGCCAGTGAGCGCACCCTCGCCCGCGCCCTGGAGATCGAGGCCGCCACCCGCGAACGGGAACGGCTGGCCCGCGACATCCACGACAGCGTGCTCCAGGTCCTCGCGATGGTCCAGCGCCGGGGCACCGCGCTCGGCGGCGAGGCGGCCGAGCTGGGCCGCCTCGCCGGGGAGCAGGAGATCGCCCTGCGCACCCTGGTCTCCAGCGGGCTGGTCGCCGCCGACCGGGTCTCCGAGGACGCCGCCGAGGGCGCCGTGGTCCGCCGGGTGGAGGCCGACGAGGAGCCGCCCGACGGGGCCCCCTGCGACCTGCGCTCGCTGCTCGCCCCGCACGCCGGCTCCCGGACCAGCTTCGCGGAGCCGGGCGCCCCGGTGCTGCTCGCCCCGGCGGCCGCGCGGGAGCTGGCGGCCGCCGTCGGTGCCGCCCTGGACAATGTCAGGGTGCACGCGGGGGACAATGCCCAGGCATGGATCCTCGTCGAGGACTGGCCGGACGAGGTGATCGTGACGGTCCGCGACGACGGCCCCGGAATCCCGGAGGGGCGGCTCGCCCAGGCCGAGGGGGAGGGCCGGATGGGGGTGGCCCTGTCGATCCGCGGCCGGCTCCGCGACCTGGGCGGCACGGCCGAGCTGCTCTCGGTTCCCGGCCAGGGCACCGAGGTCGAACTGAAGGTACCGAAGGTTTCACGGGGGAAGGCGGAGTCGGCGAGATGAGTACCGAGACCAGCGGGGGCGGCCCGGAGCGCGCCGTCCGGGTGATGGTGGTGGACGACCACCCGATGTGGCGCGACGCCGTCGCCCGCGACCTGTCCGAGTCCGGCTTCGACGTGGTGGCGACCGCCGGTGACGGGCCCCAGGCGGTCCGCCGCGCCAAGGCCGCCGCCCCCGACGTCCTGGTGCTCGACCTCAACCTGCCGGGAATGCCCGGCGTCCAGGTCTGCAAGGAACTCGTCGGCTCGCACCCCGGGCTGCGGGTGCTGGTGCTCTCCGCGAGCGGCGAGCACGCCGACGTGCTGGAGGCGGTCAAGTCCGGTGCCACCGGCTACCTCCTCAAGTCGGCCAGTACGCAGGAGCTGACCGACGCGGTGCGCTCCACCGCCGCCGGCGACCCCGTCTTCACCCCGGGCCTGGCCGGACTGGTCCTCGGCGAGTACCGCAGACTCGCCTCCGACCCCGCGCCGGCCGCCCCCGACGAGCCCGACGCGCCCCGGCTCACCGACCGCGAGACCGAGGTGCTCCGGCTGGTCGCCAAGGGGCTCTCGTACAAGCAGATCGCCGAGCGGCTGGTCATCTCGCACCGCACCGTGCAGAACCACGTGCAGAACACCCTCGGCAAGCTCCAGCTGCACAACCGCGTGGAGCTGGTCCGCTACGCCATCGAGCGCGGCCTCGACGACGCCTGAGAGCCCGCCGACCGGCCTTCCGCCGCGCCGCCCGAGCGGCGGGCCGGCCCGGCGGACCGTATATTCGCGAGGACCGGCACCCAGAGGGCCCCGGCCCCGTCCCGGGACACCCGGGAGCCGGTCCGCGCGACCAACGGGAGAAGCCGTGGAGATCCTGGCCTTCGGTGTGCAGTCCGACGAGAAGCCGCTGATCGAGCGGGCCTTCGCGGGGCAGCACGAGGTCCGCTGCCTGGACGTCTTCCTGAACCGGGACACCGCCCCCATCGCGGCGGGCTACGAGGCCATCTCCACCAGCGTCAACGCCGACCTGGGCGCCCGCGTGCTGCAGACCCTGGCGGCGGGCGGCACCCAGATGATCGCCCAGCGCTCCACCGGCTTCAACAACATCGACCTCGATGTCGCCGAGCGCCTGGCCCTGCGGGTGGCCCGGGTCTCCTTCTACTCGCCGTACTCCGTCGCCGAATTCGCCTGGACCCTCGCGATGGCCGTCAACCGCCGGATCATCCGGGCCGCGAGCCGCACCCGCGACTTCGACTTCCGGCTCGACGGGCTCCTCGGCCGCGACATGCACGGCCGCACCGCGGGTGTGATCGGCACCGGCAGGATCGGCGAGGCGTTCGCCCGGATCGCCCACGGCTTCGGCATGCGGCTGCTCGGCTGGGACGTCGCGGAGAACCCCGCCTGCACGAGCCTCGGCATGACCTACGTCCCCAAGGAACGGCTGCTCGCCGAGGCCGACCTGGTCAGCCTGCACGTCCCGCTGCTGCCCGCCACCCACCACCTCATCGACGCGGACGCCCTGGCCCTGATGAAGGACGACGCGATCCTGGTCAACTCCAGCCGGGGCGGCCTCATCGACAGCACCGCGCTCGTCGCCCAACTGCGCGCGGGCCGCTTCCTGGGCGTCGGGCTCGACGTCTACGAGGCGGAGGCCGGGCTCTTCTTCCTCGACAAGTCGCTGGAGGGCGTCGACGACGACACCCTGGCCCGGCTCGTCACCTTCCCGAACGTCGTCGTCACCTCCCACCAGGCGTACTACACCGAGGACGCGGTGGGCCAGATCATCGACGCCACCGTACGGAACATCGCCGACTACCTGGCCGGCCGCCGCAGCGAGAACGTCCTGGTCCCGGCGGCCCCGGCGGGCTGAGCCCCGGGGCCGCGCACCCGTCAGCCCGCCACCGGCAGCCCCGCCAGCAGCTCCGCCACGATCCCCGACCCGCGCAGCGTCAGCACCGACTCGGGGTGGAACTGCACAGAGGCGAACCCGGGCCCGCGCAGCGCGTGCAGCTCACCGGTGGCCGCGTCCGTACTCGCCTCGATGGAGTGCGCCGCCAGCTCCGTGACCACGTCCGCGTCGCAGCGGGCGGTGAAGCTGTTGTAGAAGCCGACCGTCTCCTCCCGCCCGAACAGCTCGATCCGGGTCTGCGCGCCCTGGTACGGCACGGTCTTGCGGACGATCTCCAGCCCCAGCTCCGCCGCGATCAGCTCATGGCCGAGGCAGACCCCCAGCAGCCCGTGCCGGTGGTCGCGGACCAGCTCCGCCGCCAGGGAGCGCAGCAGCCGCATCTTCGGATCGGCACCGTCGCCCGGGTTGCCGGGACCGGGCCCCAGCACGACCGGCCCCCGGTGCGCCCGCACCCGCTCCCGCAGCCCCGGCTCGTCGAAGCGGCACACCGACACCTCCAGCCCCGAGGAGCGCAGCAGATGCGCCAGCATCGCGGTGAAGGTGTCCTCGCCGTCGACCACCAGGGCCCGGCCGGACAGGTCCCGGGCGCGCTCCTGCATCCGCAGCCAGAACGGGGCGAGACCCTCCCGCCGGGCGTCCAGCGCCGCCCGCACCCGGGGGTCGTCCGCCAGCCGGGGCCGCGACGCCTCCGCCTCGGGCCGGCCGGGGCGCACCCCGAGGGCGGCGAGCACCCCGGCCGCCTTCGCATGGGTCTCGGCGACCTCGCCGTCCGGGTCGGAGTGGCGCACCAGCGTCGCCCCGACCGGCACCTTCAGCTCCCCGTCGGCCGAGATGTCGGCGGTACGGATCAGGATCGGCGAGTCCAGGCTCTGCGCCCCGCCCGGCTCCTGCCGCAGCAGCGCCAGGGCGCCCGCGTAGTAGCCGCGCCCGCCGGGCTCGTACCGCTCGATGACCCGGCAGGCGTTCTGCACCGGGGAGCCGGTGACCGTCGCCGCGAACATGGTCTCCTTCAGCACCTCGCGCACGTCCAGCGAGGACCGCCCGCGCAGCTCGTACTCCGTGTGGGCGAGATGGGCCATCTCCTTGAGCCGCGGCCCGACCACCACCCCGCCCATGTCGCCGACGGTGCACATCATCTTGAGCTCCTCGTCGACGACCATGGAGAGCTCCTCGGTCTCCTTGCGGTCGGCGAGGAAGTCCAGCAGGTCGTCCGCGGTCGGGCCGCCGGCGGGGTAGCGGTACGTCCCGCTGATCGGGTTCATCACCACCGTCCCGCCGGACATCCGGACGTGCACCTCCGGGCTGGCGCCGACCAGCGTCCTGGCCCCGGTGTGCACCACGAAGGTCCAGTACGCCCCGCGCTCACCGGCCAGCAGCCGCCGGAAGAGGGCCAGCGCGTCCGCCCGGCCGAAGCCGGGGATCTCGCCCCGGAAGGTCCGCCGGACGACGAAGTTGGCCCCCTCGCCCCGCCCGATCTCGTCCTCCACGACCCGCCGGACGATCTCCGCGTACTCCGCGTCCCCGACGTCGAACGCGCCGCCCTCGACCCGCACGTCCCACACCGGGAGCAGCTCCAGCACCTCGGCGAGCGGCAGCTCGTACGTCTCGTCGGCGACCAGCACGGACAGCGGCGTGCCGTCGTCGCGGACGTCGAAGCCGCGCTCGGCGATCTGCCGGAACGGGACCAGCGCCAGCGAGGGCAGCGGGCCGACCGGGAGACCGGCGAGCCGTTCGGCCTCCCGCACCCGGCCGATCAGCACCTCGACGGTGTCGTGGTCGCGGCCGGGGGTGCGCCTGCGCAGCAGCGCGAACGGCGGGCAGTCGTCGCGCAGCAACCGGTCGAGGACGGCGGCGGTCCGGTGGGGCGTGGGGGACACGTGGGGCATGGGAGGTTCCTTCCGATACGGAGGAACGGCTCCCGGAACGCGGAGAAGGCCGCCCCTCGGGCGGCCTTCGCGTGGTCTGTGTGCGCGCGATCGTCAGTGGGCCGCCGGATGAGCGGTCCACCACCAGTTCTGGGTCGTCTGCGCGAACATGGAGGGAACCTTAACCGACGCCCGCGCCGGACGAGCACCCGTCTCAACTATTGAGCTTTCGAAAGGGAGCCGCCGCCGGACCCCGTAGTGTGGGACCCGTGACCGTGAACGCCAATACCTCCGTCGCCGGTGGCAACACCTGGCGAGACCTTCCCGCGGCGCAGCAGCCCGAGTACCCCGATGCCGAGGCTCTGCGCGATGTACTCGCGGAGCTCGCGTCGTATCCGCCGCTCGTCTTCGCGGGCGAGTGCGACCAGCTGCGTGCCCGTCTGGGAGCCGTCGCCAAGGGCGAGGCGTTCCTGCTCCAGGGCGGCGACTGCGCCGAGGCCTTCGACGCCGTGTCCGCCGACCACATCCGCGCCAAGCTGAAGACGCTGCTCCAGATGAGCGCCGTGCTGACGTACGCGGCCTCCGTTCCCGTCGTCAAGGTGGGCCGGATCGCCGGCCAGTACTCCAAGCCGCGCTCCAAGTCGACCGAGACCCGCGACGGCGTCACCCTGCCGACCTACCGCGGCGACTCCGTCAACGGCTTCGCCTTCACCGAGGCGGACCGGGTCCCGGACCCGGAGCGGCTGAAGCGGATGTACCACGCCTCCGCTTCCACGCTGAACCTGGTCCGCGCCTTCACCACCGGCGGTTACGCCGACCTGCGCCAGGTGCACGCCTGGAACCAGGACTTCGTGAAGTCGTCCCCGTCCGGCCAGCGCTACGAGGCGCTCGCCCGCGAGATCGACAACGCGCTGAACTTCATGAAGGCGTGCGGCACGGACCCGGCCGAGTTCAAGGCGGTCGAGTTCTACGCCTCGCACGAGGCGCTGCTGCTGGACTACGAGTCGGCGCTGACCCGTACCGACTCGCGCACCGGCGAGCTGTACGACACCTCGGCCCACATGGTCTGGATCGGTGAGCGGACCCGCCAGATGGACGGCGCGCACATCGAGTTCGCGTCGAGGATCCGCAACCCCATCGGAATCAAGCTCGGCCCGACGACCACGGTCGAGGAGGCGCTCGGCTACGTCGACCGCCTCGACCCCGACCGCGAGCCCGGCCGGCTGACCTTCGTCGTCCGGATGGGTGCCGACAAGGTCCGTGACAAGCTCCCGGCCCTGGTCGAGAAGGTCACCGCCTCCGGCGCCATCGTCGCCTGGGTGACCGACCCGATGCACGGCAACACCTTCGAGGCCACCTCGGGCCACAAGACCCGTCGCTTCGACGACGTCCTGGACGAGGTCAAGGGCTTCTTCGAGGTGCACAAGGCCCTCGGCACGCACCCCGGCGGCATCCACGTCGAGCTCACCGGCGACGACGTCACCGAGTGTGTCGGCGGCGGCCACGAGATCTTCGTGGACGACCTGCACCAGCGCTACGAGACGGCCTGCGACCCGCGGCTCAACCGCAGCCAGTCCCTCGACCTGGCCTTCCTGGTCGCGGAGATGTACCGGGACCAGTGAGCGCCGCGTACCCGGCGTACGCCTGTGGGGCACGGATCGATGTGATCCGTGCCCCACAGGGCGTTCCGGGGCTTTCCGCACCATTCGGCGCCGGGTAAGGTTAGGTATGCCTCACCGAGAGTCGGGGTGGCAGAGAACGACCGGCCCGCCCGGGAGGTGAATCCGCGTGTACGTCTGCTCGTGCTTCGGCATCACGGAGAAGCAGGTCAAGGAGCATGCGGACGCCGGAGCCTGCACCCCCCGGCAGATCGCCTCCGTCTGCAAGGCGGGCACCGACTGCGGTGGCTGCGTCCGGGCCATCCAGGCGGTGCTGGGCCGCGGTGCCTGTCCGCGCCGTGAGCTGCTCGCCCGGAAGAAACAGGAGCCCTCGCTCCCCGAAGCGGCCTGACCGCCCGGACCGCCCCGTTCCGTCAGCTGTCGGGCTGCTCGATCTGCTGCGCCAGGTACAGCGGCTCCCCGAGCTTCTCGATCAGCTCCAGCTGGGTGTCGAGGTAGTCGATGTGGTGCTCCTCGTCCTCCAGGATGTCCTCGAAGATGTTCGCCGAGGTGACGTCGCCCTTCCCGCGCATGACGTCGATGCCGCGCTTCAGCCGGTCGATGGCCTCGACCTCGATCTGCCGGTCGGCCTGGAACATCTCGGTGACCGTCTGGCCCACCCGGACGTGGAAGAGCCGCTGGTAGTTCGGCAGCGCGTCGAGGAAGAGGATGCGTTCCGTGAGCCGGTCCGCGTGCTTCATCTCGTCGATGGACTCCGACCGCGTGTACTTCGCGAGTTTCGTCCAGCCGTTGTTGTCCTGAATCCGGTAGTGCAGCCAGTACTGGTTGATGGCTGTCAGCTCACCCGTGAGCTGCTCGTTCAGGTACTCGATGACCTCGGGGTCGCCCTGCATCGCAGAGGCTCCTTCCGACCGATGGACTGGGCAGGTTTGCCGCATCCTGTCATCGCAGCCCAAACGCGTCCAGTAAGTACATGCTTACTATGAGTTGCCCGAATTGCCCCGTGGTTGGTCGGGACCATCCCCGCCCGTCTGTCACCATGGAGGCATGGGCCAGCCGGAAAGCCGGGAACACCGCGCGTCAGAGGAGTCCGGGCTTCCCCCGGGACAGCGACTGCAGCGCGGCTGGCCGGTTACCCACTACGGGCCCGTTCCGAAGTTCAAGCCCGACCGCTGGGAGTTCCGGGTCTTCGGGGCCACCGCAGACGGCGAGAAGCACTGCTGGGGGCATGAGGAGTTCTCCGCGCTCCCCTTCGCCTCGGTCATCGCCGACCTGCACTGCGTCACGAAATTCAGCATGATCGGGGCGGAATGGGGCGGGGTCCTGGCCCGTACGGTGCTGGAGCTCGCGCCGCCCGCCCCCGAGGTGACCCATGTGATGGTCTGGGCCGAATACGGGTTCAGCTCCAACCTGAGGCTCTCCGACTTCGCCGCGGACCGAACACTTTTCGCCACTCACAAGGGCGGGGAACTGCTCACCGCCGAGCACGGGTTCCCGCTCCGCCTGGTGGTGCCGCACCTCTACGCCTGGAAGGGCCCCAAGTGGGTCCGGGGCGTCGAGTACATGACGGCCGACCGCCGCGGCTTCTGGGAGGAGCGCGGCTACCACAACATCGGCGACCCCTGGCGGGAGCAGCGGTACTCCTACCAGGAGAAGCCCGGCGAGGGCCCCGAGCTCTGACCCGGCGGAGCCTCCGGGGCCGGACGTCTCAGCCGCGCGGGCCGCGCAGTGCCTTCAGCCGTGCCACGTCAGCCGCGTGGCCCTCCTTGCCGCCCGGCGTCTCGATGACCAGCGGCACGCCCGCGGTCGCCGGATGCGCGAACAGCTCGCGGAACGGCTCCTCGCCGATATGGCCGGAACCGATGTTCTCGTGCCGGTCCTTGTGGGCCCCGACCACGTCCTTGGAGTCATTGGCGTGGATCAGTTTCAGCCGTCCTTCACCGACCGTGGACACCAGCAGGTCCAGGGTCTGCGCCATGCCGGCCGGACCGGCGAGGTCGTGCCCGGCCGCGTAGATGTGGCAGGTGTCCAGGCAGACGCCGAGCTTGGGATGGGCGTCCAGCGCCTCGAAGTACGGGCCGAAGTCCCAGGTCCGGGAGCAGAGCGAGGCGCCCTGCCCGGCGGTCGACTCCAGCAGCAGGTCCGGGTCGTCGTCGTGGGTCAGCTCGTCCAGCAGCGGCCGCAGATACGTACGCACCTGGGCCAGCGCTTCCTCGCGCGGGCGCCCGCCGGTCGCCGAGCCGGTGTGCACCACCACGCCCAGGGCTCCGATCTCCCGGGCCCGGCGCAGCGAGTGGCGCAGCGACTCCACGGATCTCTCGACGGTCGCCGCCGTGTGCGAGCCGAAGTTGATCAGGTAGGGGGCGTGGACGTACGCCGGGATCGACTCGGCGGCGCACTCGGCGCGGAACCGCTCGTCCTGGGCCGGGTCACCGGTCGGCGTGGCCCAGCCGCGCGGGTTGGCGACGAAGACCTGGACCGCCTCCGCCCCCATCTCGCGGGCGTAGGGGAGGCCGATCTTGGCGAGCCCCCCGGCCACCGGGACGTGGCCGCCGACTGGGTTGCGCATGTGGATCTAGAGTCCCTTGGTCTTGATGGTGATGGTGCTGCCCTCGGCGGCCTGGTCGCCGCCCTTGACGGACTGGCTCGCGATGGTGTCGCTGAAGGACAGGAACGGGCGGTCGACCTTGACCTCGAAGCCCGCCTTCTCCAGTTCGGCCGTGGCATCGTCGAGGTCCTTGCCGACGACGTCCGGTACGTCGATCATGCGCGGCCCCTTGGAGACCGTGAGCTCGATGGTGTCGCCCTCGGCGGCCTCGGCGCCCTCGCCGGGCGACTGGCGCGCGATGTCCCCCGCCACCTCCGGCGCGTGCACCCGGCCGGGCAGCACCTTCGCCTTCAGCCCCTCCTCGGCCAGCGCGGCGGTGGCGTCCACGACGGAGAGCCCGGTGACGTCGGGGACCTCCACCGGGGCGCCCTTGCTGAGGACGAGGGCCACCGCCGAGTCCGGGTGGCGCCCGGTGCCCGCCGCCGGGTCGGTGCGGATCACGTCGCCCCGTACCGTCTCCTCGTCGAACTCCCTGGTGACCATCCCCGGCACCAGTCCGACCTTCTTCAGTTCCTTCTTGGCGTCGGCGAGCGAGAGGTTCCGCAGGTCGGGCACCTGCACGATCTCCGGCCCCCGCGAGACGACGAGCGTCACCGCGTCGTTGCCCCGGACCCGGGCACCGGACTTCGGGTCGCTGCCGATGACCCGGCCGCGCTCCACGGTGTCGCTGTAGGACCGCTGGACGCCCTTCAGCTCCAGACCGGCGTCGGAGAGCCGCTTCTCGGCCTCCTTCTGCGTCTTGCCGAGCAGCGAGGGCACCTGGGAGAACTGCCCCGAGTTGATGTACCAGACCCCGGTGCCGACGCCCAGCACCAGCAGGACGGCGGCGATCAGGGCGAGCACGGAGCGCCTGGGCCCGCGCCGGGACCGGCCCGGCGCGGCGCCGCCCGAGGGCGGCAGCGGCGGCGTCTCCAGCCGGCTCGTGTGGTGCGAGACCCCCTGCCCGGCCGGGATCAGCCGGGGGATCACGCTGGTGCGGTCCTCGGCGGCGTCGTGCGCCTCGGCCGTGGCCTGCGGCGGTACGGCGTCCAGCTGGGCGTCGGTGAGACCGGCGCGGGCCTCGCGCGTCCGCGCGAGCAGCTCCACCGCGTCCGACGGGCGGCTCTCGGGGGCGCGCGCGGTGGCGGCCGCCACCAGGGCGTCGAGCCCGGCCGGGAGCCCCGGCACGGCGGCCGAGGGCGGCGGCACGGCCTCGTTGAGATGCTGGTAGAGCACCTGGGCGGGGGTGTCGCCGCCGTGCGGCTTGGCCCCGGTCAGCATCTCGTACAGGACGACGCCGCAGGCGTACACGTCGGCACGGGTGTCGGCCGTGCCGTGCTCGATCTGCTCGGGGGCCAGGTAGGAGACCGTGCCCAGGACCGACCCGGTGGTGTCGGTGGCGGTGCCCACCGCCCGTACCAGCCCGAAGTCGGCGACCTTGACCCGGCCGTCGTCCCCTATCAGGACGTTCTCCGGCTTCATGTCGCGGTGCACGAAGCCCGCCCGGTGCGCCGCGCCTAGGGCGGCGAGGACCGGCTCCAGGATGTCCAGGGCGGCGCGCGGCTGGAGCGCGCCGCGGTCGCGCAGGACGTCGCGCAGGGTGCACCCCGCGACGTACTCCATCGCCAGGTACACGTACTGGCCCTGGGCGCCCTGGTCGAAGACCGCGACCACGTTGGGGTGCGCGAGCCGGGCCACGGACTTGGCCTCGCGGATGAAGCGCTCGACGAACGTGGCGTCGGCCGCCAGCGTCGGGTGCATCACCTTGAGCGCGAGCACCCGGTCGAGCCGGGTGTCCATGGCCCGGTAGACCGTGGCCATGCCGCCCACGGCGATGCGGGCATCGACGCGGTAGCGGCCGTCGAGCAGCTGCCCGACGAGCGGGTCCTGGAGGGTCGTATCCACGACGCCGAGTCTACGAGCCGCCACGGACACCCCTCACGGTCCGGGCCGTCCCGGGGCCGTACTGCAGCCGAGCCGTGACAGGGACATGGAATACGGAGGGCCGGGGCTCAGAACGCCGGGCGCTCCGGGTCCAGCACCGCCCGCCCCTCCACCGGCGAGGACGCCTCGGCGAAGTGGCGGCGCGGAATCCGGCCCGCCCGGTACGCGAGCCGCCCGGCCGCCACCGCGTGCCGCATCGCCGAGGCCATCAGCTCGGGCTCCTGGGCCCTGGTCACGGCGGACGCCAGCATCACCGCCGCGCACCCCAGCTCCATCGCGAACGCCGCGTCGGAGGCCGTCCCGGCGCCCGCGTCGAGGATCACCGGCACCCGGGCCTGCTCCACGATCAGCTGGAAGTTGTGCGGGTTGCGGATGCCGAGCCCGGAGCCGATGGGCGAGCCCAGCGGCATCACCGCGGCGCACCCCACGTCCTGGAGGCGGCGGGCCAGCACCGGATCGTCGTTGGTGTACGGCAGAACGGTGAACCCCTCGTCCACCAGGATCTCCGCCGCGTCCAGCAGCTCGACGGGATCGGGCAGCAGGGTCCGCTCGTCGGCCACCACCTCCAGCTTGATCCAGTCGGTGCCCAGCGCCTCCCGGGCCAGCCGGGCGGTCAGCACGGCCTCGCCCGCCGTGAAGCAGCCCGCCGTGTTCGGCAGCACCCGGATCGAGAGCCGCTCCAGGACGGAGAGCACCGAGCCCCGCACCGTCGGGTCGAGGCGGCGCATGGCGACCGTGGTCAGCTCGGTGCCGGAGGCGATCAGCGAGCGCTCCAGCACGTCGAGGCTGGGCGCCCCGCCCGTCCCCATGATCAGCCGGGAGCCGAGGGCGGCGGAACCGAGGGTGAGGACGTCGTCGGACACGGTCAGCCCCCCTGGACCGCGGTCAGGACCTCGACCCGGTCGCCGTCGGCCAGCGCGGTCGCGCCCCACCGGCCTCGCGGGACGACGGTCTCGTTGACGGCGGCGGCCACCCCCGAGGACGCCGCCGTCAACGTGGCGACCAGGGCCTCCAGGGTGGTGCCCGGGGCAAGGGGCCGGGGCGCGCCGTTCACCGACACGGAGAGCGGCGCGGAAGGGGGTACGGGCTCGGTCATGCGGGCTGCTCCTGACGTACGGAGGAGGCTCCGGGAGCCGCGGCGGGGCTCCCGGGGGCGGCGGGCGGAAAGCGGCGCGGGGTGAAGGGGCGGGCCTGCTCGGGCGGCTCGCCGCCGGTGAGGAACTCGGCCATGACGTCCCCGGTGAGCGGGGTGAGCAGCACCCCGTTGCGGTGGTGGCCGGTGGCGAGGTGGAGGCCGGGCAGGGTGGTGGGGCCGAGCAGCGGGGCGTTGTCGGGGGAGCCGGGGCGCAGACCGGCCAGGGTCTCGGTGAGCGGCAGTTCGGTGATGCCGGGGACCAGTTCGTGGGCGTCCCGCAGCAGCTCGTAGACGCCGCCCGCGGTGACGGTGGTGTCCCAGCCCAGCTCCTCGCTGGTGGCGCCGACGACCAGCTCGCCGTTCTCGCGCGGTACGAGATAGACGTGGCTGCCCCGGACCACGGCCCGGACCGTCCGGCTCAGGAACGGCGCGTACCGGGCGGGCACGGTCAGCCGCAGCACCTGGCCCTTCACCGGCCGGACCGGCGGCACGGCCTCCTCGGGCACCCCCGGCAGCCGGCCGCTGAGGCTGCCCGCGGCCAGCACGACCTGGTCGGCCGCAGGCTCCGTACCCCCGGAGAGCACCGCCCCGGCGGCCCGGCCGCCCGTGACGGCCAGCCGCACCGCCCGCTCGCGGTGGAAGACCACCCCGGCCCGCTCGCAGGCGGTCAGCAGGGCGGCGGCCAGCCGGCGCGGATCGATCTGGTGGTCGCCGTCGACCCGCAGACCGCCCCGCACCCCCGGGGCCAGCATCGGCTCCAGCCGACGGCACTCCCGGCCGGTGAGCCACTCCGACTCCAGCCCCGAACGCCGTTGCAGGGCGTGCAGGTCCCGCAGATGGGCGCGGTCGTCGGAGTCCAGCGCGACGGCCAGGGTGCCGCAGGCGCGGAAACCGGTCTCCCGCCCGCTCGCCGCCTCCAGCTCGGCCACGAAGGCCGGATAGCGGGCGGCGGAGGCGAGGTTGAGGCCGAGCAGCAGTTCCTCGCCGTAGTGCAGCTCGGTGACGGCGGCCAGCATCCCGGCCGCCACCCGGGCGGCCCCGCCGCCCGGCTCGGGGTCGGCGACCGCGGTGCGCAGACCACGCTGCGCGGCCCGCCAGGCGGTCACCAGACCGATGATCCCGCCCCCGATGACGAGGACGTCGTAACCGCTTCCGTTCCGAGGGGAACGCATGGGCTTCCAGCCCCTCCCTTCGCCGGCATGACCCGGATCAGGTTCGTACGGTCGGAGGCCGGCCAGCCTCCCTCTCAGCTCGGTGCGTCCGGGCTCCCGCGAGTGCTCTACGGGGTCAGCCTAGACCCCGTCCCGGCCGGGGCCGAGAACCCGCCCCTTCCTGACTGATCATCAGATGCGTAAGGTGTCACGGGTGAGCGAGCAGCAGCAGTCAGAGCAGCCGGACGGGCGGGCCGGGCGCCGCGTCGTGGTCGTCGGCGCGGGCATGGCCGGGGTGCAGACCGCGGTGGCCCTGCGGGAGCAGGGCTTCACCGGCCCGGTCGTGCTGATCGGAGCCGAGCCCCACCAGCCCTACGACCGGCCCCCGTTGTCCAAGGCGGTCCTGCTCGGCACGGCCGAGAGCTCCGCGTTCGACATCGACTTCGAGGCGCTGGACATCGAACTGCGCCTGGGCGTCGAGGTCACCGGAGTGCGCCCGGACGCGCACGAGCTGGACACCGGGGCGGGCGCCGTCCCCTACGACGTCCTGGTGATCGCCACCGGCGCCGAACCGGTCGTCCTGCCCGGCACCGAGGGCGTCCCCGGCGTCCACCTGCTGCGCACCCTGGACGACGCGGCCCGGCTGCGGCCGGTTCTCCACGAGCAGCACGACGTGGTGATCGTCGGCGCGGGGTGGATCGGCGCCGAGTTCGCCACCGCGGCCCGCGCCGCCGGCTGCGCGGTCACCGTCGTCGAGGCCGCCGACCGCCCGCTCGCCGGCGCGCTGCCCGCCGAGGTCGCCGCCCCGATGGCCGCCTGGTACGCGCACAGCGGCGCCGAACTCCTCACCGGCACCCGGGTCGACCGCGTCGAGCCGGGCCGGGTGGTCCTCGCCGACGGCCGGACGATCCCGGCCGGAGCCGTCGTCGTCGGCATCGGCGCCCGCCCGGCCACCGGCTGGCTGGCCGGCTCCGGCATCGCGCTCGGCCCCGACGGATCGGTCACCGCCGACGAGGCGCTGCGCACCTCCCTGCCCGATGTGTACGCGGTCGGCGACTGCGCCTCCTTCCCCTCCGCCCGCTACGGCGAGCGCCTGGTCGTCCACCACTGGGACAACGCCCTCCAGGGCCCGCGCACGGCCGCCGCCCACATCCTGGCCCCGGGGGCCCCGGGGGCCCCGGACGACGCCCCCGCGCCGCCGGTCTACGACCCGGTGCCGTACTTCTGGTCCGAGCAGTTCGACCGCTTCGTCCAGTACGCGGGCCACCACGGGAGCGCCGACACCCTGCTGTGGCGCGGCGATCCGGCCGGCCCCGCCTGGTCGGTGTGCTGGCTGCGCGACGGCGTGCTGGTCGCGGTGCTCGCCGTGGGGCGCCCCCGCGACCTGGCGCAGGGCCGCAAGCTCATCGAGGCGGGAACGCGGCTTGATCCCGGGGCGGTGGCCGACCCCGCCGTACCGCTGAAGTCGGCGGCGCTGCGGTAGCGCGGCCCTGAAGGGCGGAGTCCGGGTGTCGGCTGTCGGTGCGGGATGGCAGGCTTGTCCCTGTGACCGAGATTGACGCGAAGACCGATGCTCTCGTACCCGCCTGGCTCCACCTGCCCGACATCGCCGACATGCTCGGTGTCGAGGTGACGCGCGTGCGCCAGCTGGTCAAGGAGGGCCAGCTGATCGCCGTGCGCCGCGGTGAGAACCGGACGCTCCAGGTGCCCGCCGCCTTCATCGACGGCGACAAGGTGGTCAAGGGCCTCGCCGGCACCCTGACGCTCCTGAAGGACGACGGCTACAACGACGAAGAGATGCTGGAGTGGCTCTTCACCCCCGACCCGACCCTGCCGGGCACCCCGGCCCAGGCACTGAGCGAGAATCGCGGTACGGAGGTGAAGCGCCGCGCCCAGGCGCTCGCCGTCTGACCGCGGGCCCCGCGTGAGCGGGTGAGGGGGCGGGCCCCGCGGCCCGCCCCCTCACAGCCCGTCGGCGCCCGCTCCGCCACGTACTCCCCGGGGGGAACCGCACCATGTCCACGGCCCGCGCGCAGCTGTCCGACGCCCGGCTCTACCTCTGCACGGACGCCCGGCGCCGCCAGGGCGACCTGCCCGAGTTCCTCGACGCCGTCCTCGCCGCCGGGGTGGACATCGTCCAGCTCCGCGACAAGGGCATGGAGGCGGCCGAGGAGCTCGACCACCTGGCCGTCCTCGCCGACGCCTGCCGCCGCCACGGCAAGCTCCTCGCGGTCAACGACCGCGCCGACGTCGCCCATGCGAGCGGCTCCGACGTGCTCCACCTGGGCCAGGGCGACCTGCCGGTGCCCGCCGCCCGCGCCGTCCTCGGCGACACCGTGCTGATCGGCCGCTCCACGCACGCCCGGTCCGAGGTCGACGCGGCCGTGGCCCAGCCGGGTGTGGACTACTTCTGCACCGGCCCCTGCTGGCCCACCCCGACCAAGCCCGGACGCCACGCCCCCGGCCTGGACCTGGTGCGGTACGCCGCCTCCCTCGGCCGGCCGCGCCCCTGGTTCGCCATCGGCGGCATCGACGCCGGCAACCTCGACGAGGTGCTGGACGCCGGGGCCCGCCGGGTGGTCGTCGTCCGGGCGATCACCGAGGCCGCCGACCCCGCCGCGGCCACCGCCGAGCTGGCCGCGCGGATCAGGGCGCGCGCCACGGAGTGAGGTCGGCCGGGTGTCCGAAGGATGGACAAAGTACCGGTCAATTCCGGCAATTCACCCTGGTCCGGTCCATTGGGGGGCGCGGCCTGGTTAACCTGCCGGTATGGCCCTTGGCACACCATCCACCAGGACAGATCACGCGCGTACGGTGCGTGAACTCCTCGCGACCGGCAAGCCTTCGTACTCGTTCGAGTTCTGGGCGCCCAAGACCGAGAAGGGCGAGCGGAACCTCTGGAACGCGCTGCGCCGGGTCGAGGCCGTACGGCCGAGCTTCGTCTCCGTGACCTACGGCGCGGGCGGCTCCACCCGTGCCGGGACGGTGCGCGCCACCGAGCAGATCGCGGCCGACTCGACCCTCACCCCGGTCGCCCACCTGACGGCGGTCGACCACTCCGTCGCCGAGCTGCGCAACATGGTCGGTCAGTACGCGGACGCCGGGATCAGGAACATCCTCGCCGTGCGCGGAGACCCGCCGGGCGACCCGATGGGCGAGTGGGTCAAGCATCCGCAGGGAGTGCGGTACGCGGCCGATCTCGTCCGGCTCATCAAGGAATCCGGCGATTTCTGCGTCGGCGTCGCGGCATTTCCCGAGATGCACCCGCGCTCGACCGACTGGGACACCGACATCCGGCATTTCGTGGACAAGTGCCGTGCCGGAGCCGATTATGCGATCACTCAGATGTTCTTCAATCCGGAGGATTATCTGCGTATGCGTGACCGCGTGGTCGCTGCGGGTTGCGAAACCCCGATCATTCCCGAGGTCATGCCACTGACCAGCGTCAAACAGCTGGAGAGATTCGCTCAGCTCAGCAACGCGTCATTCCCTCCCGAGCTGAAAGAGAGCATCCTCGCGGTCAAGGACGACCCCGCCGCTGTACGCTCCATTGGTATCGACTTCGCAACGCGGTTCTGCGCGAGGCTGCGATCCGAGGGTGTGCCCGGACTGCACTTCATCACGCTCAACAACTCGACGGCGACGCTCGAAATCTACGAGAATCTCGGACTGCACAGGCAGTCGTGACCGGCCGCACCCGCCGTGACCCGGGGCGGTGGCCGTAGGAGGGGGCGGGCATGGGCTGGACGGTCCTCTACATCGCGTTCGGAATCGTCGCGCTGTGGCTGCTCGGCGAGGTACTGCTGCAGTACAAGGCACGCCTGCGCTGGCGACTGCTCGCCTTCGGCGGCTTCAGCCTCGTGGTGGTGGGCGTGTTGATTCCGTCGATCCTCGTCATCGTCCTCGGGGCGATCGCCTTCGCGGTCGGCCAGACGTACGTCACGCTCTCCTTCCGGCGCGGCTTCTCCACCGGCTGGGCCCTCGGGGGCAAGCCCGGTGCGAGCCGGCGCCGCCGGGGCGGCGGCCCGCGCGAGGAACGCGGCCCCGCCCTCCAGGTCTCGGAGCTGGAGGCGGTCGGGGAGGCCCCGGACGCCCTCCACACGGACGCCACGGCGACGATGGCGGCGGTCTACGAACCCGAGCCCATGCCGGACGACACCGGGCAGTACGGCGTCTACTCCGACCAGCACCGCGCGCCCGGCGCCCAGGAGCCGCAGCCCGAGCAGCAGTTCGCCGGGTACGAACCGTACGCCGCCCCCTCCGCGTTCGACGGGACCGGCCAGGGCGGCTACGAGGGCCAGGGCGCCTTCGCCGGCCAGGACCCGCTCACCGGCCAGTACGACTACGGCACGCCCCAGCAGTACGCCGCCTACTCCGACCCGTACGTGGGCACCGGAGCCACCACCGGCGCCCCGTACGACGCGTACGACAGCTTCGGCAACGGATACGACAGCTTCGGCTCCCCGGCCCACGCCCCCGACCCGTACGCCCAGCAGTACGCCCCCGAGACGCCGCCGGGCGGTGTGTGGGTGCCCCAGCAGCGCGAGGGCGAGCCCTACCCGCCCCCGCCGCCGGAGCAGCCGCCCGCCCCGTTCCCCAACGGCTACAACAACGGCAGCGGCTACGACGAACAGCAGTACCGCTACTGACGGGCCCCGGCGCTCACCGCGAGCCCCGGAAGCCGTCGCCCTCCACGATCAGCCCGGCGACCAGCGCCCCCGACATGCCCGCGTGGGCGAGCCCGCCGCCCGGGTGCGACCAGCCGCCCGCGGCGTACAGCCCCGGCAGCCCGGTGAGGTTCGCGGCGTGCAGATACCGGCCGTCCGCCCCGGCCAGCGCGGGCGCGGGGACACCGCCGCCCTCGGCTCCGGTCTCGGCGGCGGTCTCCGCGGGCGTGCGCACCTCGGCGTGGAGCAGCCGCTCCCGTATCCCCGGGACGGTCGCCGCGGCCGTGTCGATCAGCACGTCGGCGTACCGCTCGCGCACCGCCGGGTCCGTCCAGTCCACCGCGCCGTGCGGGGCGACCGTCGCCGTCAGCGTCACCGCCTCGTGCGCGTCGTCGGGGCGGGTCGACGGGTCGTCGGGGCGGACCACCGTCACCGTGGGCCGCTCGGCGAGCCGCCCGCCGAAGACCGCCGCGCGCTCCGCCGCACCGTCCGCCGGATGCACCAGCGTCCGGTGCGCGGCGTCCGCCGGCCGGGCCCCCCGCAGCGAGAGCAGCACCAGGAACCGGCCCGGCACCACCCCCTGCCCGGGCCGGGGCAGGGGCGCCACCCCGCCCTTTGGCCACAGCTCCTGACCGGGCACCAGACCGGCCCACGGCCGGGCCCCCAGCACCACCCGGTCGGCCTCGGCGACCGTCCCGTCCGCCAGCTCGACGCCCGCCGCCCGGCCGTCCTTCTCGACGACCCGGACCACCTCGGCACCGAGGACGAACTCCACCTTCCGGGCCAGGCACCGCTCGTACACCGCCCGTGCCAGGGCCCGCATGCCGCCGGACACGTACCAGCTGCCGAACGTCTCCTCCATGTACGGCAGCAGGGCGGCCGCGGCCGGGGCGTGCGCCGGGTCCAGCCCGTACGACAGGGCGTAGCCGTCGAGGAGGGCGGCCAGCCGGGGGTCGGCCAGCTCCAGGGCGCCGATCCCGGCGACCGTGTCCGCCTGCCGGGCCGGGCGCAGCAGCCGGCGTCGGCGGAGCGCGGGGTAGGGATCACGGCCGAGGACCTGCCAGTCCGGGCGCAGCGGCTCCTCCAGGAGCGGGCGGCGGGAGCGGTCCCAGGCCTCGCGCGCCCGGTCCAGGAACGCCCCCCAGGCCGCGCCCGCCCCGGAACCGAGCGCACCGTCGAGCGCGGCGACGACCCCGGCCCGCGAGGCGTTCGGCAGCGAGACCGCCGTGCCGTCCGCGAAGAGATGACGGCTCGCCGGATCGACCTGGGCCATCTCGACGCACCGCTCCAGCGGCTCCTTGCCGGTCTTCACGAAGAGGTCGCGGTAGACGGCGGGCAGGTGGAGCAGCGTCGGCCCCGTGTCGAAGGCGAAGCCCTCGCGGGCATAGCGGCCCACCGAACCGCCGTAGCTCTCCGACCGTTCGTACACCGTCACCCGGTGGCCTGCCACGGCGAGCCGGGCGGCCGCCGCCATCGCGCCCATCCCGGCGCCGATCACCGCAATACGTGCCATGCCAGCGACCTTAACGGCCGCCACCGGCAGTCACTCCGCCGGCCACCGCGACCCCGCCGTCCCGGCCAGCCGTCTCTCCTCCCGCCGCTGGGCCCTGCGGCGCCGGAAGCGGCGGATCCGGGAGGCCAGGAAGGCCACGACCACGATGCCCGCCAGCAGCAGCGCCCCTGCGAGCACGGCGGCCACCACGGGATGGAATATCGCGAAGGTGACGATCCCGGCGACACCCAGGTCCTCGGCGATGCTCACCAGGACGTTGCTGAACGGCTCGGGGGAGGAGTTGACCGCCATTCTGGTCCCGGCCTTCACCAGATGGCTCATGAGCGCCGTGGAACCGCCCACCGCCGCGGCCGCGATCTCGGGCAGCGAACCGCTCTCGCCCGCCAGCAGCGCGGCCACGACCGCCCCGGCGACCGGCCGGACCACGGTGTGCACCGTGTCCCAGACCGAGTCCACGTACGGGATCTTGTCCGCGACCACCTCGCAGAGGAAGAGCACGGCGGCCACCACCAGGACGTCGGTGCGCTGAAGTGCCCCGGGCACCTCGTCGCTCAGACCGGTCGCGCCGAAGACGCCGAGGAGCAGGACCACCGCGTAGGCGTTGATCCCGCTGGCCCAGCCGCTTGTGAAGACCAGAGGAAGTACGGACACGGACGCGATGGTAGCCAGAGGGTGTGACAACCGGGGAGGGGTTCGTGCGCGGTGCTGAGTATCCGTACCTAGGCGGAGAGATGAGTAGGTGCGCGGATGGGCTCCGGCCCGTCCGGACGGAAGAGTGGAGCCCACGGAGAGAGCGCGGCTCCGGCACCGCCGGCACGGGGCGGCGGAACGGCCGCGGCGCTCCTTCCGGAACGGGGGAGCACGACGGGGAGCGCGGGGCCACGGGGGAACGAGGCCACGGGGGAAGCTCTCCGGCAGTACGAAGGGCGCCGGTCCGGCGCAGGCTCGGGGGGATCGAGCCTCACCGGACCGGCGCCCTTGTGTTTCCGCCGGGTGCTGTCGCGGCACCCGGCGGTTCAGTGCCCGCTGACCCGGCCGTGCAGCAGCAGCGACAGCGCCGAGTGGACGTCGTCGATCGACCGCTCCGGCTGGAACGCCTGCCAGTCCAGTGCGGCCACCAGCACCATGCCGACCAGGGCGGCGGCCGTCAGCTGGACGTCGATCTCCTCGCTCAGCTCGCCCGCGGCCACCCCCTCGCGCAGCACTCCCTCCACCACCGCGACGGCCTCCTGACGCACCACCAGGAGGGTGCCCTGCCAGGCCCGGTTGGTGCGCCACAGCTCCGCGACGTACAGCTGGGTGAAGGCCGGGTAGCGGTCGATGAAGACCAGGCCGGCCCGGATCATCGCGTCCAGGCCCTCGACCCGGGTGCCGCCCCGCTCCGCGGTCTCCTCGGCCGCGGAGCGCAGTGAGGCGGTGAGCAGTCCGACGCCGTGCCGCAGCAGCTCCTCGAAGAGCTCGGTCTTGCTCTTGAAGTTGTAGTAGACCGTGCCCTTGGCCACCCCGGCGCGCTCGGCGATCTCGTCCACCGTGGTCGCCGAGAACCCCTTCTCGGCGATGAGGGTCACGGCTGCTTCGTAGAGCTTCTGCCGGGTGGCTTGGCGACGCGTGGTGCTGCTGCTTTCCATGGCGACGATTCTCACAGGTTCCGGCATGCTCACAGGCTCAGTTCCGGGTGGAGCCGGTCCAGCGTCCACACCTGCTTGCGGCGCGCGGCCACGGCGGTGAGGGCGAGCGCCCCGACGGTGAAGGCCAGCAGCACGGCGCTGCCCTGCCAGACCGGGCCCAGCCCGCCGCCCGTGATCAGCCGGCGCAGCCCCTCGACGATGTAGCTCATCGGCAGGTAGGGGTGGATCGCGTTGAAGAACCCGGGGCTGGTCTGGACGGGGTAGGTGCCTCCGGCCGAGGTCAGCTGGAGCATCAGCACCGCCAGGACGAGGATGCGGCCCGCGGCTCCGAACCGGGCGTTCAGCCACTGCACGATCGCCGAGAAGCAGCAGGTCACCAGGGCCAGGAAGCCCACCGTCCCGGCGGCCCGCGCCATTTCGAGCCCGAGTGCCCAGTGCAGTACGGCCATCAGGGCACCCACCTGGAGCAGTCCGATGGCGGCCACCGGCAGCCAGCCCGCGAGGGCGATCCGCCAGGCGGAGGCCCCGGCGGCGAGCGCGCGCCGGTTGAGCGGCTGGATCAGCATGTACGCCACCATCGCGCCGACCCAGAGGGAGAGCGGGATGAAGTAGGGCGCGAAGCCGGTGCCGTAGTTGGGGGCCGCGTGGAGCGACTGCGAGGCCAGCTTGACCGGGTCGGCCATCACCGCGGTGCGGGCGTCACGGTCCTTCTTGCCGTAGTCGGGGATCTTGCCGACGCCGTCGTTGAGCCCCTCGGCGAGGGTGGTCGAGCCGTCGGCGAGGCGGATCAGCCCGCCGTCCAGGTTGGTCGCGCCCTTCTTGAGGTTGCCCACGCCGGAGTCCAGGTCGGCGGAGCCGGTCCGGGCGGTGACCAGGCCGGTGTGCAGGTCGCCGGCGCCCTTGGCGACCTTGTGGGCGCCGGTGTTGAGCGCGTTGATCTTCTTGACGGCGGACTCCAGGTCCTCGTCGAGCTTGGGGGCGTGCTCGGTCAGGTCGTCGGCCTGCCGCTGAAGGGTGCTGAGTTGGGTGCCCAGCTTCTTCAGGTCGCCGTTCTGGTTGGTGACCAGCACGTTCACGTCGGCGGCGACGGCGGCGACATCGGCCGCGGTGGTCTTGGCGCGCTTCAGGGGCGGGCAGAGGGCGGCGTCCGGGTCCGGCTCGTCCACGCAGCTGGTGCGGTAGAGGTCGGCCAGGTCGTCGGAGGCCGTGCGGGCGGCGGTGGCGGCGGTGGGTGCCGACTTCACCAGCAGGTCGAGGTTGTCCCGCACGGTCCGGGCGGTGTCGGAGACCAGCCGGGCGGTGTCGCCGATCGACTTGCCGTTGTCCTTCAGGAACGGGCGGACGTCGGCCGCCACGCCGTTCACCTTGTCGGCGAGCTGCTGGGTGCCGTCGGCCACCTGCCGGGAGCCGGTCTCCAGGTCGCTCGCGCCCTTGTTGAGCCGGACGATCCCGCCGGCCAGCCGGTCGCTGCCGTCCTTGGCGTCCTTCAGCCCGTCCGCGAGGTCCTGCGAGCCCTTCTTGGCCTTGCCGATGCCGCCCTTGAGGTCGTCGGCGCCCTTGGCGGCCTTCTCCGTCGCGTTGTGGAGATCGGAGAAGTTGATGAAGATCCGGTCGTAGAAGCCGCGTGAGGCGTTGGTCGAGGCGGCGGTGCGCACCTCGGAGAAGACGGTCCGGGAGATCTGCCCGACGATGTAGTTGTTGGCGTCGTTGGTCCGCACCTGGAGGGCGCCGGTCTCGGGGGAGTCGCCCGAACTGGACGCGATCCGCTTGCTGAAGTCCGAGGGCATGGTGAGCGAGAGGTAGTACGTACCGTCCTCGACGCCCTGGTCGGCCTCGGCGGAGCTCACCTCGTGCCAGTCGAAGACCTGGGAGTCCAGCAGCTTGCCGGTGATCTCGTCACCGGCCGCGATGCGCTCGCCCTTCAGGGAGGTGCCCTTGTCGTTGTTGACCAGGGCCACCGGGATCCTGTCGAGGCGGCTGTAGGGGTCCCAGAAGGACCACAGGTACAGCGCGCCGTACAGCAGGGGCAGGAGCAGCAGGGCGACCAGCGCGGCGCGCGGCAGCTTCCCCCTGCCGAAACGCTTGAGCTCAAGCGCGGCCAGTCTCGGCGAACGCATCGGCCGTTCCCTTCTCGGTCGTGGTCCCGTCGGTGCTGGTGCTGGTGCTGGTGCTGGTGCTGGTGCTGGTGCTGGTCGCGGTGCTCGCGGTGCTCGCGGTGCCGACGGCGTCGGTGCGCAGGGTGATCGCGTCCGCGGGCGCCTGGCTGCAGACGGCGAGGACGGTCGTACCGCTGTCCGCGACGGACCGCAGCAGGTCCCAGGCCGCGGCGCGCTCGGTGTCGGAGAGCTTGAGGTCGGTGTCGTCCACCGCGAGCAGCCGGGGGTCGCCGATCAGCGCGAGGGCGAGGGAGAGCCGGAGCGCCTCCAGCCGTTCCAGGTCCCGTACGGAGGTCCTGCCGCCCTTGGGCAGCGTCTCCGGGTCGAGACCGGCGGCCTTCAGCGCCGCGTCGATCCGCCCCTGGGCGGTGGCGACCCGTTCGGCGCGCGGACGCAGCAGGGCGCGCAGCGCGCCGTCGAAGCGGCGCTGGAGCAGGGCCCGCTCGCGCAGGTGCTCGGCCACGGTGAAGGCCGGGTCGAGTTCGCTCACCCCGGGGACCTGGCCCAGAGCGGCGATGCGGCGCACGGCGGCCATCTTGCGGGGCAGCCGCAGACCGCCGACCCGGGCCTGCCCCTCGGTGGGGCGCATCCGGCCGGTGAGGGCGAGCAGCAGGCAGGTGCGGCCCGAGCCGGACGGGCCCTCGATCGCCACCAGCGAGCCGGGGGCGGCATCGACGTCCACACCGCGGAAGGCCCAGCCGCGCGGTCCCTTGAGGCCGAGGTTCTCGGCGATGACGGATGCCCCGTGCGGGCTGTCCACAGGTCCCCCCTTGTTTTGAACTGACCAGTCAGTTCAAAAGATAGCCCGAGCTTGCCAATGAAGCAAAGCCCCAGGTCAGTGCCGGATTCGGGGGTGATTGTCAGTGGTGCCCCTCACGATGGACACATACGGCCACGGAGTCGTCACACGAGACAGGAGGTTTCGTCATGGCCCACTCGTCCGCAGCCGCCGCACCCCGGCGCCGCGCCACCGGCCCTGTCCCCTCACTGACCGGTCCGGCAAGCGATGTCCACCCCGTCCCGCGCCGCGCCCCGGCGCCGCCCGCCGCCCTCGACCTCCTCGCCAAGGCCCGTGCGGGCCTGGCGGAGGCCGCCGTTCTCGACGTGCCGAACGAGCGGTACGCCACCGCCCACCTCGCGGCGCTGCGCACCGCCGCCGCCGTGCTCGCCGTCCGGGGCCGCCCGGAGGCGTCCCGGCAGCGCCGGGAGCGCATCCGCAGCGCCTGGGAGGTGCTGCCCGAGACCGCCCCCGAGCTGACCGAATGGAGCGCGCTGTTCGCCTCGGGCGCCCGCCGCAGAGCCCGGGCGGAAGCCGGTATCCCCGGCGCCGCCACCCGGCGGGACGCGGACGACCTGCTCCGTGACGCGGCGATGTTCCTGCGGCTGGTCGAGCGGATGCTGGCGCTGCGCCCGGTGCCCCCGCAGCCGGACGGCGGGCGGTCGGAGGCGGGATGAGGGCAGCGGCGGCGCGAGGCAATAGGGTGGGAAGCGCTCTTACCACCTGCACTGTTCACGCTCCGCCGCCCCGGCGGCGCCGTGTCGAGGAGTCATCTGCCGTGACGGACCAGCTGCGCCCCCGCGCCTCCCTCCGTACCGCCGTGGTCTGGGAGGTCCTCAAGGACGCCCTCGACCGCCGGGTGAAGGCGACCGGCAGGGAGGCCCTGGACGTCCTGGACACCGGCGGCGGCACCGGGAACTTCGCGGTGCCGGTCGCCCGGCTCGGCCACCGCGTCACCGTCGTCGACCCCAGCCCCAACGCGCTCTTCGCGCTGGAGCGCCGCGCGGCGGAGGCCGGGGTCGCCGACCGGGTCAGCGGTGTGCAGGGCGACATCCACGGTCTGTTCGAGGTGGTGGAGCGCGGCGGGTACGACGCGGTCCTGTGCCACGGGGTCCTGGAGTACGTGGACGACCCCGCCGAGGGGGTGCGCAACGCCGTGGCGGCGCTCCGCCCCTCCGGCGCGCTCAGCCTGCTCGCCGCCGGGCTCGGCGGCGCGGTCCTGGCGCGGGCGCTCGCCGGCCACTTCACCGAGGCCCGGCAGGCGCTCGACGACCCGGCGGGCCGCTGGGGCGAGGGCGACCCGGTGCCCCACCGCTACACCGCGGAGCAGCTCGTCGAACTCGTCGCCGGGGCCGACGTCGAGGTCGGCGCGGTCCACGGCGTACGGGTCTTCGCCGATCTCGTACCGGGGGTCCTGGTCGACACGGAGCCCGGGGCCATGGACGCGCTGCTCAAGCTGGAGGCCGCGGTGGCCGAGCTGCCCGCCTTCCACGCGGTCGCGACACAGCTGCACGTCCTGGGCACCAAGCGCGCCTGACCGTGGTCCGCTTCGGCGGGTTGACCGGCCCCGGCGCGGCTGATCAGCGGCGCAGCAGCAGACGGAGTACGCACCGGGCCCCCCGATCGGGGGCTTCTGCCCGTATGATCGGGGGACACCATCCGGCATGACGGATCGGAGGTCGGGGAATCAACGCTTCGACAGCCGAGCCGTCGTGGTGGCCCGGACTGACTGATGGGCACGAAGGCGGGTTTCACGGGGGCGAATCCCTGCCTATCCTGGAAGGGCCGCATACCGGTCGCCCCCGCGGCCGACGACGAGGAGGACTCCGTGCCGCTCTCGGAGCACGAGCAGCGAATGCTCGAGCAAATGGAGCGAGCGCTGTACGCCGAAGATCCCAAGTTCGCGACAGCGCTTGAGGGAAACGGGCTGCGTACGTACACCCGGCGACGGGTCTACCAGGCGGTCGCAGGCTTCCTGGTGGGTATCGCGCTCCTCATGGCGGGAATGGTCACCACGGTGATCTGGATCAGCGTGGTCGGGTTCCTCGTCATGCTGGGCTGTGCGGTCCTCGCGGTCACCGGCTGGCGCAAGGCGCCCAAGCCGGGTGAGCAACCGGCCGCCGCGGCGTCCGGGCCCGCCCGGACCAGGCAGCGCCGTACGGTGATGAACCGCATCGAGCAGCGGTGGCAGCGCCGCCGCGACGAGCAGGGGCATTAGGCCCCGGACGAAAACTTCGGGTGAGGGGCGGCCGCGGGCGACGCGGCCGCCCCTCACGCATGCCCGGGGCCGTACCCGTACCCCCCGACACGCCGTCCACCGGCGCCGGTGGGACGACCCCGGCGGCCGCCCCCGGGGCGGGGCGGCCCACCCGGGGGTCAGCCCTCCTGGCGTGAGGGGCGGCGCGGCCACCCCGTCCACCGGACCCGCTCCCACCGTGCCCGCCACCGGCCGGTGGCCGCCGTCCAGCGGTCCGAAGCCGCCCACACCACCCGAACGGCCGAGCGGGGCGCGACGACCGCCCGGATCCGGGCCCGCCGTCCGACGGAGGCGCGCAGACCACTCCGTACCGCCGCCACGTCCTGGGCCAGACCGGTGGCCGCCGGGGGGTGCGGGGCATAGAGCGTCTGCTCCACCGCACCGGCGAGCCGGTGCACCGCGTCCCTCGCCTCGGGCCCCAGCCGCCCCAGCAGCTCCATCCGGACCGCCGCCTTGCGCGGGGTGAGGGACTCGTCCGGCTCGATGCCGTGGTCCCAGGCGCTGTCGGTGACCTCCTGCCAGGCCGCGAGCGTCCCGCCCGTCGCCGCCGACGGTGCGCGGAGGCCCGGCCCGCCGCCGGGCCCCGGCTCCGCGTCCGGAGCGCCCGGCCCACCGGGCGCCGGGCGCCGGGCGCCGGTGCCCAGTCGGCGTCGGCGGGCCCGCAGCCGCCACAGCGACGGCAGCAGCGGCAGCACGAGCAGCATCGCACCGAGCAGGACGAGTCCGACGACGGTGCCCGTCGGCGTCCCGGAGTCGGTCGGAGCAGCCGCCCCCGGCGCCGCGGTCTGCCCGCACTCGCCCTGCTTGCGCAGCTGCGCCGGGCAGTCGTCGGAGGTGGACGGCGCGGCCGAGGGAACGGCCGAGGCACCCTGCTCGGGCCGGGGCGGGGCCTCCGCGTCCCCCGGGGCGACGTCCGGCCGGGTGTACGCGGGGGTGTCGCCCCGCGTCGGCGTCGGCTCGAACCGGGTCCAGCCGACGCCCTCGAAGTACAGCTCGGGCCAGGCGTGCGCGTCGCGCAGCCCCACCGAGACCGAACCGTCCGGCTGCACCGTGCCGGGGGCGAAGCCCACCGCGACCCGGGCCGGTATGCCCAGGGTCCGGGCCATCGCGGCCATGGTGAAGGAGAAGTGGACGCAGAAGCCCTTCCTGTCCTTGAGGAACCGGCTGATCGCCGTGGGCCCGGTGCCCGAGTCCACCGAGGTGTCGTACGTGAAGTCGCCGGTCGAGGCGAAGTAGTCCTGGAGCTTCACCGCCCGCTCGTAGTCGTTGGCGGCGCCCCTGGTCTTCTGCTTCGCGAGCGCCGCGACCTCCGCCGGCAGCGAGCCGGGCACCCGGGTGTACTCACGGAGCAGGGCCGCCGGGGCCGGGCCCGCCGCGGCGAGCTGCCCGGCGGTCGGCTCCACCTCCAGGCTGGTGACCTGGTACTGCTCGCCGCCGGTCGTCTGCTTGCGGTCGCCGACGAGCGTCCGGCCCGCCGGCTCGTACCGCCAGCGCCCGTCGATCCGGACCTCGGTCGCGGGGTAGGGAAGCGGCAGATAGGTCTGCCGGTAGGAACGGGACGCGGAGAAGTTGGTCCTGATCTCCGTGACCGCCACGTCCGGGGAGAGGCCCGCCGGGTCCGGGAGCCGCTTCGGCACGTCCTGGAGCCTTCGGGTGGAGGGCCGCCACTCGCCGCCGGTGAACTGGTCCAGGGCGAGGATCCGGAGGTAGAAGGCCGGGGACGACTCCGCGTTGGTGCGGTAGGTGATCACCTCGCGGTTCTCCGGCTGGTTCAGGTCGTCCTGCAACGAGACCAGCGGATTCACCGCGGAGATGGTGCCGCCGCCCCCCTTGCCGCTCCCGCCGCCGCCCGGGCCGAACAGCAGCCCGCCGTCGAGCGCGGGCAGCGCCGCCGGGACGACCAGCGCGACGCCCAGCGCCAGCGTGCCGATACGGCGCCCGGTCCGGACCGGGGCCGTCGGCCGGCCGCTCGACAGCGCCGCGCCGACCGCCGGCCCGTCGGCGGGCCGTCCGGCCGCACCGCTGAAGACCCGCCCCCACGCCGAGAGCCGGTCCCGCCCCTCGGCCAGCAGCAGCATCAGATAGCCTCCCGCCGCCAGCAGGAACCAGAGCCAGCCCGCGCCGCCCCCGGACAGTCCGGCGGCCACCGAGTAGAGCGCCAGCAGCGGCAGCCCGGCCGGGGCCGCGCTGCGGAACGTCACCGCGAGCGCGTCCACGGCCAGCCCGACCAGCAGCACACCGCCGATCAGCATCAGCCGGATGCCGTCCGTCACCGGCGCCGGGGCCGCGTACCGCCCGACGTCCTGCGCACCCGACGCCAGCAACTGGGCGAGCCGCTGCACCGCCTCCGGCCCCGGCAGCAGCCCGCCCACCGCCTGCGCCCTGGCGAACACCACGGTCACCACGACGAAAGTGACCAGCACCTGCCCCGCGACGGCCACCGCGCGCGGCACCGGCGCCCGGCGCATCAGCACCCCGGCCCCGCTCTGCACCGCCAGCAGGAACACCGCCTGCACGAACCATCCGGCCGGCTCCACCAGCGGCAGCATCGAGGCCGCCGCCATCAGCGTCGCCGCGAAGGCGCACAGCGCCAGCCGACCACGACCGCTCATGACCATCCCCCGGAGAGATCCGTCGTCCCGCCCCCGGCGGCGGACTGGGCCGCCCCCTGGTGCCCCGCCTGCCGCCAGTGGTCGGCCAGCGCCGTCCCGGGCCGGACCGCCAGGGCCGTCCAGCCCGCGGCCCGCAGCAGCCGCAACCGTTCCTCGAAGGTGGCCCCGGCCCCCGCGGGCGGGACGTCGCCCTGCGCCCAGTCCGAGCTGTCCAGGACGAACGCCACGGCGCCCCCGCTGCTCCGCCGCATCCGCGCCACCACCGCCGCCTGCTCCTCGTCCAGATCACCGAGGAACGCGATCAGCAGCTCCTCGTTGCCGCCGCGCAGCGCGTCGTACGCGCGCGACAGGCCGCCGCCCCCGGAGTGGTCGACCACCGCCAGGGTGTCCAGCATCAGCCCCGCCTGCTCGGCGGACTCCTGCGACGACCCGGCGAAGCCGCCCGCCCCCTCGCCCGGGACCGCGGCCCCGTCGTCGGTCAGCAGCCGGACGGAGAATCCGCGCTCCAGCATGTGCGTCAGCGCCGAGGCCGCCCCGGAAACCGCCCATTCGAAGGCGGAATCGGGCCCCGCCCCCCTGTAGGCGAGCCGCCGCGTGTCCAGCAGCACCGTGCACCTGGCCCGCTGCGGCTGCTCCTCGCGCCGCACCATCAGCTCGCCGTAGCGCGCGGTCGACCGCCAGTGGACCCGGCGCAGATCGTCGCCGTGCCGGTAGCCGCGCGGGATCACGTCGTCGTCCCCGGCCAGCGCCAGGGAGCGCTGCCGGCCCTCGCCGTACCCCGGGGCCTCGCCGGCCAGCCGGACCGCGGGCAGCGGCTCCGTCCGCGGGACGACGACCAGGGTGTCGTGGGCGCTGAACGAACGGGTCAGCTCGCACATCCCGAACGGATCGCTCAGCCGCAGCTGCAACGGCCCCAGCGGATAGCGCCCGCGCAGATCGGAACGGACCCGGTAGGACACCTCGCGGTGGCCGCCCGCCTCCACCCGGTCCAGTACGAACCGGGGGCGCGGCCCCAGCACGTAGGGCACCCGGTCCTGGAGCATCAGCAGACCGGTGGGGACCCGTGACACGTTCTCCACCCGCAGGTGGACCCGGGCCTCCGCGCCCGCCGGCACCCGGGACGGCGCGAGCCGCCGGCTGCCCGCGACCCGGTAGCGGGTACGGACGAGCACCACCGCACTGACCAGCGGCAGCACCGCCAGCAGCAGCCCGACCCGCAGCAGGTCCGTCTGCCCGAGCACATAGGCGCAGACCGCCGCGGCGATCCCGGCCGCGAGGAAGGACCGCCCCCGCGTGGTCAGCCCGCCCAGCGCGGCCCGCAGGCCGCCCTTCTCGTCACCGTCGTGCATCGCGGCCGGCCCCCCGGCGGCCATCAGACCCGCCGCGCGCCGGACTGCGGCCGGCCGTACGCCGGACCGCCCGGCTGCTGCGGGGTCCTGGCCCGGGTGGTGCCGCCGTCCGCCGTCGGCACCGGTGTCGCCCGGACGATCTCCAGCACCACCTGCTCGGCCGTACGGCGGTTCAGCTGGGCCTGCGCCGTGGGCAGCAGCCGGTGCGCCAGGACCGGGGCCGCCAGCGCCTGCACGTCGTCCGGAAGGCAGTAGTCCCGGCCGCCCAGCGCGGCGGAGGCCCGCGCAGCGCGCAGCAGATGCAGGGTGGCCCGGGGCGAGGCGCCGAGCCGGAGATCGGGGTGGGTACGGGTGGCCGCGACGAGTTCCACCGCGTACCGCCGCACGGCGTCGGCCACATGGACCGTGCGCACCGCGTCGATCAGCTTCACGATGTCGTGGGCGTGGGCCACCGGCTGGAGGTCGGCGAGCGGCGGGAGCCCGCCGTGCACGTCGAGCATCCGGAACTCGGCGTCCGCGCTCGGATAGCCGATCGACACCCGGGCCATGAACCGGTCGCGCTGGGCCTCGGGCAGCGGATAGGTGCCCTCCATCTCCACCGGGTTCTGGGTGGCGACCACCATGAACGGGTCGGGCAGCTCGTAGCTGTGCCCGTCGATGGTGACCTGGCGCTCCTCCATCGACTCCAGGAGCGCCGACTGCGTCTTCGGCGAGGCGCGGTTGATCTCGTCGCCGATCACGATCTGGGCGAAGATCGCACCCGGCTTGAACTCGAACTCACGCCGCTGCTGGTCGAATATGGACACGCCGGTGATGTCCGAAGGCAGCAGGTCCGGCGTGAACTGGATGCGCCGCACCGAGCAGTCGATCGACCGCGCCAACGCCTTGGCCAGCATGGTCTTGCCGACCCCGGGCACGTCCTCGATGAGGAGGTGCCCCTCCGCCAGCAGCACGGTCAGCGAAAGCCGAACGACCTCGGGCTTGCCCTCGATCACGCTCTCCATCGACCTGCGTACCCGCTCCGCGGTCGTGGTCAGATCTGTGAGGCTCGCTCGATCGTCATAGGTCGTCACCGGCCCTCCTCGGCCCTGCCCCGCGCCCACGAAGGAGCCCGGGGATTCCCCAAATCACGGGCCGGCGCGCACGGCGGCCGGACCCACCCCGAAAACGGGCGTCCCGCCGGGAACGCCCGGCGGGATGCCACACGGGCATTCTTGTTGCCGTCACGGCTTCGTGTCACTCGCCCGGGGACAACCCGGGGCGATATGCCGGTTTCGGTGGGGTTTTCGACTCCTTGGCGGGCGGTGCCGGGGTCAGGAGGCGGGGAGGATCTCCCGCAGCAGGCCGGTGGTCACGTCGAAGACGAAGCCGCGGACGTCGTCGGTGTGCAGCAGGAACGGCGAGGTGCGCACGCGCTGCATCGACTGCCGTACGTCCTGGTCGGCGTCCTTGTACGCCTCGACCGCCCAGACCGGGCGCTGGCCGACCTCGGCCTCCAGCTCCTGGCGGAACTCCTCGGTGATCGACTCCAGGCCGCAGTTGGTGTGGTGGATCAGGATGATGCTGCGGGTGCCCAGGGCCCGCTGGCTGATGGTCAGCGAGCGGATCACGTCGTCGGTGACCACACCGCCGGCGTTGCGGATGGTGTGGCAGTCGCCCAGCGACAGGCCGAGCGCGTCGTGCAGGTCGAGCCGGGCGTCCATGCAGGCGACCACGGCGACGCGCAGGACCGGCTTGGCGTCCATGCCCGGGTCTTCGAAACCGGTGGCGTAACGGGCGTTCGCCTCGACGAGGCGGTCGGTGACCGACCCGGTGGCGGCGGGGGCGGCGGGGGAGTGCGCGGAAGTCGACATGGCTACGACGTTAGCTCCCGCACCCGTCCCCGGCGTGCTGCGGGAAGGGACAAAGAACGTCAACGAGCCTTGTTGTGAGGTAACCCACAAGTCGCCCGGCCGTTGCGCCGGGCGGGTGAACCGGGGGAGGGGCGACTCGCAGCCGGGTTCATTGATCGGGAATCGATCGAATGGCAGGGTGGACTAAAGTGACGGGAAGTTACCGACACCCTGCACATTCCGTAGATTTCCCCTGTGTGCGCGGCGTACGTACGGGCCCGGCCCTCTCCCGCTCGCCGGTCGGCTGACGCCCCTTCCCCGGCGCCCGTCGACCTCCCCTTCCGAGCGGGCGGGGACCAGGCCGTACGTGCGGCCCCACGGGACCTGAGCCTGAGAGGGCGCATGAGCCAGACCCGTCACGTCCCGGTGATGCTCCAGCGGTGCCTGGACCTGTTGGCCCCGGCTCTGGAGGCGCCCGGACCACAGGCGCCCGTGGTCGTCGACTGCACCCTCGGCCTCGGCGGGCACAGCGAGGCGCTGCTCTCCGCCTTCCCGGCCGCCCGGCTGATCGCGCTGGACCGGGACAAGGAGGCGCTGCGGCTCTCCGGGGAGCGGCTCGCCCCGTACGGCGACCGGGCCACCCTGGTGCACGCCGTCTACGACGAGCTGCCCGAGGTGCTCGACCGCCTCGGCGTCCCCAAGGTCCAGGGCGTCCTCTTCGACCTCGGTGTCTCCTCCATGCAACTGGACGAGGCCGACCGCGGCTTCGCTTACGCCCAGGACGCCCCGCTCGACATGCGGATGGACCAGACGACCGGCATGGGCGCGGCCGAGGTGCTCAACACCTACCCGCCGGGCGAACTGGTCCGCATCCTGCGCGCGTACGGCGAGGAGAAGCAGGCCAAACGGATCGTCTCCGCGATCGTCCGCGAGCGCGAGAAGGAACCGTTCAGCAACAGCGCCCGGCTGGTCGAGCTGATCCGCGACGCCCTGCCCCAGGCCGCCAAGCGCACCGGCGGCAACCCCGCCAAGCGCACCTTCCAGGCGCTGCGCATCGAGGTCAACGGCGAGCTCACCGTCCTGGAGCGGGCCATCCCGGCCGCGGTGGGGGCCCTCGCGGTCGGTGGCCGGATCGCCGTCCTCTCGTACCACTCGCTGGAGGACCGGCTGGTCAAGCAGGTCTTCGCGGCGGGGGCGGCCACCACGGCCCCGCCCGGACTGCCGGTCGTGCCCGAGCGCTACCAGCCCCGGCTGAAACTGCTGACCCGCGGCGCGGAGCTGCCCACGGAGGAGGAGGTCGCCGAGAACCGGCGCGCCGCCCCCGCCCGGCTGCGCGGCGCCGAGCGCATCCGCGAGGAGGAGCGATGAACGGCCGGGGAGCCCGGACCTCCGGAGCGGCGCGGTGAGCGGACCGGCCGGGCAGCTGAAGGGGCGGGCCGCCCGGCTCGCCCGGCTGATGCCGTCCGGGGCCCACAACGCCGCCCGCACCCCCTTCGTCCTGCTGGTCGTGGTGCTGCTCGGCGGCGGCCTGATCACCCTCCTGGTGCTCAATTCGGCCCTCAACGAGGGCTCGTTCCGGCTGAGCGAGCTGAAGAAGCGGACCACGGAGCTGACCGACGAGCAGCAGGCCCTCCAGCGCGACGTCGACAACTTCTCCCGGCCGGACGCGCTGGAGCGGCGCGCCCGCGAGCTGGGCATGGTGCCCGGCGGCAGCCCCGTCTTCCTGAACCCGGACGGTACGGTCCGCGGCGTACCCGCCGAGGCCACCGCCGATCCCACCCCGCCGGCCGCCCAGCCGCCGGGGACCGGCGCCCCGGCCACGACACCGCCCGCGGGCACCCCCGCCACCGGCGCCCCGTCCCCGGCCACCGCCCCGGTCCAGCCCTCCCCGGCGACGGCCACCGGCGCCCCGGCCGCCACCCCGCCCACCGGGACGCTCACCCCGGCAGACCAGACCCCGACCAGCACCGGCAGGTGACGCTGTGCCGTCCAAGGAACCACCGCGCCGCCGGATTCCCGGCCCCGTACGCCGACGCGGCCCGGCCGGGGAAGGGCGGCCCCGCTCCGCAGCGCGTCGTCCGTCCGCCCCGGCCCCGCGCCCCGGCAGGCCGCGCGCGCAGAGCGGGAGTGCCCTGCGGCTCGGCAGCCCGCGCCCCCGGCTCCGCCTGGTCGGCCTCGGCCTGACGCTGGTCATGCTCGTGTTCGTGGTCCGGCTGCTCCAGGTCCAGGCCGTCGACGCCGACGCGTACGCCGCCAAGGCCCAGGAGAACCGCTACCTCAGCTACACGATCTCCGCCGAGCGCGGCGAGATCACCGACCGCGGCGGGACCGCCCTGGCCACCAGCGTCGACGCGTACAACATCACCGCCGACCCCTCGATGTTCACCCCCGCCTTCAGCAAGGCGCCCGACGCGCCCGCGCAGGCGGCCGCCCTGCTCGCCCCGATCCTGCGCACCGACGCCGCCGGGCTGACCCGCAAGCTGTCCGCGAAGGGCCGCTACGTCGTCCTGGCCCGGTTCCAGACCCCGCAGGTCTGGAACCAGATCAAGGACCTCAGGTCCGCCTTCGCCGAGAAGGCGGAGAAGGACCGGGCGCGCGGCGGCCCCGGCACCAACGTGCTGGCCGGGGTCTTCCAGGAGAAGACCACCCGACGGGTCTACCCCAACGGACAGCTCGCCGCCGGGATACTGGGCTACGTCAACGCCGACGGCAAGGGCGCGGGCGGCCTCGAATCCCAGCTGGAGAAGGAGCTCGCGGGCGAGGACGGCAAGATCAGCTACGCCCAGTCGGGCGGCCGCCGGGTGCCCACCGCGGGCACCAAGGAGGTCCCGGCCGTCCCCGGCTCCGACATCGAGCTGACCATCGACCGCGACATCCAGTGGGCCGCCCAGCAGGCCATCAGCAAGCAGGTGGCCCAGTCCAAGGCCGACCGCGGCTACGTGATCGTCCAGAACGCCCGTACCGGCGAGGTCCTGGCCATGGCCAACGCGCCCGGCTTCGACCCCAATGACCTCGCGCGGGCCGACGCCGCCTCGCTCGGCAACGCCGCCCTCCAGGACGCCTACGAGCCCGGCTCCACCAGCAAGGTCATGTCCATGGCCGCCGTCCTGGAGGAGGGCGTCGCGACCCCCGGCACCCATGTCACCGTCCCCAACCGGCTGCACCGCGGCGACCGGCTCTTCAAGGACGACATCGACCACCCCACCTGGTACCTGACGCTCAACGGCGTACTCGCCAAGTCCAGCAACATCGGCACCATCCTGGCCACCGGCGAGCTCGGCAGGACGCAACCGCAGGCCAACAAGGTGCTCTACTCCTACCTGCGCAAGTTCGGGATCGGCTCACCGACCGGGCTCGGCTACCCGGGGGAGACCTCCGGCATTCTCGCCAAGCCCCAGGACTGGTCGACCTCGCAGCAGTACACGATCCCGTTCGGCCAGGGCCTCTCGCTCAACGCCATGCAGGCCGCCTCGATCTACTCGACCATCGCCAACGGCGGGGTCCGCGTCGCCCCCACCCTCGTACGCGGCACCCGGAGCGCCGACGGCACCTTCGAGCCCGCCGCACCGCCCGAGCGCACCCGGGTGGTCAGCGCGAAGACCGCCCGCACGCTCGCCACCATGCTGGAGTCGGTGGTCGGCGACGAGGAGGGCACCGGGACGAAGGCCAAGATCCCGGGCTACCGGGTGGCCGGCAAGACCGGTACGGCCAACCGGGTCGATCCGGTACGCGGCGGCTACCACGGCTACACCGCGTCCTTCGCCGGCTTCGCCCCCGCCGACGACCCGCAGATCACCGTCTACTGCGCCATCCAGAACCCGACCAGCGGCAGCTACTTCGGCGGCCAGATCTGCGGCCCGATCTACAAGCAGGTCATGGAGTTCGCGCTCAAGACGCTCCAGACCCCGCCCTCCGGCAGCGCCCCAGCCCGGCTGCCGGTGTCCTTCAAACCCGGCGAGTGAACTCGGGGAAACCACCAGTGACAACCATCACGCCCGATCCCGGGAACCGCGCCGGAGACCACCGGGGCCCCGGCCCCTCGCTTCGCGAGAGGCCGGGTGCGACCGGTACGCTCACCGCCGTGCCCCACGCTGATCAGTTCCAAACCACTCAGAAGGCCGCCCCGATGAATTACCCGGGAGCACCCCGCCCGGACCGGACCGGGCCGATCGCGCTCGGTGAACTGGCGGCCCGGCTGGGAGCCGAGCCGCCGGGAGACGGCGAAGTCACCGGCATCACCCACGACTCGCGGGCGGTACGCCCCGGAGACCTCTACGCGGCCCTGCCCGGCGCCCACCTCCACGGTGCCGACTTCGCGGCCCAGGCGGCCGGACTCGGCGCGACGGCGGTCCTCACCGACCCCGCCGGCGCCGACCGGGCCGCCGCCACCGGACTCCCGGTGCTGGTCACCGAGGACCCGCGCGGCCGGATGGGCGAACTCGCCGCCGAGATCTACGGACGCCCCGGCGACGGCCTCCTCCAGATCGGCATCACCGGGACCTCCGGCAAGACCACCACCGCCTACCTCGTCGAGGGCGGGTTCCGCGGCGCCGGGCGCGCCACCGGCCTGATCGGCACGGTGGAGATGCGGATCGGCGAGGAGCGCATCAAGTCCGAGCGCACCACCCCGGAAGCCACCGACCTGCAGGCCCTGTTCGCCGTCATGCGCGAGCGCGGCGTCTCCGCGGTGACCATGGAGGTCTCCAGCCACGCCCTGGTCCTCGGCCGGGTCGACGGCTGCGTCTTCGACGTCGCGGTCTTCAACAACCTCAGCCCGGAGCACATGGAGTTCCACTCCGGGATGGAGGACTACTTCCAGGCCAAGGCGCAGCTCTTCACCCCCCGGCGCAGCCGCCGGGGCGTCGTCAACATCGACGACGCGTACGGCCGCCGGCTCGCCACCGAGGCGACCGTCCCGGTCGTCACCTTCTCCGCCGAGGGCCGCCCGGAGGCCGACTGGCGCGCCGAGGACGTCGAGACGGGGCCCGGCGACTCCACGTTCACCGCCGTCGGCCCCGGGGGCGAGCGGATCGCTGCCAGGGCGCCCCTGCCCGGCCCGTTCAACGTCGCCAACACCCTCGCCGCGATCGCCACGCTCGCCGTCGCGGGGGTCGACCCGCGGACCGCCGCCGACGGCGTCGCCGCCGTGCCCGGCGTGCCCGGCCGGCTGGAGCGGGTCGACGCCGGACAGCCGTACCTGGCGGTCGTCGACTATGCGCACAAGACCGACGCCGTCGAGTCCGTGCTGCGCTCCCTGCGGAAGGTCACCAAGGGCCGGCTGCACATCGTCCTCGGCTGCGGCGGCGACCGCGACACGACCAAGCGCGGCCCGATGGGCGCCGCCGCGGCCCGGCTCGCCGACACCGCCGTACTGACCTCCGACAACCCCCGTTCCGAGGACCCCCTCAAGATCCTCGCGGCCATGCTCGCGGGCGCCGCCGAGGTGTCCGCCGACGAGCGGGGAGACGTCCTGGTCGAAGCCGACCGGGCCGCCGCCATCGCCGCCGCCGTCGCCCGCGCCGAGCCCGGTGACACGGTGCTCGTCGCCGGCAAGGGCCACGAGCAGGGCCAGGACATCCATGGCGTGGTACGCCCCTTCGACGACCGCGTGGTCCTGCGCGCGGCCATCGAACGTTCCCCGGGGCACGGGCGCACCGAGAGCGCCGGCCACCGCGCCCACACCCACGAGAACAACAGTCAGGGATGACCAAGTGATCACCCTTTCCCTCGCCGAGATCGCCGAAATCGTCGGCGGGCAGTCGCACGACATACCCGATCCGGCAGCAACCGTCAGCGGATTGGTCGTCATCGACTCCCGGAAGGTGGAGCCGGGAAGCCTGTTCGCCGCCTTCGCGGGCGAACGGGTCGACGGCCACGACTACGCGCAGCGCGCCGTCGAGGCGGGCGCGGCAGCCGTTCTGGCCGCCCGCCCCGTCGGCGTTCCCGCGATCGTCGTCGACGACGTCGTGGCGGCGCTCGGGGCGCTCGCCCGCGCCGTCGTGCGCCGCCTGGGCACCAACGTCGTCGCGCTCACCGGCTCCGCGGGCAAGACGTCCACCAAGGACCTCATCGCCCAGCTCCTCGAACGCGAGGGGCCGACCGTCTACCCGGCCGGCAACCTCAACAACGAGATCGGGCTGCCCCTCACCGCGCTGCGCGCCACCGAGGAGACCCGCCACCTCGTCCTGGAGATGGGCGCCCGCTACATCGGTGACATCCGCTACCTCACCGGCCTCGTCCCGCCCCGCATCGGCCTCGTCCTCAACGTCGGCACCGCCCACATCGGCGAGTTCGGCGGCCGCGAGCAGATCGCCCAGGCCAAGGGCGAGATGGTCGAGTCGCTGCCCGAGGACGGCGTCGCCGTGCTCAACGCCGACGACCCGCTGGTCCGCGCCATGTCCTCCCGCACGAAGGCCCGCGTGCTGTACTTCGGCGAGTCCGAAGAAGCGGACGTACGGGGCGAGAACGTACGTCTCACCGACGACGGACGCCCCGCCTTCACGCTCCACACACCCACCGGGTGCAGCGATGTGACCATGCGCCTGTACGGTGAGCACCACGTGTCGAACGCGCTCGCCGCGGCCGCCGTCGCCCATGAGTCGGGCCTGTCCGCAGACGAGATCGCCGAAGGGCTCTCCGAGGCGGGCACCCTCTCCCGCTGGCGCATGGAGGTCACCGAGCGACCGGACGGCGTGACGTTCGTCAATGACGCCTACAACGCGAACCCCGAATCCATGAAGGCCGCGCTGCGCGCGCTGGTCGCCATGGGGAAGGGGCGCCGTACGTGGGCGGTGCTCGGCCAGATGGCCGAGCTCGGCGACGCCTCGCTCGCCGAGCACGACGCGGTCGGGCGGCTCGCCGTCCGACTCAACGTCAGCAAGCTCGTCGCGGTGGGGGGCAGAGAGGCCTCCTGGCTGCAACTGGGCGCATACAACGAGGGTTCGTGGGGTGAGGAGTCGGTGCACGTGTCCGACGCACAGGCTGCGGTCGACCTGTTGCGCAGTGAACTGCGCCCGGGAGACGTCGTGCTGGTGAAGGCGTCCCGGTCGGTCGGCCTGGAGCAGGTCGCCATGGCACTGCTGGAGAACGCGTCCGAGGGCGAGGTCGCCGGCCGATGAGGCAGATCCTCTTCGCGGGGGCCATCGGGCTCTTTCTGACCCTGGTCGGAACTCCGCTGCTGATCAAGCTGCTGGCCCGCAAGGGATACGGGCAGTTCATCCGGGACGACGGCCCGCGGACCCACGGGTCCAAGAAGGGCACGCCCACCATGGGCGGCATCGCCTTCATCCTGGCCACGATCGTCGCGTACATCGCGGCGAAGCTGATCACCGGCGAGGAGATGCGCTTCTCCGGTGTGCTGGTGCTCTTCCTGATGGCCGGGATGGGGCTCGTCGGCTTCCTCGACGACTACATCAAGATCGTCAAGCAGCGCTCGCTCGGCCTGCGGGCCAAGGCGAAGATGGCAGGCCAGCTGATCGTCGGCATCGCCTTCGCGGTGCTCTCGCTCCAGTTCGCCGACGCCCAGGGCAACACCCCGGCGTCCACCAAGCTCTCGTTCGTCGCGGACTTCGGCTGGGCGCTCGGCCCGGTGCTCTTCGTCGTCTGGGCGCTCTTCATGATCCTCGCCATGTCCAACGGCGTGAACCTGACGGACGGTCTGGACGGCCTGGCCACCGGCGCGTCGGTGATGGTCTTCGGCGCGTACACCTTCATCGGGCTGTGGCAGTTCCAGGAGTCCTGCGTCAACGCGGAGGCCCTGACCAATCCCAACGCCTGTTTCCAGGTACGAGATCCGCTCGACCTCGCGGTCGTCGCCTCCGCCCTGATGGGCGCCTGCTTCGGCTTCCTGTGGTGGAACACCTCGCCCGCCAAGATCTTCATGGGCGACACCGGCTCGCTGGCCCTCGGCGGCGCGCTCGCCGGTCTGGCGATCTGCTCCCGCACGGAGTTCCTGCTCGCCATCCTCGGCGGCCTCTTCGTGATGATCACCATGTCCGTGGTCATCCAGGTCGGTTCGTTCAAGATGACCGGCAAGCGGGTCTTCCGGATGGCACCGCTCCAGCACCACTTCGAACTCAAGGGGTGGTCCGAAGTCCTTGTCGTGGTCCGCTTCTGGATCATCCAGGGCATGTGCGTGATCGTCGGACTCGGACTCTTCTACGCGGGATGGGCAGCCGACAAGTGACCGATCAGGACTGGCAGGGCAAGCGCGTCACCGTCGCGGGACTCGGCGTCTCCGGCATTCCGGCGGCCAAGGTGCTGCACGGCCTCGGGGCCGTCGTCACGGTGGTCAACGACGGGGACGACGAAGGCTCCCGTACGCAGGCCGCGGAGCTGGAGGCGCTCGGCATCGCCGTGCGCCTCGGCGACGGGGCGACCCTGCCCGAGTCCACCGAGCTCGTCGTCACCGCCCCGGGCTGGCGGCCCGACAAGCCGCTCTTCGCCGCGGCCGCCGGGGCGGGCGTCCCGGTCTGGGGCGACGTCGAGCTCGCCTGGCGGCTGCGGGGCCCCGGGGCGGCCCCGTGGCTCGCGGTCACCGGCACCAACGGCAAGACCACGACGGTACGGATGCTCGCCTCCATCCTGGAGGCGGCCGGGCTGCGCACCGCGGCCGTCGGCAACATCGGCGTCTCCCTCCTGGACGCCGTCGTCGGCGACCAGGAGTACGACGTGCTCGCCGTCGAGCTCTCCAGCTACCAGCTGCACTGGGCGCCCTCGCTGCGCGCCCACTCCGCCGCCGTTCTCAACCTGGCCCCCGACCACCTCGACTGGCACGGCTCCATGGCGGCGTACGCCGCCGACAAGGGCCGCGTCTACGAGGGCAACCAGGTCGCCTGCGTCTACAACGCGGCCGACCCGGCGACCGAGGACCTGGTCCGCGAGGCCGACGTCGAGGAGGGCTGCCGGGCCATCGGCTTCACCCTGGGCACCCCCGGCCCCTCCCAGCTCGGTGTCGTCGACGGCATCCTCGTCGACCGCGCCTTCGTGGCGAACCGGCAGAAGCAGGCCCAGGAGCTCGCCGAGGTCAAGGACGTCGACCCGCCCGCCCCGCACAACATCGCCAACGCCCTCGCGGCGGCCGCCCTGGCCCGCGCCTTCGGCGTCGAGCCCCGGGCGGTCCGCGACGGGCTGCGCGCCTTCCGCCCCGACCCGCACCGCATCGAGCACGTCGCGGACGTCGCCGGGGTGGCGTACGTGGACGATTCCAAGGCCACCAACACCCACGCCGCCGAGGCGTCCCTGGCCGCCTACGACCCGATCGTCTGGATCGCCGGCGGCCTCGCCAAGGGCGCGACCTTCGACGAGCTGGTGCGCGCGGCCGCCGGGCGGCTGCGGGGCGCCGTCCTGATGGGCCGGGACCGGGAGCTGATCCGCGAAGCCCTCGCGCGACACGCCCCCGAGGTCCCGGTGGTCGACCTCGACCGGACCGACACTGGGGCGATGTCCGAGGCGGTCCGCGAGGCGGCACGGCTCGCCCGGCCGGGAGACACCGTACTGATGGCCCCGGCCTGCGCCTCGATGGACATGTTCGCCAACTACAACAAGCGGGGCGAGGCGTTCGCGGACGCGGTCCGCGCGCTCGCCGCCGAGACCGACTGACGGGCCCGGACCCCGCGCCGTACCGGTGCGGCCGCCGGCCCCGGCGGCCGTCTCGGGCACGAGCAGTGGAGGGGACAGCGACCATGCCGGCCGAAGAAAGCTCCGCAGGACCCCGTGAGGGCTGCCCACGGGGACCGTCGGCGACCCGTCGGGCCTCCGCCGCCCGGCCCCTGCTCGCGGGGGCCGGAGCGGCTGCCTGGGCCCCGCCCGGGCCCGCTCTGAGGGTCCGCTCGGCCACCGGCCCCCGGCGCCCCTCGGCGTCCCGCACCAAGGGGCGCTCCACCGGAGGCCCACGGCCCCCGCGCACGCCCCGGGGCGGCCTCCGGGGCGCGTACGAGCGGCTGTGCCGGGCCTGGGACCGGCCGCTGACCGCGTACTACCTGATCCTGGGCGCAGGGCTGCTGATCACCGTGCTCGGCCTGGTGATGGTCTACTCCGCCTCGATGATCAAGGCGCTGGAGCTGGACAAGCCGGGCAGCTTCTTCTTCCGCAAACAGTTCCTCGCCGCCGTCATCGGGGCCGGGCTGATGGCGCTCGCCACCCGGATGCCCACCAAACTGCACCGGGCGTGCGCCTACCCGCTGCTCATGGGCACCGTCTTCCTGATGGCGCTGGTCCAGGTGCCCGGCATCGGGATGTCGGTCAACGGCAACCAGAACTGGCTCTCCCTGGGCGGCCCCTTCCAGCTCCAGCCCAGCGAGTTCGGCAAGCTCGCCCTGATCCTGTGGGGAGCCGATCTGCTCGCCCGCAAACAGGAGAAGCGGCTGCTGGCGCAGTGGAAGCACCTGCTCGTGCCGCTGGTCCCGGGCGCCTTCATGCTGCTCGGACTGATCATGCTCGGCGGCGACATGGGCACCGCGATCATCCTCACCGCGATCCTGTTCGGGCTGCTCTGGCTGGCCGGGGCGCCCACCCGGCTCTTCGCCGGGGTGCTCGGCGTCGCCGCCCTCCTCGCCTTCGTACTGATCAAGACCAGCCCGAACCGGATGTCCCGGCTCGGATGCCTCGGCGCCAGCGAACCCGGACCGGGGGACTCCTGCTGGCAGGCGGTGCACGGCATCTATGCTCTGGCGTCCGGCGGATGGTTCGGTTCCGGACTTGGTGCAAGTGTGGAAAAATGGGGTCAACTGCCTGAACCGCACACCGACTTCATTTTCGCCATCACCGGGGAGGAACTGGGGCTGGCGGGGACGCTGTCGGTGCTCGCCCTCTTCGCGGCTCTAGGCTATGCGGGTATCCGCGTGGCCGGACGCACGGAGGACCCCTTCGTGAGGTACGCCGCGGGAGGTGTGACCACCTGGATCATGGCGCAGGCCGTGATCAACATCGGTGCGGTGCTCGGCCTGCTGCCGATCGCCGGTGTCCCGCTCCCGCTGTTCTCCTACGGAGGATCGGCCCTGCTGCCGACCATGTTCGCCGTCGGGCTGCTGATCGCGTTCGCGCGGGACGAACCCGCGGCGAAGGCGGCCCTGGCCGTGCGGAGGCCCGGGGTGAGTTGGAAGACGATGAGACGGCGCGTCAAGAAGCGTCCGTCCGGAGAGCGGTGAATTTCGGTGCATGTCGTACTCGCCGGTGGGGGGACCGCCGGCCACATCGAGCCCGCGCTTGCCCTCGCGGACGCCCTGCGCAGGCAGGACCCGACCGTGGGCATCACCGCCCTCGGCACGGAGCGCGGACTGGAGACCAGGCTCGTACCCGAGCGGGGGTACGAACTCGCCCTCATCCCGGCCGTACCACTGCCGCGCAAGCCCACCCCGGAGCTGATCACCGTCCCGGGCCGGCTGCGCGGCACCATCAAGGCCGCCGAGCAGGTCCTGGAACGCACCAGGGCGGACTGTGTCGTCGGCTTCGGCGGCTACGTCGCCCTGCCCGGCTACCTCGCCGCCAAGCGGGCCGGGGTGCCCATCGTCGTCCACGAGGCCAACGCCCGCCCCGGGCTGGCCAACAAGATCGGTTCGCGGTACGCGCACGGCGTCGCCGTCTCGACCCCGGACAGCAAGCTGCGCGGCGCCCGCTACATCGGCATCCCGCTGCGCCGCACCATCGCCACCCTGGACCGGGCCCGGGTCCGCCCCGAGGCGCGCGCCGCCTTCGGCCTCGACCCCAACCTGCCGACGCTGCTGGTCTCCGGCGGCTCGCAGGGCGCCCGCCATCTCAACGAGGTGGTCCAGCGGGTCGCCCCGCTGCTCCAGCGCTCCGGCATCCAGATCCTGCACGTGGTCGGCCCGAAGAACGAATTGCCGCGCGTCGACAACATGCCCGGGATGCCGCCCTACATCCCGGTACCGTACGTGGACCGGATGGATCTCGCGTACGCCGCGGCCGACATGATGCTCTGCCGGGCCGGCGCGATGACCGTCGCCGAACTCTCCGCCGTCGGGCTCCCCGCCGCCTACGTCCCGCTGCCGATCGGCAACGGTGAACAGCGGCTCAACGCCCAGCCGGTGGTCAACGCCGGCGGCGGTCTGCTGGTGGACGACGCGGCGCTCACCCCCGAGTGGGTGCAGGGCAACGTCCTCCCGGTGCTCGCGGATCCGCACCGGCTGTACGAGATGTCCCGCGCCGCCGCCGAGTTCGGCCGCCGGGACGCCGACGACCTGCTCGTCGGCATGGTGTACGAGGCGATCGCCGCACGCTGAGACGCGTACGGCCGACGGGTCCGGGGGCGGTGCCCCCGGACCCGGCATAAGGAGCGAGCGTGGCCGGACCGACGACCGCCCAGCGCGGATCAGCACAGCAGCAGCAGGAATCCCCGGCCCGCCCGCCGCAACCGCGTCGGCGCGTACTGCCCGGCCGTCGCACGCTGATCGTGGTCGGCGTACTGGTCGTGCTGCTCGTCTCCGGCACCGTCTGGGCGCTCTACGGCTCGAACTGGCTGCGGGTGGAGAAGGTCAGGACCACCGGCGTCGACGTGCTGAGCCGGGCCGAGGTGGAGGCCGCCGCCGCGGTTCCGGTCGGGTCCCCGCTGATCTCCGTGGACACCGACGCCATCGCCGCCCGGTTGCGCCAAAAGTTGCCTCGTATCGACTCCGTGGATGTCGTTCGGTCATGGCCGCACGGAATCGGACTTAAGGTGACGGAACGGCAGCCGGTTCTGCTCATCAAAAAGGGCACGAAGTTCATCGAAGTGGACGCGAAAGGCGTGCGTTTCGCCACGGTGGACCGCGCGCCCGGGCAGGTGCCGCTGCTGGAGCTCAAGCCCGAACGCTCCGCCAGCCTGCGCCGCTTCGGCGGCGACCGGCTGGTGCGGGAGGCGGTCCGGGTGGCGGGTGAACTGCCGCGCGGTGTCGCCGGGGAGACCCGGGTCGTACGGGTCGTCTCGTACGACTCGATCTCCCTGGAGCTCACCCGGGGGCGCACGGTTTTCTGGGGCAGTGGTGAAGGAGGTCCGGTGAAGACCAAGGTCCTCACCGCCCTCATGAAATCCGCCCCCAAAGCGGGACACTTCGACGTGAGTGCTCCCACCGCCCCGGCCGTGTCCGGCAGTTGACGCTCATCGGGCCTGGCCAGGACCCTGGTTGGTCATCGCTACGGGTGATCACATAGGGTGAAAAGAAAAACGGGAGGTTCGGCGTGTTCGTTGAACACGCGCCACTTGTCGACTTAGTGTCCTGTTCGGAAGAGTCCATGAAACAGACACACTGGTAACCCTAAACTTGAACGTTAGGGTTTGGGTCGGCGTTCCGGACCGTCCCCATCGGCATCCGTCGTCGCGGCGGTACATCCGCGAAGCGACGACACGTAACTCGAGGCGAGAGGCCTTCGACGTGGCAGCACCGCAGAACTACCTCGCAGTCATCAAGGTCATCGGTGTCGGCGGCGGTGGTGTCAATGCCATCAACCGAATGATCGAGGTCGGCCTCAAGGGCGTCGAGTTCATCGCGATCAACACGGATGCGCAAGCCCTGTTGATGAGCGACGCCGACGTCAAGCTCGACGTCGGCCGCGAACTCACCCGCGGACTCGGCGCCGGCGCCAACCCGGCAGTCGGTCGCAAGGCGGCAGAGGACCACCGTGAGGAGATCGAGGAGGTCCTCAAGGGGGCCGACATGGTCTTCGTCACCGCCGGCGAAGGCGGCGGCACCGGCACCGGCGGCGCGCCCGTCGTCGCCAACATCGCGCGCTCGCTGGGCGCCCTGACGATCGGTGTGGTCACCCGGCCGTTCACCTTCGAGGGCCGTCGGCGCGCGAACCAGGCGGAGGACGGCATCGCCGAGCTCCGCGAAGAGGTCGACACCCTCATCGTCATCCCCAACGACCGCCTGCTGTCCATCTCGGACCGTCAGGTCAGCGTCCTCGACGCCTTCAAGTCGGCGGACCAGGTCCTGCTCTCCGGCGTCCAGGGCATCACCGACCTGATCACCACCCCGGGTCTGATCAACCTCGACTTCGCCGACGTCAAGTCGGTCATGTCCGAGGCCGGATCGGCGCTCATGGGCATCGGTTCGGCGCGCGGCGACGACCGCGCGGTGGCCGCCGCGGAGATGGCGATCTCCTCGCCGCTCCTGGAGGCCTCCATCGACGGCGCCCGCGGGGTCCTGCTCTCCATCTCCGGCGGCAGCGACCTCGGTCTCTTCGAGATCAACGAGGCCGCCCAGCTGGTGAGCGAGGCGGCGCACCCGGAGGCGAACATCATCTTCGGCGCGGTCATCGACGACGCGCTGGGCGACGAGGTCCGGGTCACCGTGATCGCCGCGGGCTTCGACGGTGGACAGCCGCCGGCCCGCCGGGAGAACGTCCTGGGCACCAGCTCCGTCAAGCGCGAGGAGCCGGCCGCTCCGGTCCGGACCCCCGAGCCCGTGCGGCAGAGCGGCGGACTGGGCTCGGTGCCCACCCGTGAGGAGCCGTCGGCCCCGGCGGAGCCCGCACCGGCGGTGAGTGAGACCCACCTGCCGCCGATCGTGACGCCGCACGTCCCGCAGCCGACCCGTCCCTACCAGGACTCGCAGGCCGAAGAGCTGGACGTTCCGGACTTCTTGAAGTGATAGTCCAGCACCACGAACGGTCTTCGGCGGGCGGCGCCCACTTCTCCTTCACCGACCGGTGGGGAGGGGTGAGCGCCGCTCCGTACGATGAGCTCAACCTCGGCGGTGCGGTCGGCGACGATTCCGCCGCCGTTCTCACCAACCGCGAGCGCGCCGCCCGCGCCCTGGGCCTGGACCCGGCCCGGGTCGTCTGGATGAACCAGGTGCACGGGCGGGACGTCGCGGTCGTCGACGGCCCGTGGGGCGACGCGGCGGAGATCCCCGCGGTGGACGCGGTGGTGACCGCGCGCCGCGGACTTCCGCTCGCCGTGCTCACCGCCGACTGCACCCCCGTCCTGCTGGCCGACCCGGTCGCCGGGATCGTGGCGGCGGCGCACGCGGGCCGGCCCGGCCTGGTCGCCGGGGTCGTCCCCGCCGTGGTCGAGGCCATGGCGGGGCTCGGCGCCGAGGCATCCCGGATCGTCGCCCGTACCGGCCCGGCCGTCTGCGGGCGGTGCTACGAAGTCCCGGCCGGGATGCGCGCGGATGTCGCGCGGACCGTCCCGGCGGCCTGGTCCGAGACCAGCTGGGGCACCTCGGCCGTCGATGTCACCGCCGGGGTCCATGCCCAGTTGGAGGCGCTCGGCGTCGTGGACCGGCGGGCCTCGCCGGTCTGCACCCTCGAATCGGGCGATCATTTCTCGTACCGCCGCGACCGCGTCACCGGGCGGCTCGCCGGATATGTCTGGTTGGACGGATAGGGCATGACGGACCGTAAGGCTCAACTCGCCGAAAACCTGGCCCGGGTGGAGGAACGTATCTCTTCCGCCTGTACCGCCGCCGGCCGCGCGCGGGAAGAGGTGACGCTCATCGTCGTCACCAAGACGTATCCCGCGAGCGATGTGCGGATTCTGCATGAACTGGGTGTACGTCATGTCGCGGAGAACCGCGATCAGGATGCTTCGCCCAAGGCTGCGGAATGTGCGGATCTGTCGCTCACATGGCATTTTGTCGGTCAATTGCAGACGAACAAGGTTCGTTCCGTGGCCGGTTATGCCGACGTCGTGCAGTCGGTGGACCGGCTCCGACTCGTCACGGCGCTCTCGTCGGCCGCCGTGCGGCAGGGGCGCGAGCTGGGCTGTCTCGTCCAGGTCGCGCTGGACGCGGAGAGTGGCGCGCGGGGCGAGCGCGGCGGGGTCGCCCCGGACGGGATCGGGGAGTTGGCCGCCGCGGTGGCCGACGCGCCCGGGCTGCGGATCGACGGCCTGATGACCGTCGCACCGCTGGCCGGGCCGTATGCCGGACGGCAACGGGCGGCCTTCGACCGGCTGATGGAATTCTCATCCCGCCTGCGCCGGGACCATCCGGCTGCGAACATGGTCTCGGCGGGGATGAGCGCGGATCTGGAGGACGCGGTTGCGGCCGGGGCGACACATGTGCGCGTCGGTACGGCGGTACTCGGAGTCCGACCCGGGCTCGGGTAACGTCGCCAAGCAGGTCGGACCACAGCAGAAAATATGGTCATTCCCGCTCACGGCGGGCAGACCTCAGTGGATCGCGGGGCACTTGGTGACAGACGCCGATCCACCACAGAGCGGAGGACTCGGAGCATGGCCGGCGCGATGCGCAAGATGGCGGTCTACCTCGGCCTCGTGGAGGACGATGGGTACGACGGTCCGGGGTTCGACCCCGACGACGAATTCGAACCCGAGCCGGAGCCCGAGCGCGACCGGCGGCGGCAGCCCGCGCATCAGGAGCGGGAGCGCGAGGAGCCGGTGCGGGCGGTGCAGCCGCCCGCGCAGCGGGAGCCGGTGCAGATCCCGGCGGAACGAGAGCGACCCGCCCGGATCGCACCCGTGGCATCCATCACACCTGAACGCCCGAACATGGAGAAGAACGCACCGGTGATCATGCCCAAGGTCGTGTCCGAGCGGGAGCCCTACCGCATCACCACGCTGCACCCGAGGACCTACAACGAGGCCCGTACCATCGGGGAACACTTCCGTGAGGGCACTCCGGTGATCATGAATCTCACGGAGATGGACGACACGGACGCAAAGCGACTTGTCGACTTTGCCGCGGGACTCGTCTTCGGACTCCATGGCAGCATTGAGCGTGTGACGCAGAAGGTGTTCCTGTTGTCGCCTGCTAACGTCGATGTCACGGCGGAGGACAAGGCCCGCATCGCTGAGGGCGGATTCTTCAACCAGAGCTGAGAACACGACACCGGGAACAACCCCGGCCGCGAGGCCGGAGCTACGAGAGCCAGGGGAGAGGGAAGCACGAAATGGGCGTCGCAGTGCAGATTGTCTATGTCGCGCTGATGTGCTTCCTCATCGTGCTGATCTTCCGGCTGGTCATGGACTACGTCTTCCAGTTCGCGCGTTCATGGCAGCCAGGCAAGCCGATGGTGGTCATACTCGAGGCCACTTACACTGTCACCGATCCACCGCTCAAGCTCCTTCGGCGGCTCATCCCGCCGTTGCGTCTCGGGGGCGTGGCACTCGACCTGTCCTTCTTCGTTCTGATGATCATCGTCTACATCCTGATCAACCTTGTGACCAGGCTGTGAGCGATACGGTCTTGCCGACTGCCGACGACTACGTAGAGGTGAAGAAGAGATGCCGCTGACTCCCGAGGACGTGCGGAACAAGCAGTTCACGACCGTCCGCCTCCGAGAAGGCTATGACGAGGACGAGGTCGATGCCTTCCTCGACGAGGTCGAGTCCGAGCTGACCCGCCTGCTCCGTGAGAACGAGGACCTGCGCGCGAAGCTGGCCGCCGCCACGCGTGCCGCCGCGCAGAACCAGCAGCAGGGCATGCGCAAGCCGGAGCCGCAGGACCGGCCCGGGGCGCCTGTGCCCGCCGCCATATCGGGTCCGCCGGTCCAGCAGCAGCCGCCGCAGATGGGTCCGCCCCAGCTGCCCGGTGGTGCTCCGCAGCTGCCCGCCGGTCCCAGTGGTCACGGTCCTGGTCCCCAGGGCCCGCACGGCCCCGGTCCGCAGGGCCCGCACGGCCCCGGCCCGATGCAGGGCGGCCCCATGGGTGGCCCGATGGGCGGCCCCATGGGCGGTCACGCCCCGCAGCAGCAGATGCAGCAGATGCAGCCGCCGCAGATGCAGCAGCCCGGTCAGGGCCCCGGTGGCGACAGCGCCGCCCGTGTCCTCTCGCTCGCGCAGCAGACCGCCGACCAGGCGATCGCGGAGGCCCGTTCCGAGGCCAACAAGATCGTCGGCGAGGCCCGCAGCCGCGCCGAGGGTCTGGAGCGGGACGCCCGTGCCAAGGCCGACGCCCTGGAGCGGGACGCGCAGGAGAAGCACCGCGTGGCGATGGGCTCGCTGGAGTCGGCCCGCGCGACGCTGGAGCGCAAGGTCGAGGACCTGCGCGGCTTCGAGCGCGAGTACCGGACCCGCCTGAAGTCCTACCTGGAGAGCCAGCTGCGTCAGCTGGAGACCCAGGCGGACGACTCGCTGGCCCCGCCGCGGACCCCGGCGGCCGCTTCGCTGCCGCCGTCGCCCTCGCTGGCTCCGGCCGGTGCGGGTGCCATGGGCCACTCCATGGGTGGCAACCACGGCAGCCAGCCGATGGGCGGCGCCCCGTCCATGGGCGGAGCTCCCTCCTACGGTGGTCAGCAGCAGATGGCCCCGGCGATGACCCAGCCGATGGCACCGGTGCGGCCGCAGGCGCCGCAGCCGATGCAGCAGGCCCCTTCGCCGATGCGCGGCTTCCTGATCGACGAGGACGACAACTGAGCCCGGTGCGCGCGCTGAGCGCGTAGCCGTCGGCAGGCTGAGGGCCGGGCCCCGGGGATTCCCCGGGGCCCGGCCCTTTCGCATGCGCCGTGGCGGGGCCGACGGGGGCCGGGTACGGCGAGGGGCCCGCCCGGAAGCGATCCGGACGGGCCCCTCGCGATGCGGGTGGGGCGGCTTACCGCTCCGTCTTCCGCAGCCGGAACGTCAGGGCCAGGCCCTCGTCCTCGAACGGCTCGCCGTACGTCCCGTCCGCCTCGCCCTGCGCGTAGTCCAGGGCCAGCACCTCGTCCGCGATCAGGGTCGCGTGCTCGGTCAGCGCCTCGGCCGTGGCCTCGGAGGAGGACGACCAGCGGACGGCGATGCGGTCGGCGACGTCCAGGCCGCTGTTCTTGCGGGCCTCCTGGATCAGCCGGATCGCGTCACGGGCCAGGCCCGCGCGCCGCAGCTCCGGCGTGATCTCCAGGTCCAGGGCGACGGTGGCGCCCGGGTCGGAGGCGACCGACCAACCCTCGCGCGGGGTCTCGGTGATGATGACCTCGTCGGGGGCGAGGGTGACCGTCTCCCCGTCCACCTCGACCGAGGCCGTGCCTTCGCGCAGCGCGAGCGAGAGGGCCGCCGCGTCCGCGTTCGCGACCGCCTTGGCGACCGCCTGGACGCCCTTGCCGAAGCGCTTGCCGAGCGCCCGGAAGTTGGCCTTCGCCACCGTGTCGACCAGCGAACCGCCGACCTCGGAGAGGGAGGCCAGCGAGGAGACGTTCAGCTCCTCGGTGATCTGGGCGCGCAGTTCGGGGGAGAGCGCCTCGAAACCGCTCGCCGCCACCAGGGCCCGCGACAGCGGCTGGCGGGTCTTGACGCCGGACTCGGCGCGGGTGGCCCGGCCCAGCTCGACCAGGCGGCGGACCAGCGCCATCTGCGCGGAGAGCGCCGGGTCGCTCGCCGCCGGGTCGGCCTTCGGCCAGCCGGCCAGGTGCACCGACTCGGGGGCGTCCGGGGTGACCGGGACGACGAGGTCCTGCCAGACCCGCTCGGTGATGAACGGGGTGAGCGGGGCCATCAGCCGGGTCACCGTCTCGACGACCTCGTGCAGGGTGCGCAGCGCGGCCTTGTCGCCCTGCCAGAAGCGGCGGCGCGAGCGGCGCACGTACCAGTTGGAGAGGTCGTCGACGAAGGCGGACAGCAGCTTGCCGGCGCGCTGGGTGTCGTATCCCTCCAGGGCCTGCGTGACCTGGTCGACCAGGGTGTTCAGCTCGCTCAGCAGCCAGCGGTCCAGGACCGTGCGGTCCGCCGGGGCCGGGTCGGCCGCGGACGGCGCCCAGTCGGACGTGCGGGCGTAAAGGGCCTGGAAGGCGACCGTGTTCCAGTAGGTGAGGAGCGTCTTGCGAACGACTTCCTGGATGGTGCCGTGGCCGACGCGGCGGGCCGCCCAGGGGGAGCCGCCGGCGGCCATGAACCAGCGCACCGCGTCGGCGCCGTGCTGGTCCATGAGCGGGATGGGCTGGAGGATGTTGCCCAGGTGCTTGGACATCTTGCGGCCGTCCTCGGCGAGGATGTGGCCCAGGCACACCACGTTCTCGTAACTGGACTTGTCGAAGACCAGGGTGCCGACCGCCATCAGCGTGTAGAACCAGCCGCGGGTCTGGTCGATCGCCTCCGAGATGAACTGCGCCGGGTAGCGGGACTCGAAGAGCTCCTTGTTCTTGTACGGGTAGCCCCACTGCGCGAACGGCATCGAGCCCGAGTCGTACCAGGCGTCGATGACCTCGGGGACGCGGTACGCCTCCAGTTGGCAGTTCTCGTGGGAGCAGGTGAACGTGACCTCGTCGATGAACGGGCGGTGCGGGTCCAGCCCCGAGAGGTCGGTGCCGGTCAGCTCGCCCAGCTCGGCGCGGGAGCCCACGCACGTCAGGTGGCCGTCCTCGCAGCGCCAGATGGGCAGCGGGGTGCCCCAGTAGCGGTTGCGGGACAGGGCCCAGTCGACGTTGTTGGTCAGCCAGTCGCCGAAGCGGCCGTGCTTGACCGAGTCCGGGAACCAGTTGGTCTTCTCGTTCTCCTGGAGCAGCCGCTCCTTGACCGCGGTCGTGCGGATGTACCAGGACGGCTGCGCGTAGTAGAGCAGCGCGGTGTGGCAGCGCCAGCAGTGCGGGTAGCTGTGCTCGTACGGGACGTGCCGGAAGAGCCTGCCCCGGGCGTCCAGGTCCTCGGTGAGGATCTCGTCGGCCTTCTTGAAGAAGACCCCGCCGACCAGCGGCAGCGCCTCCTCGAAGGTGCCGTCGGGGCGGACCGGGTTCACCACCGGGAGGCCGTACGCCTTGCAGACCAGGAGGTCGTCGGCGCCGAAGGCGGGGGACTGGTGGACCAGACCCGTGCCGTCCTCGGTGGTCACGTACTCGGCGTTGACGACGTAGTGCGCCTCGGCGGGGAAGTCGACCAGCTCGAAGGGGCGCTCGTAGTTCCAGCGCTCCATCTCGCGGCCGGTGAAGGTCTCGCCGGTGGTCTCCCACCCCTCGCCCAGGGCCTTCTCGACGAGCGGCTGGGCGACGACCAGCTTCTCCTCGCCGTTGGTCGCGACGACGTAGGTGACCTCGGGGTGGGCGGCCACGGCGGTGTTGGAGACCAGCGTCCAGGGGGTGGTCGTCCAGACCAGCAGCGAGGCGGTGCCGGCGAGCGGGCCGGAGGTGAGCGGGAAGCGGACGAAGACCGAGGGGTCGACGACCGTCTCGTAGCCCTGGGCCAGCTCGTGGTCGGAGAGGCCGGTGCCGCAGCGGGGGCACCAGGGGGCGACCCGGTGGTCCTGGACCAGCAGGCCCTTGTTGAAGATCTCCTTCAGCGACCACCACACCGACTCGACGTACTCGGGGTCCATCGTGCGGTACGCGTCGTCGAGGTCGACCCAGTAGCCCATCCGGGTCGTGAGCTCGGTGAACGCGTCGGTGTGCCGGGTCACGGACTCGCGGCACTTGGCGTTGAACTCGGCGATGCCGTACGCCTCGATGTCCTTCTTGCCGTTGAAGCCCAGTTCCTTCTCGACCGCGAGCTCGACCGGCAGGCCGTGGCAGTCCCAGCCGGCCTTGCGGGCCACGTGGTAGCCCTGCATGGTGCGGAAGCGGGGGAAGACGTCCTTGAAGACGCGGGCCTCGATGTGGTGGGCGCCCGGCATGCCGTTGGCGGTGGGCGGGCCCTCGTAGAAGACCCACTCGGGGCGGCCCTCGGACTGTTCGAGGCTCTTGGCGAAGACCTTGTTGTCGCGCCAGAAATCGAGCACGGTGTGCTCCAGCGCGGGCAGGTCGACCTGGGCGGGTACCTGGCGGTACTGCGGCGATGTCATGGGCGGACTTCCTCCGGCGGACGTTTTCCACTTCCGTCGGAGGGACGAGGGCCTCGTCGGCTCCCGCGGTACCACCCTCCTTGGCCCCGGGCATGCGCCCGTTGCCCCCTCATTGGGGTCGCGAGGCCGGTTCTACTTGCCGTGCGGCGTTCTTCCGGCGGCTCCGGGTGATCTTCACGACGCGCTCGCCCCCGGGCTTCCACCGTCCCCGGGTCGCTCCTGGCTGCGTACGACGCTACTCGTCCCATCCACGCCTCTCGCTGGCCCCAGTGTACGGGCCCGTGCGGGCGGGGGCCGACCGGATTTTCCGGGGGCCCGGACATGACCCGAATGGTCCGGTGCCGGGGCGCGGGGTCCGGAGGGCGGATTACCCGCCGGTGAGCTGGGCACAACGGATGGGGGCGGGGCGGACCGAGGGCGTGGGGAGGGGTGGTTCGGCGGCGTGCCCCGTTGCCGCGGCGCTGGGGCCGATTTATCGTCCCAGCACGATTCGCGTGCAAGATCACAATATGTGAAGGGGCCGCGGCCATGGTGGCGAAGAAGACCGCCGCAGAGAAGACGGCGTCGACCGGGTCCACGGGCGCGGCGGCCGGGAGCAAGAGCGCGGCGAAGCGGTCCGCGGCCGGGGAACCGACGGCCCGCAAGGCGTCGGCGAAGAAGGCGGCCGCGAGGAAGAGCACGCCGGGGAAGGCGTCGAAGAAGGCCGCGCCCGCGGCCGAGGAGGCGGCCGCAGCCGCCGGAAAGACGGGAGACCACACGGTGGCAGCCAAGAAGAGCGCGGCCCGGACCCGTACGGCCGGTACGGACACGGCGCCCGTCCCCCCGGCCCGCGGGGTCGTCCCCGGCGAGCTGGCGGTCCGGCCCGGCGAGGATCCCTGGACCCCGGAGGAGGTCGCCGAGGCGCGTGCCGTGCTCAGCAGCGAGGCCCTGCGGCTGCGCAGCGAGCTGGAGGCCGCCGGTGCCGCCCTCGCCGGCCTGATGCGCGACTCCGGCGACGGGGCGGGCGACGACGAGGCGGACACCGGCACCAAGAACATCACCCGCGAGCACGAGATGTCGCTCGCCGCCAACGCCCGGGAGATGCTGGACCAGACCGAGCGGGCCCTGGCCCGGCTCGACGCCGGGACGTACGGGCTCTGCGAGATCTGCGGCAAGCCGATCGGCAAGGCGCGGATGCAGGCGTTCCCGCGTGCCACGCTCTGTGTCGAGGACAAGCAGAAGCAGGAGCGACGCGGCTGATCCGCGGCGGTGTGCCGTACCCTCGTCCTCAGTCAGGAACCTAGGTCGAGGGGCTCACGTGGCAGAGGCGGAGCGCATCATCGGTACGCCGGACATCCCCGATGCTGCGGGGACCGAGGGGGACGGGGACGCGGAGCGGTCCGAGGCACGGGCCGGTGAGGCCGCTCCGGCCCGGGGCCGGCGGAAGATCATGGCGCTGGCCGTCGTGGCCGTCCTCGCCTACCTCCTCGACCTGATCAGCAAGATGATCGTGGTCGCCAAGCTGGAGCACCACGAGCCGGTGAAGGTCATCGGCGACTGGCTCCAGTTCACCGCGATCCGCAACTCCGGTGCCGCGTTCAGCATGGGCGAGGCGTACACGGTCATCTTCACCTGCATCGCGGCGGTGGTGATCGTCGTGATCTCCCGGCTCGCCCGCAAGCTCTACAGCCTGCCCTGGGCCATCGCGCTCGGGCTGCTGCTCGGCGGCGCGCTCGGCAACCTCACCGACCGGATCTTCCGGTCGCCGGGCGTCTTCCGGGGCGCGGTGGTGGACTTCATCGCGCCGGCGCACTTCGCCGTGTTCAACCTCGCCGACTCCGCGATCTGCTGCGGCGGCGTCCTGATCGTGATCCTCTCCTTCAAGGGCCTGGACCCCGACGGGACCGTGCACAAGGACTGAGCGGTCCAAGGCATACTCGACAGGTGAGTACGTATCCCGAGGTCCGCACGCTGCCCGTACCCGACGGCCTGGAGGGCGAGCGCGTCGACGCCGCCATCTCCCGCATGTTCGGCTTCTCCCGCACCAAGGCCGCCGAACTGGCGGCCTCGGGGAAGGTGCAGGTGGACGGCTCGGTGGTCGGGAAGTCCGAGCGGGTGCGGGGCGGTGCCTGGCTGGAGGTCGAGATGCCGCAGGCCGCCGCTCCGGTGCAGATCGTCGCCGAGCCCGTCGAGGGCATGGAGATCGTCCACGACGACGACGACATCGTCGTGATCGTGAAGCCGGTCGGCGTCGCGGCCCATCCCAGCCCCGGCTGGACGGGCACGACCGTCATCGGGGGTCTGGCCGCCGCCGGGTACCGGATCTCCACCTCCGGCGCCGCCGAGCGCCAGGGCATCGTCCACCGCCTGGACGTCGGCACCTCCGGCCTGATGGTCGTCGCCAAGTCCGAGCGGGCCTACACGCTGCTGAAGGCGCAGTTCCGCGACCGGGTCGTGGAGAAGAAGTACAACGCGCTGGTGCAGGGCCATCCCGACCCGATGAGCGGCACCATCGACGCCCCCATCGGGCGCCACCCCAACCACGACTACAAGTGGGCCGTCACGGCCGAGGGCAAGCCCTCCGTGACCCACTACGACCTCATCGAGGCGTACCGCTCCGCCAGCCTCCTGGACATCAAGCTGGAGACCGGCCGCACCCACCAGATCCGGGTGCACATGGCCGCCCACCGGCACCCCTGCGTCGGTGACCTCACCTACGGCGCCGACCCGACGATGGCCAAGCGCCTCGGCCTGACCCGGCAGTGGCTGCACGCCGTCCGGCTCGGCTTCGAGCACCCGTCCGACGGGAGCTGGGTGGAGTTCGGCAGCGACTACCCCGCCGACCTCCAGCACGCCCTGGACACCATCGCGGCGGAGAGCCGGTGACCACCGGTCCGGAGCCGTTCACCACCCGTACCGCCGTCGGGGAGCAGGATCTGGCGGCCTGCTTCCAGGTCCGCAAGGAGGTCTTCGTCGGCGAGCAGGAGGTGCCGGAGGAGATCGAGTACGACGCGTACGACGCGGGCGCCCTGCATGTGCTGGCCGTCGCGGCGGACGGCGGTCCGCTGGGCACCGGCCGGCTGCTGCACGGCCCCGCGGCCGCGGCGAGGACCGGCGGCGACGCCGGGGTCGGCTCGCTCGGCAGGCTCGCGGTGATCAGGGCCGCGCGCGGCCTCGGGGTCGGCGCGGCGCTGGTGCGGGCGATCGAGGACGCGGCCCGCGGGCTGGGTCTGGACGCCGTGGACCTGCACGCCCAGACCCATGCCCTCGGCTTCTACGAGCGCCTCGGCTACGTGGCGTACGGCCCCGAGTTCCCGGACGCGGGCATGCCGCACCGGGCGATGCGCCGCACCCTGCGGGACTGACCGGGCGCCGGCCCGGCTCTTCCCGTGGCGGCGTCACCGACCCCGCGGACATCGGAGGAGTGACGGTCGCGGGGTGGGGACGAGGGGGGTGTTGTCTGGATTGCCCAGCTTGCGTGACAGGCTGTGGTCCCCGTCCGTCGATCACCCGGATCGGCGCGCCGCGCTCCGGAAGGCATCCCGTGGACCAAATGGCGCTGCTCCTCCTGCTCTTGCTCGGGGCTGTGGTCACGGTCCCCCTGGGCCAGCGCCTCGGGCTTCCCGCGCCGGTGCTGATGACGCTCTTCGGGGTCGGGCTGGCCTTCCTCAGCTTCGTGCCGAACGTGGACATCCCGCCGGAGATCATTCTTCCGGCGCTGCTGCCACCGCTGCTCTACGCCTCGGTGCAGCGGACCTCCTGGCGGCAGTTCGCCGCCAATAAACGCCCGATCTTTCTGCTGGCCGTGGCGCTGGTCTTCGTCACCACCGCGGCTGTCGCCGCCGTCGCCAACGCGATAGTCCCCGGGCTGCCCATCGCGGCCGCCGTGGCGCTCGGCGCGCTCGTCGCCCCGCCCGACCCGATCGCCGCGACGGCCGTCGCCGGTTCGGTCGGGCTGCCGCGCCGGCTCGTCTCCATCCTGGAGGGCGAGGGGCTGTTCAACGACGTCACCGCGATCGTGCTCTACCACGTGGCGATCGCCGCGGCGGTGAGCGGGAGCTTCTCGCTGCCGGAGGCCTTCGGGCTGCTGATCCTCTCCGCCGTGGTGGCCGTGGTGGTGGGGCTGGTGCTCGGCTGGCTGACCATCAAGCTGATGGGGATGCTGGGCGATGCCACGCTCCAGGTCGGCCTCACGCTGCTGGTGCCGTTCGTCAGCTACGTCCTCGCCGAGGAGCTGATGGGCTCGGGCGTGCTCGCCGTCCTCACCACCGCGCTCTTCCTCGCCGAGCACACCGCCGACGCCGACGACGTCCTCGGGCGGCTCACCGGCCGTACCTTCTGGGAGATCGTCGACACCCTGGTCACCGGGATCGCCTTCGGGCTGATCGGTCTCGAACTGCACAACGTCTTCGGGACGGCCGACGGCCGCGAGCTGGAGATGCTGGGCTGGGGGCTCGCCGTGGTCGTGGTGGTCGTCGGCGTACGGCTGCTGTACCTGCTGCCCGCCACCTGGCTGGCCAAGCGGCTGCACACCCGGCGCGACGTCAGCGAGGAGATCCCCACCAGCTGGCGGGAGACCGTCGTCATGTGGTGGTCCGGGATGCGCGGGGTGGCCTCGGTCGCGCTGGCGCTGGCGATCCCGCTGACGACCGACGACGGGAAGCCCTTCCCGGGCCGGGACGAGATCGTCTTCATCGCCTTCGCCGTGATCATGGCCACCCTCGTCGTCCAGGGGCTCAGCCTGCCCTGGCTGGTCCGCAAGCTCCGGGTCAAGGCCGACACCGACGCCGAGGAGGCGCTGGAGAAGGAGCTCGCGATCCGCGCCGCCAGGGCCGCCAAGCAGCGCCTGAAGGAGATCCAGGAGGTCGAGGAGTTCCCGGACGAGGTCACCGAGCGGCTCCAGCGGCTCGCTTACGACATGGGGGCGCGGATCAGCCCCGACATGGTCGACGACGAGCGGCGCGAGGCCTACGCCCAGCGGGCCGAGCGCTTCCGGGCGATCAGCCGGGTCCAGCGGGAGATGATGTCGGCCGCCCGCCACGCGGTGCTGTCGGCCCGCAACGAAGCGGGATCGGACCCGGAGATCGTCGACCGGGTCCTGCGGCAGCTGGACGTCCGCAGCCTGCGCTGAGCCGGCCGGCTGGCACCATGGACCTCATGAACATCATCCTTTTCCACTCGACGTACGGGCTGCGCCCCGCGGTGCACGCGGCGGCCGACCGGCTGCGCGCCGCCGGACACGAGGTGCAGGTGCCCGACCTGTTCGAGGGGCGCACCTTCGACACCGCCGAGAAGGGGCTGGCCTTCAAGGAAGAGGTGGGCAAGGACGAGTTGCTGAGGCGGGCCGTGCTGGCCGCCGCGCCCTACTCGGACCGCGGCCTGGTCTACGCGGGCTTCTCCTTCGGCGCCTCGACCGCGCAGACCCTGGCGCTCGGCGACGAGAAGGCGCGCGGCCTGCTGATGTTCCACGGCACCTCGGACATCGCCGAGAACGCCTCGGTGGACGAGCTGCCCGTACAGCTGCACGTCGCGGACCCGGACCCGTTCGAGACGCACGACTGGCTGAACTCCTGGTACCTCGGGATGCAGCGGACCGGCGCCGACGTCGAGATCTACCGCTACCCGGGCGCCGGCCACCTCTTCACCGATCCCGAACTCCCGGACTTCGACCAGGCGTCGGCCGAGCTGGCCTGGAAGGTCGGGCTCGGCTTCCTCGCCACCCTGTAGACGGCGGAAGGGCCCCGCGGTGTCGGCCGCGGGGCCCTTCGTGCCGTACGCCGCGCGGGGTCAGCCGCGGTAGGCGGTCCAGCTGTCGCTCATCCGCTGGACCTGGCCCGGGGTGAACTGGGTCATGCACGAGTCGTAGGTGTAGTCCATGAAGTTGTGGATCGGGTCGAGCCCGGTCTTGGTGGTGCAGGAGTCGCGGCCGGTGGGGCACTCGTACGCGGGGCTCGCCTCGGCCGGGGTGTCGGCCACGTAGTCGCCGTTGCCGTTACAGCCGCCCTGGAAGGTGTGGTACAGACCCATCCAGTGGCCGACCTCGTGGGTGGCGGTGTCGCCCTGGTTGTAGTTGGTGGCGGAGCCGCCGGGCAGCGAGGCGTCGAGGATGACCACCCCGTCGTTCGAGGGGCTGGACTTGTAGGAGCTGGGGAAGGTGGCCCAGCCCAGCAGCCCGCCGCCGAGGTTGGCGGTGTAGATGTTGAGCGCGTTCGCCCCGCCCTTGCGCAGCGCGGACTTCATGGTCTTCTCGGTGGTGGTGTCCGGGGAGACGTTGTACCAGGTGCTGTTGTCCGTGTAGTCCGTGCCGGCCAGCGTGAACTGGAAGCCGGTGCTGGTGTTGCCCGAGCCCTGTCCGGCGTAGGCGGCGTTCAGCACGTTCATCTGGTTGCTGATCGCGGACGCGCTGAGCTTTCCGGTCGTCCCGGAGTGGATGACGTGGAAGTAGACCGGGATGGTCGCGCCCGCGGCGAGCGCGGGGCCGCTCGTCCGGCGCTCCGCGAGTCTCTGCTTCAGCTGCTCCTCCATGGCCTTGGCACGGGCCGGCGTCACCTCGTTGGGGTCGGCGGCGTGCGCCTTGCCCGAGGGGCGGGCCTCGCGCGCCGTGGCGCTCGTGCCCGCGCTCGTACCGTCCGCGCACTTCTGGGCGGCGGACGTCCGGGCGGCCGTCGGAGCCGCCGAGGCGGAGGCGCCGGACGGGGCGGTGAGCGGTGCCAGGGCCAGGGTTCCGGCCAGGGCGGCGGTGCCGAGCATCCGGTTTCGCAGACGCGGCGATATACGGCCGAGAGCGCGCACGGGGACTCCTCCGGGTGTGAGGGTGAGGCGGGCCCTCGCCCGCCACCAGGAGATTACGTGTGCATGTCATTCCTGGAAGAGGAATGATCAAGCCCGATCCGGCACGTGTCAAAGGGGTGGAACCAGGACGAATCTTTTCGGCGGTCCAGGAGTTTGGGGCGGCGGTGCGTGCGCGGGAGTCACCCCGGCGGGTGGTGTGTCCCCTTTGGGGCCCGGAACACGCCACCCGCCGTAGTGATGTGATGAACCGTCAGTGAATGACGGGGTGGCCGAAAGTGATTCCTCAGAGCACCGGGCTGTTCACCCGCTCGACCTTCTGCGTTCCGTTGAGCGTCCGGTACGAGCGCATCCACGTGGCGGTGGCGTCCCGCTTCGTCCGGTCGGAGACGGCGTAGTAGTCCATCTGCGAGCGCTCGGCGGTCACGTCGAGGACCCCGTAGCCGTGCGAGTCCATGTCGACCCACTTCACGTGGCGGTTGGCGGCCTTGACCGCCGCGGCCGCGACCAGCGAGACGGTCTGCGGGGCCACGTGCAGGATGTCGTCGATGTTGTCCGAGGTCACCGACGTCACCACGAACTCCGTGGCGGCCGAGGCGGAGAGCGGATACGTCGCCGCCTTCACCGGCACGTCGTTGGCCCACGCCATGTGGATGTCACCGGTCAGGAAGACCGTGTTGGTGATCGACCGGTCCCGCAGGTGGGCGATCAGCTCCTTGCGGTCGTCGGTGTAGCCGTCCCACTGGTCGACGTTGACGGCCAGCCCCTCCTGGGGCAGGCCGAGCAGTTTGGCCAGCGGTGCCAGCAGCTCGGCGGGCAGGGAGCCGAAGGCGACCGGCGAGATCATCACCGAGGTGCCGACCAGCTTCCAGGCCGCGTCCGACGCGGCCAGCCCCGACTTCAGCCAGTCGAGCTGCGCCCGGCCGGTGATGGTGCGCTCCGGGTCGTCGACCGCGCCGCTGCCGATCGACGCCTGCTGGGAGCGGAAGCTGCGCAGGTCCAGGAGATGCAGCTCGGCGAGCCTGCCGAAGCGCAGCCGCCGGTAGACGGTGCCCTCGGTGGAGGCGCGGACCGGCATCCACTCGAAGTACGCCTGCTTGGCGGCGGCCACCCGGTCCGCCCAGGCGCCCTCCGTCCCCGGGGTGTGGTTCTCGGCCCCGCCCGACCAGGCGTCGTTGGCGAACTCGTGGTCGTCCCAGATCGCGATGACCGGGTGGACCGCGTGCAGCTCCTGGAGATCGGCGTCCGTCTTGTACGTGGCGTGCCGGAGCCGGTAGTCGGCGAGGGTGAGGATCTCGTGCCTCGGCTCGTGCGGCCGCACGGTGTACTTCGCCGCCGGGTAGCCGCCGGAGGCGTACTCGTAGATGTAGTCGCCGAGGTGGAGGACCGCGTCGAGGTCCGCGCGGGCGGCGAGGTGGCGGTAGGGGGAGAAGTAACCGGCCTCCCAGTTGGCGCAGGAGACCACGCCGAACCGCACCCCGGGCGTCGCGGCGCCGGCCGCCGGGGCCGTCCGGGTGCGGCCCACGGGGGAGAGGACGGTGCCCGCCGCGAAGCGGTAGTAGTACGTGCTCGCCGGGGCGAGCCCCCGCACGTCCGCCTTCACGGTGTGGTCGTGGGCGGCGCTCGCGGTGGCCGTCCCGCGGGCCACGACCGTACGGAACTCCTTGTCCTGGGCGATCTCCCAGTCCACCCGCACGTCGGGGCCGTTGCCCGAGCCGGGGACCGCCGTCGCGTCCGGCGTCACCCGGGTCCAGAGCAGGATGCCGTCGGGCAGCGGGTCGCCGGAGGCGACGCCGTGCAGGAAGGCGGGGTCGTCGTCGGAGGCGTGCGCGGTGGCCGCCGAGAGGAGCGGGGCGGCGAGCACGGCGCCGACCGCGGCGGCCTTGACGACCGTGCGACGGCGCGGGGCGTGGGGGCCGGAGCGGTCCGGCCTGGCGTCTGAAGGTATGCGACTGGTCACAGGCGATCAGACTACTGACTAGTACGCTCAAAGAGCGGGTGAATCCGAAGAGTTCACCCGCTCTTTCGCGTCGCGTCCTTACGCTCCCGCGTGCCGTGTCAGCCCTTCAGGGCCTTGTCGACGGCGGTGTTCCAGTCCTCGACGGTCATCGGCGCGTTCTTGCCGTCCGGACCGGTGATCTTCTTGCCGTCCATGACGAAGGACGGGGTGCCTTGGACGTCGTACTTGTTGTCGTTGAAGTTCTTCGACATCTCGATCGCCCAGCGATCGAAGGTGCCGTCCTTCACGTCCTTCTGGAACGTCTTGTTGTTCTTGAGCTCGGAGACGGTGTCCGCGATCTCGATGAGGTACGAGTCGTCCTTGAACTTGTCGTCCGTCTCCTCGGGGTGGTACTTCGCCGAGTAGAGGGCCTCCTTGTAGGAGGAGAAGGCGTCCTTGGAGACGTTGAGGGCGGCGCCGAGCGCGCTGAGCGCGTTGCGGGAGCCCTCGCCGGGGAGGTTGTTGTCGAGGAAGGTGGCACCCACGTACTGGACCTTGTACTTGCCGTCCTTCAGGTCCTTCGTGATCGTCGGGCCGATCGTCTGCTCGAACGTGGCGCAGATGGGGCAGCGCGGGTCCTCGTACGCGATGATCGTCTTCTTGGCGGTCTCCTCGCCGAGGGTGACCGTCGTGTGGTTCTTGCCGGTGGTGTTCTTGGGGGCGACCAGCGCCTTGTCCTTCGCGGCCTCCCACTGGGAGGGCTTGAGGCTCTGCATCACCAGGTAGCCCGCGCCGCCGGCTATCGCCAGGACGGCGACGACCGAACCGGCGACTATGGCCTGCCGCCGCGTCTTGTCCCGCTTGGCCTGGCGCTCGCGTTCGGCACGCAGCCGCTCACGGGCCGCGGTCTTCGCCTGCTGAGTGTTGCGCTTGCTCATGATGGATCGACTCTCCGTGGATCTGGTGAAGGGGTGGGACTGCCGTGCTCGGGGGTCAGCGGACCCGGCAGGGCGGTCCGCGCAGACCGACGGAGTACGCGAGGAGGCGGCCGCGCAGGACGGGCGCGCGCGGTGCCGGGCGCGGGCGGAGCCGGGCGGGCTCCCGGCGGGCCGTGACCGCGGCGACGGCGATCAGCAGCGGCCGGAACGTGGCGGCGGCCACCGCGCGCAGCAGCCGGGCGAGCGCCACCTCGCCGCGCCACAACCAGGCCGCCGCGAGGAGCCCGACCGAGACGTGGGCGGCGAGCAGCAGCCAGGGGGTCGCCGACGCGGAACCGGCGCCGGGCGCGGCGACATGCGTCAACGGCGTACCGAGCGGTTCGCCGCCGCAGATCAGGTCCCAGCCCATGGACCGCAACGACCCCGCCACGGGCCCGCCCTCCGGGCCGTAGCAGGCGTGCTGGCCGCTGGTGAACACCGTGTCCGCCGCGAGTTCGAGCGGGACGAGCAGCGCGGCGATGGGCCAGAAGCCCCGCTCGCGCCCACCCGCCAGGGCGAAGGCCAGTACGAAGACGGCCACGCCGATCGGCGCGATCAGCGACAGGGGCAGCGGTACCGAGGAGAGCAGGACGTGGGCGCCCGTGGACAGCGTGAGGCACAGCGCGGTGAAGAGCGCTGCCCGTGCCGCCCGGAGGCCGGTCGTCTGCGTGTCCATCGCGGTAATTCTGCCATGCCGGTTCCCGGAGGACAGAGGGCCCGGCGGTAGGGATTCGGTTGCCCGGATCGTGGCTGAAATCGCCGAAATTACCGATGTCTGGGAGGTGTGAAGTCGTGTCGCGTCCGGGGTGGCGCCGATGCGCGGGAGACGCGGATCGAAACCCGTGTGCATTACGGCGTGAATCAAGGATGCGGAATTGGAAAAGGCCCGCCCTTATTCGGGCGGGCCTTTTCCGGGGGCGGGTCAGCAAATCTTTACGGAACCGGATTCCAGGGTCAGGTTCTTGGAGTAGATCCAGCCCTTCGTCTCGCCCCCGGCCAGGCGTCCGTACACCCAGAGGTTCCCGTACTTGTTGTAGACGCCGCACCAGGCGTAGAACGTGGTGCCGGGCGCCACCGAAAGGGTCTGGGCGCACGTTTCGGCAGGTCCGTTGCGCAGGTGGCCGACCACGACCTTGTGGACGGCGTCGGAGTTGTTGTGGCCGACGCTCCCGCAGCCGTAGCCGGCGGCGCTCGCGGACGACGCGGTACCGATGGTGAAGCCCCCCAGGACCGCGGTCGTGGCGGCTATCGAAACCAGAGCCTTCTTGACGTTCATATCCCCCACCGATTTCCTTCACTATTTCGGAACGAGGGGATGCTAACGCCTGTCGGGAGGCGGGGCAATGGGTTAACGGATGCGGGCGGGAATGAGGATTCAGGAAAATCGCCATATTCCCGAGGGGGATGGTGCGGGGTGTCGTGTTTTGTCGCGGTGACGTCCATCACGGCGACCGTGTGTGACCGTGGTCGGCGAGCCCCCTCGTCCGGCCGCCCGGAGACGTAGACTTCCACGCTGTCCCCCCACCCAGCCGTCGTCCGTTCTTCCGGAGGAACAGCGCCGTGACCAAGCCGCCCTTCACGCACCTGCACGTCCACACCCAGTACTCGCTGCTGGACGGTGCGGCGCGGCTCAAGGACATGTTCGCCGCCTGCAACGAGATGGGCATGTCCCACATCGCGATGACGGACCACGGCAACCTGCACGGGGCCTACGACTTCTTCCACTCGGCGCAGAAGGCGGGCGTGACGCCCATCATCGGCATCGAGGCGTACGTCGCCCCCGAGTCCCGCAAGCACAAGCGGAAGATCCAGTGGGGCCAGCCGCACCAGAAGCGCGACGACGTCTCCGGTTCGGGTGGTTACACCCACAAGACGATCTGGGCGTCGAACGCGACCGGGCTGCACAACCTCTTCAAGCTGTCCTCGGACGCGTACGCCGAGGGCTGGCTCCAGAAGTGGCCCCGGATGGACAAGGAGACCATCGCCCAGTGGTCCGAGGGGCTGATCGCCTCCACCGGCTGCCCCTCCGGCGAGGTCCAGACCCGGCTGCGGCTCGGCCAGTTCGACGAGGCGGTCCAGGCGGCCTCCGACTACAAGGACATCTTCGGCGAGGGCAGGTACTTCCTGGAGCTGATGGACCACGGCATCGAGATCGAGCGCCGGGTCCGCGACGGACTGCTGGAGATCGGCAAGAAGCTCGGCATCCCGCCGCTGGTGACCAACGACTCGCACTACACCTACGCGCACGAGGCCACCGCGCACGACGCCCTGCTCTGCATCCAGACCGGCAAGAACCTCTCCGACCCGGACCGCTTCCGCTTCGACGGCACCGGCTACTACATCAAGTCCGCCGACGAGATGTACGCCGTCGACTCCTCCGACGCCTGGCAGGAGGGATGCCGCAACACCCTGCTGGTCGCCGAGCAGATCGACACCACCGGGATGTTCGAGAAGCGCGACCTGATGCCGAAGTTCGACATCCCGGACGGCTACACCGAGATCACCTGGTTCCAGGAGGAGGTCCGGGCCGGCATGGAGCGCCGCTTCCCGGGCGGCGTCCCCGAGGACCGGCAGAAGCAGGTCGAGTACGAGATGGACATCATCATCCAGATGGGGTTCCCGGGGTACTTCCTGGTCGTCGCCGACTTCATCATGTGGGCCAAGAACAACGGCATCGCCGTCGGCCCCGGCCGTGGCTCCGCGGCCGGTTCGATCGTGGCGTACGCGATGGGCATCACCGACCTCGACCCGATCGAGCACGGGCTGATCTTCGAGCGGTTCCTCAACCCCGAGCGCGTCTCCATGCCCGACGTCGACATCGACTTCGACGAGCGTCGGCGCGTCGAGGTGATCAGGTACGTGACGGAGAAGTACGGCGCCGACAAGGTCGCCATGATCGGCACGTACGGAAAGATCAAGGCGAAGAACGCCATCAAGGACTCCGCCCGCGTCCTCGGCTACCCGTACGCGATGGGCGACCGGCTCACCAAGGCCATGCCCGCCGACGTCCTCGGCAAGGGCATCGACCTCAACGGCATCACCGACCCCAAGCACCCGCGCTACAGCGAGGCGGGCGAGATCCGGGGGATGTACGAGAACGAGCCGGACGTCAAGAAGGTCATCGACACCGCCAAGGGCGTCGAGGGCCTGGTCCGCCAGATGGGCGTGCACGCCGCCGGCGTCATCATGTCCAGCGAGCCGATCGTCGACCACGCCCCGATCTGGGTGCGGCACACCGACGGCGTCACCATCACCCAGTGGGACTACCCGCAGTGCGAGTCGCTCGGCCTGCTGAAGATGGACTTCCTGGGCCTGCGCAACCTCACGATCATGGACGACGCCGTGAAGATGGTGGAGTCCAACAAACACGTCAAGCTGGACCTGCTGGCCCTCCCGCTGGACGACCCCAAGACCTACGAGATGCTCTGCCGCGGCGACACGCTCGGCGTGTTCCAGTTCGACGGCGGGCCGATGCGCTCCCTGCTGCGCCAGATGCAGCCCGACAACTTCGAGGACATCTCCGCCGTCTCGGCCCTCTACCGGCCGGGCCCGATGGGCATGAACTCGCACACGAACTACGCCGAGCGCAAGAACGGCCGCCAGGAGATCACCCCGATCCACCCGGAGCTGGAGGAGCCCCTCAAGGAGGTCCTCGGCCTCACCTACGGCCTGATCGTGTACCAGGAGCAGGTGCAGAAGGCCGCCCAGATCGTCGCGGGGTACTCCCTCGGCGAGGCCGACATCCTCCGCCGCGTGATGGGCAAGAAGAAGCCCGAGGAACTGGCGAAGAACTTCGTCCTCTTCGAGGCGGGCGCCAAGAAGAAGGGCTTCTCCGACGAGGCGATCAAGGCCCTGTGGGACGTGCTGGTGCCGTTCGCCGGGTACGCCTTCAACAAGGCGCACTCCTCCGCGTACGGCCTGGTCACCTACTGGACCGCGTACCTCAAGGCGAACTACCCCGCCGAGTACATGGCGGCGCTGCTCACCTCGGTCAAGGACGACAAGGACAAGTCGGCCGTCTACCTCAACGAGTGCCGGCGCATGGGCATCAAGGTGCTCCCGCCCAACGTCAACGAGTCGCTGTCGAACTTCGCTGCCCAGGGCGACGACGTGATCCTCTTCGGCCTCACCGCCGTGCGCAACGTCGGCCAGAACGTCGTCGACTCGATCATCCGGTGCCGCAAGGCGAAGGGGAAGTACAGCTCCTTCCCCGACTTCCTGGACAAGGTCGAGGCGGTCGTCTGCAACAAGCGCACCGTCGAGTCCCTGATCAAGGCCGGCGCCTTCGACGAGATGGGCCACACCCGCAAGGGCCTGGTCGCCCACCACGAGCCGATGATCGACAACGTGGTGCAGGTCAAGCGCAAGGAGGCCGAGGGGCAGTTCGACCTCTTCGGCGGCATGGGCGACGAGGAGAGCGACGAGCCGGGCTTCGGGCTGGACGTGGAGTTCTCCGACGTCGAGTGGGAGAAGGCCTACCTGCTCGCCCAGGAGCGCGAGATGCTCGGCCTGTACGTCTCGGACCACCCGCTCTTCGGCCTGGAGCACGTGCTCTCGGACAAGGCCGACGCCTCGATCTCCCAGCTGACCGGCGGCGAGCACAGCGACGGCGCGGTCGTCACCGTCGGCGGCATCATCTCCGGTCTCCAGCGCAAGATGACCAAGCAGGGCAACGCCTGGGCCATCGCCACCGTCGAGGACCTGGCCGGCTCCATCGAGTGCATGTTCTTCCCGGCCACCTACCAGCTGGTCTCCACCCAGCTCGTCGAGGACACCGTCGTCTTCGTCAAGGGCCGGCTGGACAAGCGGGAGGACGTGCCCCGGCTCGTCGCCATGGAGATGCAGGTCCCCGACATCTCCAACGCGGGCACCAACGCCCCCGTGGTGCTGACCATCCCCACCGTCAAGATCACCCCGCCCATGGTCAGCCGCCTCGGCGAGGTCCTCGCCAGCCACCGGGGCGACACCGAGGTACGGATCAGGCTCCAGGGCCCTCGCAAGACCACCGTGCTCCGGCTCGACCGCCACCGGGTCAAGGCCGACCCGGCCCTCTACGGTGACCTGAAGGTGCTGCTCGGCCCGTCCTGCCTGGCCGGCTGACCCGAGCTCGGACACGACGAGGGGGCGCCCCGCGAAAGCGGTGCGCCCCCTCGTGCCAACCGGCCCGTCACCGGGCCGACGGCGCCCGGGTCAGTTGTGCCCGAACCGCCGCTGGTGCTTACGCGCAACATCGGCAGGGCTGCCCTGGGCCTGCGACTGAGGCTGTATCTGCGACTCGTATCCGGTCGAACGCGTCTCTTCCGCACCGCGCTGCGGACCCGCCGCGCGGTTCTGCTGGCCGCCCTGCTTGCGGTTCTTGTTCTTGGCCATGGTCTTCCTCCTGTGGGGACTCTCGGGGCCAGGACCGCGTTCAGATTCACATGACGGTATAAACCGTGCATGTTGGATCATTACCGTGCGTAGCGGGGGTAGGAGACGCGTCGTTCTTCCGTTCCGCCACGCCGATGATCGAGTTCCGGACGTCAAGCCCCGCAGGGTCGGGCAGACTCGGAGCAAACCCATGGCAAGGACCGCACCCGAACTTCTGGAAGAGGGTGGATCGCGTGGACCGTTGCGTCGTCCTGGTGGACGCCGGTTATCTGCTGGGCGCGGCCGCGAGCCTGCTGGCCGGGGAACCCGCCCGGTCCCGCATCACGGTCGACCACACGGCCCTCGTCCGGGGGCTGCGCGAGCGGGCCGAGGCCGACACGGAGCAGCCGCTGCTGCGGATCTACTGGTTCGACGGCGCCCCCGACCGGGTGCCCCAGCCCGAGCACCGCAGACTGCGCGTGATGCCCCGGGTGACCGTCCGGCTCGGCGCACTGACCCGCAGCGACGGGCGCTGGGCGCAGAAGGGCGTCGACGCCGCGATGCACGCCGAGCTCACCGAGCTGGCCCGGAACCGGGCCTGCTCCGACGTGGTGCTGGTGACCGGCGACGGGGACCTGCTGCCCGGCCTGATGTCCGCCAAGGAGCACGGCGTCGCCGTCCACCTGTGGGCCGTCCAGGCCGCCGACGGCGACTACAACCAGTCCGAGGACCTGGTGGCCGAGGCCGACGAACGCCGGGTCCTCGACCGGGCCTGGATCACCCAGGCCGTACGCGCCAAGGAGACCGGTGGCGTCTGCGCCCCGCCGCCCGCCCCCCGCCCGGAGATCGCCGCGATCCTCTCCGCGCCGCTCCCGGAGGCCGCCCTCGCCGCCTCCGCCGAGCGGGCCTCCGAGGCCCGCGCCGCCGCGGCCAACGGCACCGCCGCCCCGCCCGAGGGGACCACCGCCCCCGACCGGCCGGTGCCCGGCGGCCGCGCCGTACCCACCCCCAAGGACCTGGCGGGCAGTCTGCGCGGCCCCGTTCCCGCCGCCCCGCCCGAGCGGCACCTCCCGCAGCCCGCCCAGGCCGGTGCCACCCTGCGCTGGTCCTCCGACAAGAGCTGGACGGACCGCGGCGGCCCCCTGGGCGAGCCAGCCGAGACCGCCTCGCTGCCCACGCTCGCCCAGCTCACCAGCGCCGAGCAGCGCTGGGCGGACCGTGAGGAGGACATCACCACCGTCGGCGGCGACCCCTTCGAGGTCGGCCAGGTCTTCGCCCGCCGCTGGCTGGAACGGCTCCCGGAGAACGCCCACCTCCAGCAGCTCTCCACCATGTACCCGCGCATTCCGCACCGCATCGACGGCGAGCTGCTGCGGTACGCGGCCCGGTTCGGTCTGCTCGCCCACAAGGACGACCAGATCGACGAGCACGACCGGTACGCGATCCGGGCGGGGTTCTGGCGGGAGATCGACGTGCGCGCCGCCGCCGAGCACACCCCCGCCGCCGAGCGGACCGGCCCGTCGGCGGGCTGACGGCCGTCCCGCCCGACCGCCGCGGACCCGCTCCCCGGCACCCGCCCGGCCCGGCCCCGGGCGCGGCCGGGGGTGTCCGACCCCGTACCCTCGTACCTCGTGAGTACGGGCACAGCACAGGCGCAGCAGGCGGCCGGAACCGTGTGCGCGGTGCGTGATCTGGTCAAGACCTATCCCGCCGCACGCGGCCGCCGGGACACACCGGCCACCCCCGAGGTGCGGGCCACCGACGGGATCAGCCTGGACATCCGGCGCGGTGAGATCTTCGGCCTCCTCGGCCCCAACGGCGCCGGCAAGTCAACCCTGGTACGCCAGCTCACCGGACTGATGCGCCCCGATTCCGGCACCGTGACGGTGCTGGGCCACGACCTGGTCCGCCACCCCGACCGGGCCGCCCGGCTGATCGGCTACCTCGGGCAGGAGTCCACCGCGCTGGACGAGCTGACCGTCGCGCTCGCCGCCGAGACCACCGGGCGGCTGCGCGGCCTCGCGGCGGCGGACGCCCGCGCCGAGCGCGACGCCGTCCTCGACGAACTGGGGCTCACCGGGATCGCGGGACGCCCCCTGAAGAAGCTCTCCGGCGGGCAGCGGCGGCTCGCCTGCTTCGCCGCGGCCCTGGTCGGCGAGCGCCCCGTCCTGGTGCTGGACGAGCCGACGACCGGCATGGACCCGGTGGCGCGGCGCGCCGTCTGGGCGGCGGTGGACCGGCGCCGGGCCGAGCGCGGCGCCACGGTGCTGCTCGTCACCCACAACGTCATCGAGGCCGAGACGGTCCTCGACCGGGTCGCCGTGATCGACCACGGCCGGGTCATCGCCTGCGACACCCCGGCCGGGCTGAAGGAACGCGTCGCGGGCGAGGTCCGCGTCGAGCTGGTGTGGCGGGAGCGGGCGCCGCTGGACGTGCCCGAGGTCGCCGCGCTGCGCCCCCTCGCCGAGGAGTCCGGGCGGCGCTGGGTGCTCCGGCTCGGCCCCGACCGGGCGCGGGCGGCGGTCGCCGCGGTGACCGGCTCCACCGCCTTCGCCGCGCTCGACGACTTCGCCGTGGCCACGCCCAGCCTGGAGGACGTCTACCTCGCGCTCGGCGGGGACACCACCGCGGGGCTGGTGAAGGCATGACCGGCGGGACCACCGGGCGCGTCCGCGCGACCGGGGAGCGAACGAACAGGAGCAGCACCAGGTGACGAGCATCGTGCCCGCGGACGCGGTGACCGGGCCGGTCCGGACCGGCCCGGACGACCGCCCGGCCCATGGCGGGGAGCCCGCGCCGCTCGCGCCCCGGGCCCGGCTGTTCCCCGCGCTCGCGGCCGTCTACCGCGCCCAGCTCTCCCGGGCCAGGGTCGCCCGGATCCCGCTGCTCTTCGTCGCGACGTTCCAGTCGGTCGGGATCATGGTCCTGATGCGCGGGGTGGTCGACGGGGAGGCCGAGTCCCGGGCCGTCGTGGCCGGATCGGCGGTGCTGGTGGTCGCCTTCGTCGCGCTCAACCTCCTCGCCCAGTACTTCGGGCAGCTGCGGGCCGGCGGCGGGCTCGACCACTACGCGACCCTGCCGGTGCCGCCGGCCGCGGTGGTGCTCGGGGCGGCCGGGGCGTACGCCTCCTTCACGGTGCCGGGCACGGTCGTCACGGCGGTCGCCGGCAGCGTTCTCTTCGGGCTGCCGCTGGCCCATCTGTGGGTGCTGGTCGCCGTGATCCCGCTCGCCGGGGCGGCGCTGGCCGGGCTGGGCGCGGCGCTGGGGCTGCTCGCGCCCCGGCAGGAGCTGGCCACGCTCCTGGGCCAGCTGGGCATGTCGGCGGCGCTGCTGCTCGGGGTGCTCCCGGCGGACCGGCTGCCCGCACCGGTCGGCTGGGCGCGCGACCTGCTGCCCTCGACGTACGGGGTGGAGGCGCTCGCGCGGTCCTTCGACGCCCGGCCCGACTGGGCGGTCGTCGTGCTGGACCTCGCCGTCTGCGCCGTCGTCGGGGTCCTCTCGCTGGCCGTGGCGACCTGGGCGTACCGCAGGGCGGCGGTCCGGTGAGGCGCGGCCGCGTGGCGCCTGGCACGATGGCACGGTGACCGCACCCCTGACGCCGCCTCACCAGCCCTCGCCGAACGACCCCTGGCAGACCCCGCCGGACGGGGGCGGCCCCGGGGGATCCCACCTGGCCGGGACGGGTGACCCGAAAGCGCCCGGGGAGAAGGGGCTCGCCCAGGAGCTGGCGCAGGCGGCGGTCGTCGCCCTGCTCGTCACCGTCCTCGGCGTGGTGTTCGGGCTGCTCTGGCTGTGGCTGGCGCCCCGGGTGCCGCTGATCTCGGACAGCACCGCCGTCTTCCTGAACGACAGCGAGGGCGAGGAGGCGATCGGCGCCGACGGCACGTTCGTGCTGCTGGGGCTGGCCTTCGGGGCGGTCTCCGCGGCCCTGGTCTTCTGGTTCCGGCGCAGCGGCGGCATCGCGCTGGTGGTGGCGCTCGCGGTGGGCGGTCTGCTCGGTTCGCTGGTGGCCTGGTGGCTGGGGGTGGCTCTCGGGCCGACCTCGGACGTGGTCGCGCACGCGCGGGCGGTCGGCAAGGGCGTGGTCTTCGACGCGCCGCTCGAACTGCGGTCGAAGGTGGCGCTGCTGGCGGCGCCGGTGGGCGCGATGGCGGTCCACCTCGGGCTGACCGGGCTGTTCGGGCCGCGCGACCCGGAGCCGGAGTGGGGCGTGTTCCCGGGCGGGCCCGCGCCGTGGCCCCCGGCGCCCGGGACGCCCGCGCCGCCCGGCGCGCCCGTGGACGGCCGGACGCCGCAGGGCCCCGCGCAGCCGTAGGGCGGGTCCGCCGCATCACGGCCGGGGTCGCGGCTCCGGCACGGCGCCTCGCGGCTCCTTCCCCGGGCCCTCCACCCCGTTCGAGCAGGAAAAGACCCCGGGGAGAACGCTCCTGTGCCCCGCGACGCACCGCACCGGGCACGGCGCCCTGCCCGCCCCGATCCGCCGGACAGGCCCTGCGGCTCAGTCCCCCCGGCCGATCTCCGCGAACACCGCCCCCGTCAGCGCCGCCAGGTCCTCGGGGGCGAGCTCGACCTCCAGCCCGCGGCGGCCCGCCGAGACGCAGATCGTCCCGTGGTCGCGCGCCGAGGCGTCCAGCACCGTGCGCAGCCGCTTGCGCTGGCCCAGCGGGGAGATGCCGCCCCGTACGTAGCCGGTGGTGCGCTCGGCGGCGGCCGGGTCGGCCATGGCGGCCCGCTTGCCGCCCACCGCGGCGGCCAGCGCCTTCAGGTCCAGCGTGCCGGCCACCGGGACGACCGCCACGGTCAGCGCGCCGTCGACCTCCGCGACCAGCGTCTTGAAGACCCGGTCGGGGGAGACGCCCAGGGCCTCGGCCGCCTCCTCGCCGTAGGAGGCGGCGGCCGGGTCGTGCTCGTAGGAGCGGACGGTGAACGGGGTGCCGGACGCGGTCAGGGCGACCGTCGCCGGGGTGCCGCCGGACTGCTGCTGCTTCTTCGACTTCTTCGCCACGGGGGAGAGGTCCTCGGATCAGTTGAGGTGGGTCGGCGCGCGGGTCAGGTCCACCGCGGGCAGGGACGGCAGATGGCGGATGACGGCGGTCTCGGTACGCAGCAGCGTCAGCTCCTCGCGCAGCCGGCTCGCCGTGTCGGGCGCCTGGAGCAGCCGCTGCTTGGCCGGTACGCCGAGCACGGCCGCCGCCGCGACCAGGTACGAGACGACGGCCGGGTCGTCCGGCAGCTCCGCACCGGTCGTCAGGGACCGCTCGCTCGCCCCGGCCAGCCGCTTCTGATACGTGCGGAAGGCCCGCAGGACGCCCTCGGCCAGCGCGCCCGCCTCCTCGCCGCTCTCCTCGGCCAGTTCCTCGACCTCGGCCGTCAGGAAGGGGCCGCCGGTCTCGACGGAGAGCAGCCTGATCCGGGTGGTGCCGGTCGCCAGGACCTCGAAGGTGCCGTCCGGCCGCTCCCGGATCTTCGCCGCGTCGGCGATGCAGCCGATCTCGTGGAAGGTCCGCGCCGGATCGGCGCCGAACCCCTCCGCCGGGCCCCGCTCGGCGGGGCCGTTCAGGGCGTCGGGCATCCCGGTCCCGGTGCGGGCGGTCTCGTGGCCGTCGCGGATCGCGACGACGGCGAAGCGGCGGGGTTCGTCCTCGTCGGTCTTCAGCAGCTCGCGCATCATGGCGCGATATCGCTCCTCGAAGACGTTCAGCGGCAGCACGAGGCCGGGGAACAGCACCGCGTTCAGCGGGAACAGGGGCAGTCGGGCGGTGGTCACAGCGGTCAAGCGTAATGGCCGCCGGGCCGTCCCCGGCCGGTCCGTCCCGGGAACGGTGCGGTACAGGCCGCCCGGAGCCGGGTGTCGTCCCGTGCCGCGAGGAAGCCGCCGAGCGGATCCTCGGCCACCGACGACCACGGGAACGAGGCGGCGTGCGGCCCGATCCGCCGGAACTGCTCCAGCGCCTCCGCCCAACGGCCCCGGGCGATCAGCACGAACGCCAGGAGATTGCGCGCCTCGGCGAGCCAGGGCCCGCCCGGCGGGTACCCGCCGGACAGGGCGATGCCCAGGTCCGCCGCCGTGTCGATCCGGGCCTCCTGCACCGAGTTGGGCCGCGCCCTCGGCCCGTCGGCCAGCAGGGCGAAGGCGGCCCGCAGCGGCAGCGCCTGCACCAGCGAGCCGGGCAGCGCGTCCTCGGCGGCCCGCTCGGCGAAGTCGAAGCACTCGCGGTGCGAGCCGTACCAGGCGGCGGAGAGGTAGCGCAGCGCCGACACATGGCAGCCGTAGTGGTGCGAGGAGCGGCGCACCGCCTGCTCCCACAAGGCTTCGAACACGGTGTGCGTGGCGTGGGTGCCGCGCGCGTGGTCGAGGGCCAGGCGCCAGGGCACCGGATCGCGCGGGTCGCCCTCGGCCGCCGCCGTGATCAGCGGCCCGACCTCGCGCAGCTGCTCGGCGCGGGCGGGCGACTCCCAGGCCCGGCGGACCGACAGCTCGGCCTTGACCAGCGCCGCGTCCGGGTCGTGCGGGGCGTCGGTGAGCCAGGCGGCCAGCCAGTCGTCGCGGCTGCGGGCGAAGGTGACGAGCCGGCCGAGATAGCGGTCGCGGTTCTCCCACTCGGCGCGGTCCCGGGTGGCGGCGAGAAGAGCGGCGGCCGGGCCGTATTCACCGAGGGCCGCGGCGACCAGCGCCGGGGAGAGGCGTTCGTCGGGTGCGTCGAGCAGCACCTCGTCGTCCGCGGGCAGTCCGGTGGACGTCTCCCGCGGAGGGCGCCGGGCCGTACCCGCGGCGCGGAGCAGAGCACGAAGGATTGGCATGGTGCAGACCATTGAAAAGCGCTGGTGGGGACGGCGCCAGAGGGGCGCTGTGAAGCTTTGGTGCCGAGTGGAGGGGTTGCATCCGCGTGAGTCAAGAAGAGGTAAAGGAATACGCGGAATATGGCTGGATGTCATTGCTCGGGCCAAGGGCGCCCGACCGCCCTGGCGCGGCTCGGGCGGCCGTTCGACGGTGTTCCCGGAACGGGCGGTGCGGCCACCACCCGCCCCGGAATGGCCGGATCACGTCAGCCCCGGCGGAGCAGCCGCGAGGCGCCCGTCGCGACGGTCGTGGCGAGTATCCAGCCGAGCAGGATGAGCACCGCCGAACCCCACTGCCAGCCGCCCTCCATCCGCCAGTACCCGTCCTGGCCCAGATTGATCACCGGGATCAGCAGATCGAGCGCGTACAGGGCGGGGTTCCAGTCCGGATGCTCGTCCTGCTTGATCGCCTCCGGCACCTGCTGCATGAAGGCCAGCGTCCCCGCCGCCCACAGCAGCGCCATCCACAAAGCGGCCCGCCCCGGCCGGTAGCCGTACGCCACCGTCCAGTCCTGGAGGTAGCCCCACAGCTTCGCGGCGAGCGGCAGCGTCTCGCGTCTCCGCCGCTGCTTGGCCAGCTGCACCTCCCGGGCGTCCGCGTCCTCCCCGCAGCTGCGGAGCACCGTCGCCAGCCGCTCGTACGGCTCCGGCACGTACTCCGGGGTCGCCGCCGCCACCCACTCCAGGCGCCGGGAGAGCGGGAAGTGACCGTACGGGACGAGGTTCTCGTAGACGAAGCCGCCCATGGCCAGCCCGCCCGGCCCCGGCCAGCTGGTCGACACGTCGATCAGCGTGACCACCCGGGCGCCGTTCAGCACGACCCGGCCCTCCTCCGGCCGCTCCGCGTTGAACCGCAGCTCCGGCGTGACGATCCTGCGCAGCGACAGCTCCTCGTGCCGGCCCAGCACGAACCGCGCCCGGTGCAGGTCGACCGCGTCGCCGAACCGCCCGTCGTCCAGCCGCACCCCGCCCCGGCACTCCAGGATCTGCGAACGCGTCCCGCTCGCCGGCGTCGACGCCATGAGCGTGCCGTACGGGGGAGTGGTGCCCTGGACGCCGGTGTCGACGCTCACCCACGCCTCGCTCATGTACAGCGTGCGCTCCACGGAGAGCTGCGGGGCGTTCAGCGCGCGCCGCCCCTCGGTGCTCCGCAGCCGGCTGCCGCGCAGGCTCAGCGAACCGCCGACCTTCGCCCCGCGCAGACTCAGCTCGCCGCGCGCCTCGACCAGCTCCGCCTGGAGGTCCTGGGCGACCGACATCCCGTCCGCGGCCAGGGCGCGCCCGGTGCGGTCGGGGCCCAGCTCGATCTGGCTGAGCAGCAGATCGGTGCCGATCTGGGCGTCGGTGAGCCGGAGGCCGTACGGGATGCGGCAGCGCGGCAGATGCAGATCGCCCTCGGTGCGCAGCCGCGCCGCCTCCAGCCTCGGCATCGCGCAGCCGACGATCCGCAACGTCGTGAAGTGGCACTCCGGCAGCACCACCTCGCGCTCGAAGCGGCAGCCGGTCATCTCCACGTACGGCGCGACCCGCCCGCCCGCGAGGTCGAGCGTTCCGGTGATCCGCACGCCCCGGAGCTTCAGCGCCGCGACTCGGCCGGGCCTCGGCGGCGGACCGGACAGCAGCAGCCGGGCGACGACACGCCCGTCCACGCTGCGCTCCGGTCCCCAGACCACCGGGGCGAACGGGTCGTCCTGCGCGGGGTCGCGGGCGCGCAGATCGTAGGTACTGCCGTTCCGGAAGCTCTGCCACATGCCCAGCTCGGCAGCGCTCAGACCGTCCGGAAAATCGCCATCGTGCGGCTCGGTCACGGGTGCCCCTTCCGCTCGGAGCTGTTCTTCCCTCTGAGTGACCTGGTGAAAGCTATTGGTCACCAGTGACACCCAAGGCATGTATCAGCCAGTGATACGGGCGCTCGGGCGGCGCGGGCGGTCTGCGAGAATTGCGGTGTGATCTCTCGAATCGATCTGCGCGGCACCGCCCTTCCCGAGGGTGGAGCCCTGCGCGACCTGCTGCCCCGTGCCGAGTTCGACGTGGAAGCCGCTCTGGAGACGGTGCGGCCCATCTGCGAGGACGTACGCCATCGAGGCTCCGAGGCAGTGATCGAGTGGGGCGAGAAGTTCGACGGCGTACGGGTCGGGTCCGTGCGTGTCCCGGCCGCCGCGATCGCCGACGCCGCCGAGCGGCTGGATCCCGCCGTCCGGGCCGCCCTGGAGGAGTCGATCCGCCGCGCCCGGCTCGTCCACCGCGAGCAGCGCCGCACCACGCACACCACCCAGGTCGTCCCCGGCGGCACCGTCACCGAGAAGTGGGTGCCGGTCGAGCGCGTCGGGCTGTACGTCCCGGGCGGGCGCTCCGTCTACCCCTCGTCCGTGGTCATGAACGTCGTACCGGCCCAGGAGGCGGGCGTCGAGGGCATCGCCGTCGCCTCCCCGCCGCAGAAGGAGTTCGGCGGCCTGCCGCACCCCACGATCCTCGCCGCCTGCGCCCTGCTCGGCGTCGACGAGGTGTACGCGGCCGGCGGCGCCCAGGCGGTCGCGATGTTCGCGTACGGCACGGCCGACTGCCCGTCGGTCAACCTGGTCACCGGCCCCGGAAACATCTACGTCGCCGCCGCCAAGCGCCTCCTCAAGGGCCGCATCGGCATCGACGCCGAGGCGGGCCCCACCGAGATCGCGATCCTCGCCGACGCCACCGCCGACCCGGTGCACGTCGCCGCCGACCTGATCAGCCAGGCCGAGCACGACCCGATGGCCGCCGCCGTCCTGGTCACCGACTCCGCGGAGCTGGCCGCGGCCACCGAGGCCGAGCTGGCGCCGCAGATCGCCGCGACCAAGCACGTCACCGACCGGATCGAGCCCGCGCTGGCCGGACGCCAGTCCGCGATCGTCGTCGTCGACGACCTGGCGGCCGGCCTCAAGGTCGTCGACGCCTACGCCGCCGAGCACCTGGAGATCCAGACCGCCGACGCCTCCGCCGTCGCCGCCCGGGTCCGCAACGCCGGCGCGATCTTCGTCGGCCCCTGGTCCCCGGTCTCGCTCGGCGACTACTGCGCGGGCTCCAACCACGTGCTGCCCACCGGCGGCTGCGCCTGCCACTCCTCGGGCCTGTCGGTGCAGTCCTTCCTGCGCGGCATCCACATCGTCGACTACACGCGCGACGCGCTCGCCGAGGTCGCCCACCACGTCGTGACCCTCGCCGAGGCGGAGGACCTGCCCGCCCACGGTGCCGCGCTCAAGGCCAGGTTCGGCTGGAAGGTACCGCAGCAGTGACGCACGCCCGCCCCACCCGCATCGACGACCTCCCCGTCCGCGACGAACTGCGCGGCAAGTCCCCGTACGGGGCGCCCCAGCTCGACGTACCGGTGCGGCTGAACACCAACGAGAACCCCTACCCGCTGCCCGAGGCGCTGGTCGACCGGATCGCCGAGCGGGTCCGCGAGGCCGCCCGCGACCTCAACCGCTACCCCGACCGGGACGCCGTCGAGCTCCGCACCGAGCTCGCCCGCTACCTCAGCCGCACCGCCGGCCACGAGGTCTCCCTCGCCAACGTCTGGGCGGCCAACGGCTCCAACGAGGTCCTCCAGCAACTGCTGCAGACCTTCGGCGGCCCCGGCCGCACCGCGATCGGCTTCGAGCCCTCGTACTCGATGCACGCCCTCATCGCCCGGGGCACCGGCACCGGCTGGATCTCCGGGCCGCGCAACGAGGACTTCACCATCGACGTCGGAGCCGCCCGCGCGGTCGTCGCCGAGCGCCGCCCCGACGTCGTCTTCATCACCTCCCCCAACAACCCCACCGGCACCGCCGTCGACGCGGAGACCGTCCTCGCGCTGTACGAGGCCGCCCAGGCGGCCGGCCCGTCGATGGTCGTCGTCGACGAGGCGTACGGCGAGTTCAGCCACCACCCCTCGCTGCTCCCGCTGATCGAGGGCCGCCCGAACCTGGTGCTCTCGCGCACCATGTCCAAGGCGTTCGGCGCCGCCGGGCTCCGCCTGGGCTACCTGGCCGCCGACCCGGCCGTGGTGGACGCCGTGCAGCTGGTGCGGCTGCCGTACCACCTCTCCTCGATCACCCAGGCGACCGCGCTCGCCGCCCTGGAGCACACCGATACGCTGCTCGGATACGTCGCGCAGCTCAAGAGCGAGCGCGACCGGATCGTCACCGAACTGCGCGCCCTCGGCTACGAGGTGACCGAATCGGACGCGAACTTCGTCCAGTTCGGCCGCTTCCCCGACAGCCACACCGTCTGGCAGCGCATCCTCGACCGGGGCGTCCTGGTCCGGGACAACGGCGTACCGGGATGGCTGCGGGTCTCCGCGGGCACCCCGGCGGAGAACGACGCGTTCCTCGATGCGGTACGCGAACTCAAGAAGGAGCTGGACGCATGACCCGCGTAGGCCGGGTGGAACGCACCACCAAGGAAACCTCGGTGCTCGTCGAGATCAATCTCGACGGCACCGGAGAGGTCGACGTGTCGACCGGAGTCGGTTTCTACGACCACATGCTCGACCAGCTCGGCCGGCACGGGCTCTTCGACCTCACCGTCAAGACCGACGGCGACCTGCACATCGACACGCACCACACCATCGAGGACACCGCCCTCGCGCTCGGCGCCGCCTTCAAGCAGGCACTCGGCGACAAGACCGGCATCTACCGCTTCGGCAACTGCACGGTCCCGCTGGACGAATCGCTCGCCCAGGTCACCGTCGACCTCTCCGGCCGCCCCTACCTGGTGCACACCGAGCCGGAGAACATGGCGCCGATGATCGGCTCCTACGACACGACGATGACCCGGCACATCCTGGAGTCCTTCGTCGCCCAGGCGCAGATCGCCCTGCACGTCCACGTGCCCTACGGGCGCAACGCCCACCACATCGTGGAGTGCCAGTTCAAGGCGCTCGCCCGCGCCCTGCGCTACGCCAGCGAGCACGACCCGCGCGCCGCCGGGACCATCCCCTCCACGAAGGGCGCGCTGTGACCGGCCTCAACACCATACTCATCGTTCTCGGCCTCTTCCTGGCCGGCGGTGTCTACTCCTTCTCCAAGCAGAAGATGCCCAAGGGGGTCATCGTGCTGCTCGGACTGGCGTCCGTGATGTGCCTGCTCGCGGGCGTGCTGCGCATCCAGGGACTCTGGGACTGAGGGGCGGGGAATGAGCGAGCAGAAGAAGGTCGTGGTCTTCGACTACGGCTTCGGGAACGTACGGTCCGCCGAGCGGGCCCTCGCCCACGTCGGCGCCGACGTGGAGATCACCCGCGACTACGAGAAGGCGATGAACGCCGACGGGCTGCTGGTCCCCGGCGTCGGCGCCTTCTCCGCCTGCATGGAGGGGCTGAAGAAGGCCCGCGGCGAATGGATCATCGGCCGCAGGCTCTCCGGCGGCCGCCCCGTCATGGGCATCTGCGTCGGGATGCAGATCCTCTTCGAGCGCGGCATCGAGCACGGCGTGGAGACCGAAGGGCTGGACGAATGGCCCGGCACGGTCTCCCCGCTCCAGGCCCCGGTCGTCCCGCACATGGGCTGGAACACGGTACGGGCCCCGGAGGACTCCCAGCTCTTCGCGGGTCTCGACGCCGACGCGCGGTTCTATTTCGTGCACTCCTACGCGGTGCACGACTGGAGCCTGGAGGTCACCAACCCCAAGATCCGCGCCCCCCGGGTCACCTGGGCCACCCATGGCGAACCGTTCGTCGCCGCGGTGGAGAACGGCGCCCTGTGGGCCACCCAGTTCCACCCCGAGAAGTCCGGCGACGCCGGTGCCCAGCTGCTGACCAACTGGATCGAGACGCTGTAATGCCGAAGCTTGAACTGCTCCCCGCCGTCGACGTCCGCGACGGCCAGGCCGTCCGCCTCGTCCACGGCGAGTCCGGCTCCGAGACCTCCTACGGCTCCCCGCTGGAGGCCGCCCTCGCCTGGCAGCGCTCCGGCGCCGAGTGGCTGCACCTGGTCGACCTGGACGCCGCCTTCGGCACCGGGGACAACCGCGCGCTGATCGCCGAGGTCGCCGCCGCCATGGACATCAAGGTCGAGCTCTCCGGCGGCATCCGCGACGACGCCTCGCTGGAGGCCGCCCTCGCCACCGGCTGCCGCCGGGTCAACCTCGGCACCGCCGCCCTGGAGACCCCCGAGTGGGTCGCCAAGGTCATCGCCGAGCACGGAGACAAGATCGCCGTCGGCCTGGACGTCCGCGGCACCACGCTGCGCGGCCGCGGCTGGACCCGCGACGGCGGCGACCTCTACGAGACGCTGGCCCGGCTCGACTCCGAGGGCTGCGCCCGCTACGTCGTCACCGACATCGCCAAGGACGGCACGCTCCAGGGCCCCAACCTGGAGCTCCTGAAGAACGTCTGCGCCGCCACCGACAAGCCCGTCGTCGCCTCCGGCGGCGTCTCCTCGCTGGACGACCTGCGGGCCATCGCCGCCCTCGTCCCGGACGGCGTGGAGGGCGCGATCGTCGGCAAGGCGCTCTACGCCGAGGCGTTCACCCTCGAAGAGGCGCTCCTGGCGGTGTCCGGATGAGCGAGGCGGTCCGGCGCGTCTCCTCCGGCGCCCCCTGGGAGGAGAAGTTCGGCTACTCCCGCGCGGTGGAGCTGCCGAACGGGCTGGTCCTGGTGGCCGGCTGCACCTCCGTGGAGAACGGGCAGATCGCCGCGGGCGGCCCGTACGACCAGGCCGTCACCTCCTTCAAGGTCGCCCTGCGCGCGCTGGAGCAGGTCGGCCTGGGCCGCGAGGACGTCGTCCGCACCCGGATGTACGTCACGCACGTGCGGGACACCGACGAGGTCGGCCGCGCCCACAAGGAGCTCTTCGGCGAGGTCCGTCCGGTCGCGACGATGGTCGTCGTCGCCGGTCTGGTGGACCCGAGCCTGGTCGTCGAGGTCGAGGTCGAGGCGTACCGGGGAGGAGCCCGATGAGCCTCGCGGTACGGGTGATCCCCTGCCTGGACGTCGACAACGGCCGGGTCGTCAAGGGCGTCAACTTCCAGAACCTGCGCGACGCCGGCGACCCCGTCGAGATGGCGAAGCTGTACGACGCCGAGGGCGCCGACGAACTGACCTTCCTGGACATCACCGCCTCCAGCGGCGACCGGGAGACCACCTACGACGTGGTGCGCCGCACCGCCGAGCAGGTCTTCATCCCGCTCACGGTCGGCGGCGGCGTCCGCACCGCCGAGGACGTCGACAAGCTGCTGCGGGCCGGGGCGGACAAGGTCGGCGTCAACACCGCGGCCATCGCCCGCCCGGAGCTGATCCGGGAGATCGCCGAGCGCTTCGGCCGCCAGGTCCTGGTGCTCTCGGTGGACGCCCGGCGCACCCCCGGAGGCACCTTCGAGGTCACCACGCACGGCGGCCGCCGGGGCACCGGCATCGACGCCGTCGAGTGGGCGCACCGCGCCGCCGAGCTGGGCGCGGGCGAGATCCTGCTCAACTCGATGGACGCGGACGGCACCAAGGACGGCTACGACACGGAGATGATCGCGGCGGTCCGCGAGCACGTGACCGTCCCCGTGATCGCCTCCGGCGGCGCCGGCCGGCTCGCCGACTTCGCGCCCGCCATCACGGCGGGGGCCGACGCGGTGCTCGCCGCGTCCGTCTTCCACTTCGGCGATCTGCGGATCTCCGAGGTCAAGGGCGCCCTGCGGGAGGCCGGCCACCCGGTCCGCTAGCGAAGCCGTACCCCGAAGCCCGTCGCCGGGCGGAGCCGCACCGTCGGCCCCGCCCGGCGACGGGCTTTTCCCGTGACCACCCCGGCGGAATCCGCAGCTTTTATTGCGCAACAAAGATTGCGCAACTTTCCTTTCCTGTTTACGGTGAGGGCATGGCAAGCAACGAATCGCGCCGGGTCTCGGACCTGGAGACCCTCAAGGCGTTCGGACACCCGCTGCGGATGCGGCTGTACCGGGCGCTCTACATCGCCCGCGAGGCCACCGCCTCCCAGCTGGCCGACCAGGTCGACGAAGCGGTCTCCCTGGTCAGCTACCACCTGCGCAAGCTCGCCGACCACGGCCTGATCGAGGAGGCCGACCAGCAGGGCAGGGACGGCCGCGAGCGTTGGTGGCGGCCCGCCTCGAAGGGGATCAGCTTCCACGAGGAGGACTTCCAGGACGCCCCCGAGCTGGCCGCCACCCACGCCGCCGTCGGCCGCCTCTCCTTCGACCAGCACGTCGAGATGTACCGCCGCTACCTCGACTCGGCCGCCAGCTGGCCGACCGAGTGGCGCACCGCCGCCGCCAGCTCCGAGTACCTGGCCCGCCTCACCGCCGAGGAGCTCGCCGAACTCGGCCGCGAGCTGCACCGGCTGATCGACCGGTACGAGGGCATCGGCCGCGCCCGCGAGGCGGCCGGGGACACCGAGGGCCGCGAGAACGTCGCGGTGCACCTGTACACCTTCCCGTTCCGCCCCTGACCCGCCGCCACGGAAGGCCGAACCGATGACCCTCACCGAACCCGCCGTCGAGCCCGCACCGGCCCTCGAACGCCCCGCCCACCGCGACGGCAACGTACTGCGCTGGCTCGGCGCCTACACCGCCTCGATGATCGGCGACAGCGTCTACTACATGGCGCTCGCCTGGGCCGCGGCCCGCACCGGCGGCGGCGCGCAGACCGGGATCGTCCTCGCCGTCGGCTCGATACCCCGGGCCGTCCTGATGCTCGGCGGGGGAGTGCTCGCCGACCGGATGGGGCCGCGCCGGGTCGTCATCGGCAGCGACGCCGTCCGCTGCCTGGTCGTCCTCGGCCTGGCCGGGGCCCTGCTGGTCTCCTCGCCCGCGCTGTGGATGCTGATCGCCGTCGCCCTGGTCTTCGGCGTGGTCGACGCCCTCTTCCTGCCCGCCGTCGGCGCCCTGCCGCCCCGGGTCACCGCCCCCGGCCAGCTGGCCCGGGTCCAGGGCATGCGCGGCCTGTCCGTCCGGGCCGCCGGCGTCGTCGGCGCCCCGCTCGGCGGCCTCGCCGTGGCGCTCGGCGGGCCGGGGCTCGCCTTCGCCGCGGCCGGGATCCTCTTCGCGGTGTCGCTGCCGCTGCTGATGTCGCTCCGGATGCGCCCGGTGCCCGCGCAGGAGGGCGCGACGGCCTCCAGGACCGCCTGGGGCGACCTGGCCGACGGGCTGCGCCACATCCGCCGCCACCCGCTGCTCGGCCCGCTGATGATCGTCGTCGCCGTCAGCGAGCTCGGCTTCGTCGGCCCGCTCAACCTCGGGCTGGTCCTGCTCGCCGAGGAACGCCACTGGGGCGCCTCCGGCATGGGCTGGATCATCGCCGCCTTCGGCCTCGGCGCCGCCGCCTCGGCGCTGGTGCTCGCGGTACGCGGCCGGGTGCCCCGCGCCGGACTGGTCATGTGCCTGACCGTGCTGATCGGCGCCCTCGCCGTCGGCGCCCTGGCCCAGCTGCCCTCGGTGGCCCTGGCCGCCACCGCCGCGGCCTGCGTCGGCCTGTTCGCCGGGCTCGGCGGCTCCCTGTGCGGCGCCCTGATCCAGACCGTCACCGAACCCGCCTACCTCGGCCGGGTCACCTCGGTCTCGACGCTCTTCACCCACGCCATCGCCCCGCTCAGCTACCCGGTCACCGGAGCGGCCGTCGCCCTCTGGGGCACCGGACCGGTCTTCGCCACCAGCGCCGCCGTCTGCGTCCTCGGGGCCCTGACCGGCCTGGCCTTCACCCGGCTGCGCCGCGCGGAACTCCCGGCCTGAGCACGCGCTACATCCCCAGCGCCGCCGTCCCCAGCCGGTCCACCGCCTCCTTGTCGCCCTCCAGCCCCACCGTCGCCGCCGACTGCCGGCCGAACGCGAAGAGCAGCAGCTCGCCCGGCTCACCGGTCACCGTCACCACCGGGGCGCCCTTGTGCGCCACGACCGTACGGCCGTCCGGGCGGCGCAGCACCAGCCCCACCGGGGACTTCCGCCCCAGCAGCCGCGCCGTCCGCTCGGTCCGCGACCAGAGCAGATCGGCGAAGACCGGGTCCAGCTCGCGCCGCGTCCACTCCGGCTGGGCCCGCCGCACGTCCTCCGTGTGGATGTAGAACTCCACGGTGTTGGCGGCCTCGTCCACCTGCTTCACCGCGTACGGGGAGAACCTCGGCGGCCCGGTACGGATCAGCTGGATCAGCTCCTCGTACGGCTTCGCGGCGAACTCGCCCTGCACCCGTTCCAACCGGTTCTTCAACGCGCCCACCAGGAGCCCGCCCGCCGCGTCCGGCCGCCGCTCCCGGACCACCACGTGGGCGGCCAGGTCCCGGGCGGTCCAGCCGGCGCACAGGGTCTGGGCCTCCGGGCCCACGGCCTCCAACAGGTCGGCGAGCAGAAGTCGTTCGCGCTTCGCATGGGTCGACATGGTCGCCAGCGTACGACCGCCGCCCCCGGTCCGCCCAGTGGACGGCGCACCGGACCGGCGCCCCGGCCACGGCACAATGGCCCCATGACCAGCGCGACCACCCCCAGCACCCCGCCGCCGTCCGACCGCCTCGACCCGGCGATCGCCGCCCGCCTCAAGCGCGGGGCCGACGGGCTCTTCCCGGCCATCGCCCAGCAGTACGACACCGGCGAGGTCCTGATGCTCGGCTGGATGGACGACGAGGCCCTGCACCGCACCCTCACCACCGGCCGCTGCACCTACTGGTCCCGCAGCCGCCAGGAGTACTGGGTCAAGGGCGACACCTCCGGCCACACCCAGGAGGTCAAGTCCGTCGCCCTGGACTGCGACGCCGACACCGTCCTCGTCAAGGTCGACCAGACGGGTGCCGCCTGCCACACCGGCGACCGCACCTGCTTCGACGCCGACGTCCTCCCGCTGGGGCAGTAGGGTCTGCCGCCATGGATCTCGAAACCTTCCGCAAGCTGGCCGTCGACCGGCGCGTCATCCCCGTCAGCCGCAGGCTCCTCGCGGACGGCGACACGCCGGTGGGCCTCTACCGCAAGCTCGCGGGCGAACGCAGCGGCACCTTCCTCCTGGAATCGGCGGAGAACGGCCGCACCTGGTCGCGCTACTCCTTCATCGGCGTACGCAGCGCAGCCACCCTCACCGCCCGCGACGGCCGGGCCCACTGGCTGGGCGTCCCGCCGGTCGGCGTCCCCCTCGACGGGGACCCGCTGGAGGTCCTGCGCGCCACCGTCGAGATCCTGCACACCCCCCGCGACCTGGTCGCCGACGACGGTCTGCCCCCCTTCACCGGCGGCATGGTCGGCTACCTCGGCTACGACGTCGTGCGCCACCTGGAGAAGATCGGCGACAGCACCGAGGACGAACTCGGCCTCCCCGAGCTGACCATGCTGCTCACCTCCGACCTGGCCGTCCTCGACCACCGGAACGGCACCGTCCTGCTGATCGCCAACGCGATCAACCACAACGACCTGGCCACCGGCGTCGACGAGGCGTACGCGGACGCCGTCGCCCGCCTCGACGCCATGGAACGCGACCTCTCCCGCCCCGTCGAGAACGCCCCCGCCGCCCTCCCGGACTCCGAGCTCCCCCCGTACACCGTGCGCTGGGGCGGACCGGCGTACCAGGACGCCGTCGAGGACGTGAAGGAGCGGATCCGGGCCGGCGAGGCCTTCCAGGTCGTCCCCTCCCAGCGCTTCGAGACCCCCTGCACCGCGAGCGCGCTGGACGTCTACCGGGTCCTGCGCGCCACCAACCCGTCGCCGTACATGTACCTCCTCCGGTTCGACGGCTTCGACATCGCGGGCTCCAGCCCGGAGGCCCTGGTCAAGGTCGAGGACGGGCGGGCCATGGTCCACCCGATCGCCGGAACCCGGCACCGCGGCGCCACCCCGCAGGAGGACCAGGCCCTCGCCGACGAACTCCTCGCCGACCCGAAGGAACGCGCCGAGCACCTGATGCTCGTCGACCTCGGCCGCAACGACCTGGGACGGGTCTGCGCCCCGGGCACCGTCGAGGTCGTCGACTTCATGTCGATCGAGCGCTACTCCCACGTGATGCACATCGTCTCCACCGTCACCGGCCGGGTCGCCGAGGGCCGCACCGCCTTCGACGTCCTCACCGCGTGCTTCCCGGCGGGCACCCTCTCCGGCGCCCCCAAGCCCCGCGCGATGCAGATCATCGAGGAGCTGGAGCCGACCCGCCGCGGCCTGTACGGCGGCTGCGTCGGCTACCTCGACTTCGCCGGGGACTCCGACACCGCCATCGCCATCCGCACCGCCCTGCTCCGCGACGGCACCGCGTACGTCCAGGCCGGGGCGGGGGTCGTCGCCGACTCCGACCCGGTCGCCGAGGACACCGAATGCCGCAACAAGGCCGCCGCGGTCCTCCGCGCGGTCCATACCGCCAACCGGCTCGGCCGCGCGTGAGGCGGTAGGGGATAGTGGAGTACGTGAGCGCTGTCCCCGTACCCCCGCCCCGTGCCCGAGCCGTCACCGCCCCCGACGCCCCGGCAAGCCGCCGCACCCTGGCCTCCGGTCTGCTCCTCGGAGCGGCCGGCGCCGCCGTCGTCCTGCTCGCCTCCGGCCAGACCTGGGCCGAGGGCGTGGCGGCCGTCGGCGGCGGCTCGCTGCCGCTGAGCGCCGACGGCCGCGACGTCACGGGCGTCCCGGCGGCGCTGGCGATCGTCGGCCTCGCCGCCCTGGTCGCCGTCTTCGCCGTCCGCGGGGCCTCCCGGACGGCCGTCGCCGGGCTCCTCGCCCTCAGCGGCCTCGGCGCCGGACTGAGCGCCTGCCTCGGCGCCCTCGACAGCGCGGCGCTCGACGCGAAGGCCGCCGAGACCACCGGCGACACCTCCGCGACCATCGGCGCGCTGGCCCACACCGCCTGGCCCTACGTCACCGCGACCGGCGGCCTGCTGATCCTCCTCGCCGGCCTGCTCGCCCTGCGGTACGGCGGGCGCTGGCCCACCATGTCGGGCCGGTACGAGCGGGACGGCACCCCCCGCCCCCGCAAGACCGCCCGCCCCCTGGACCCGGACCGCCCCGAGGACCTCTGGAAGGCCCTCGACCGCGGTGAGGACCCGACGCGCTAGGACCTGTCTTCAAACTACCGCCTGCCGTGCGGCGCCCGGCACGCACGCTCGCCGCGTTGTCGGGGTCACCCCGATACATCCAGTATCGGAGCGACCCTCCGCCTTGCGATCGCACGCACCGGACACCGCACGGCCCGGCCTCCGGCCGGACGACGGCAGTTTGAAGACAGGTCCTAGGGACGCGGGGGACGGCCGACATCAGGGAAACCCCTTGACCTGGACCGGGCGGCCCGGCGAGCGCACCATGGCCCGATGCGAGACTCCGCGACGTGGGTGAACGCGTTCCCCGAGACCGGTCCCGTGCTGCCGGACGACGTGCACGGCACTCGGCGGGTCGTCCTGTTCGGGCCCCCTGGAAGTGGCAGGACCACCGCGATCGGGGCCCTGGGGCGCCAGCTCGGCCTGCCCGTGCTGCGGCTGGCTCCGCATCCGCAGGACGCACAGGTCCCCTACGCCGGGCTGCTCGAACTCGCCCTGGCCCTCCCCGCACTTCCCGCAGCCCGGGAGCTGGCGGCGGGTGTCGACGGGGCCGCCGTCCAGCCGGGCTGCCTGGAAGACGCCGGTTCGGCCCTGCGGCTGCGCCGGCAGACCGCCGCCGTGCTGCGGGAACTACCACCCATGACGCTGGTGGTGGACAACGCCCAGTGGCTGGACCCGGCCAGCGCCGCCGTCCTCGGCTGGGCGCTGCGCCTGGCACCGGACCTCCCCGTCATCGCGGCCGAGCGCACCTGGCGCCCGGGGGCCGCGGGCCACTGGTGCGGAGAGGACGCCCGCGCCGTGCGCGTTCCGCCCCTGACGGCCCCCCAGATCGCGGCCCTGCTCTCCCCGTACCGGATCGCCCCCCGCGAGGTCACGCGCATCCACGCCCACAGCGGCGGGAACCCGGCGCTGGCCCTCGCGTTGGCGCAGGCCCGCAGCCACTCCGCCGCGCCCGTCGCGACCGATGTGGGAGACGATCCGGTTCTCCCTCCCCCGGCCCGTCGGCTGGTGGGCGAATGGCTGGGAACGGTGTCGGACGACGTCCAGGAACTGCTGACGTCCGCCGCGCTCGACGACCGGTTCGACCTCGACCTGCTGAGCGATCTCGCCGGTCCGGCGGCCGAGGGCATGCTGGCCGAGGCCGAGGCGGCCGGACTCGTCGACCTCGGACAGCCCGGCGGCACGGTGCGGTTCACCGCCTCCGCGATCGGCGTCGAACTCGTGGCACGGCTCCCCGGCCCCGCCCGCAGGCTCCTGCACGCCCGTCTGGCAGGGACCACGCGCGACAGTGTCCGCCGCGACCGGCACACCGCGCTGGCAGCCGATGCGGCCGACCCGCGGTCCGCCCGGTACGCCGCCCGCGCCGCCGCCCGCGCCCGACTGCGCGGCGAGCACGCGCTCGCGGCCGAGCTCTCCCTCCTCGCCGCCCGGCGCACCCCGCACGACGACAGCGGTCTGCTGGTCGAACGGGCGCTGACCGCCGTGCGTGACGCCGCGCACTACGGCGACCTCCCTCGCGGCCGGGCTGCCGCGCGCCTCGTCCTGGGCCACGACACCACCCCGGACCAACGCGTCGACATCCTCATCGCCCTGATCGACGCGAGCGGCCAGCACCTGCACAGCGCGGACGAGCTGTTCGCCCACGCCCTCCACGCGGCGGCCGGACGAGCCGACCTCACCGCACGGATCCTCATCCGCCAGTCCCTCTGGGCCAACGTCGGCGGAGGCGACCCCCAGCTGGCGTGTGCCCTGGCCGGCCGGGCCGCCGCCCTCGCCGAGGCCCACGGCGACACCGCCACCACCGTCATGGCCCTCACGATGCAGGCCCGCGTCCAGCGCATCCTCGGCCACCCCGACGCCGGGACCACGCTCGGCCGCGCCCTGGCCCTGCCCCGCGCCGACGCCGTTCCCCTCAACGGCACGCCCCAGCACCTCGCCGCCCGGCACGCCCTCTTCGACGACCGTCCCGACGAGGCCCGCACCGCGCTGCTCCCCCTGCTGGTCGAAGCCGAGCGGACGGGGGACGCCGAGGCGACCGTGGACATCCTGCGCAGCCTCGCCGAGGCCGAACTCCGCGCCGGACGGTGCGCCAGGGCGCTCGACCACGCCCATCGCGCCCAGGCGCTGACCGACGCGACCGCCCTGTCACCCGCACCGGCGTGCTACACCTCCGCCCTCGTCGAGGGCACCGCCGGACGCACCGACCTCGCCCTCGGCCTCGCACACCGCGGAGTCGAAGCGGCCCGGCAGGAGGACAACAAGGTCTTCCTCTCCCGCAACCTCTTCGCCCTCGGACACCTCCTTCTGGTCACCGGCCGCTCCAAGGAAGCCGTGGAGGCACTGGACGAGGTACGCGACCTGGAGGAGATCCAGCAGGTCCACGACCCGTCCGTCCTGCGCTGGCACGCCGACCTGGCCGAAGCCCTCGTCACGCTGGGCCGCCTCGAACAGGCCCACGACCTGCTGACCGGCACCCGGCGCACCGCGACCGATCTCGGCAGACACACCGTCCTCCCGTCCCTCGAACGCGTCCAAGCCCTCCTCGACGCCGCACGCGGCGACTACGACACGGCCGCCCGTCGACTCACCGACGCGGCCGAACTCCTCGTCCACCTCCCAGTCGAGCGGGGCCGGACACTGCTGGCGCTCAGCCACACCGAACGACGCGGCCGCCGACGCGCGAGCGCCCGCGCGGCAGCCCAGAGCGCCGCCGACCTCTTCACCGCCCACGGGGCGCGCCCCTGGGCCGAAACCGCCGCGCGCGCTCTCCACCGGCTGGAGCACAACGCGTCGGACAACGGCGCCCGCCCGCTCCTCACCCAGGCCGAACGGCGGTGCGCCGAACTCGCCGCCGCCGGAGCGAGCAACCGTGACATCGCCACCGCGCTCACCGTCAGCGTCAAGACGGTCGAAGCGACCCTCACCCGCGTCTACCGGAAACTCGGTCTGCACTCACGCTTCCAGCTCGCGCGCTCCATCACCCCGGCGCGCGAGTAAGCCGCCCGCCCGGAGGCCGTTGAGGACGAAGGGTCGGACGGACCCCGCGCGCGTCGACACCTGCGCGCGGATTCCAGCCGTCAGGGCTGGTCAGAGGGTCGCCAACTGGCGCGGTCCGGCGGTGGCCGCTCCGCCTTACGCCGGGCTCGCGGTGCCGTCGGCGAGGGCCGCGACCCGCTCGCGCCAGGTCGGCGCCGGGGGCTGGTTCCTCGCCTCCTCGGTCCACCGCGCCAGGGCGGCCGCCCGCTCCTCCCGGTAGCACGGCCCGCACACCGTCTCGTCGCCGAACGGGCGGAACACATGCTCCTCCACGGCCCCCTCCGCCTCGCACCTGATCAACTCCCGTGCCGGAGGCGGCGATACGGGCGCGACAGCCGAGGCGGCGGGCGGCGCCGGGAGCTTCTGGACGAGGCGGTGGCGCAGGAAGCCGACGGCGGACCGTACGCCCTCGCGGGGCAGCTCGCTGGTCAGCGCCCGCCGCAGATCGGCGGTGCTCACCCCGCGCCGGATCCATTCGGCCGCCGCCTCGGCCAGCCCACGGGCCTCCCGCACCCCGAGGTGCAGTTGCGGATGCGCGTGCCGGAGGGAGAGCAGCACCCGCTCGCTCTCCACGACTTCGGCGAGTTCGGAGGGAGGGTGGGAGTAGTTCTTCCCCAGTTCTTCTTCTACCGGTTCATAGCCACCGGTCTCCCGGCCCCTCGGCCGACCGACCGTCGGTTCCTGCGCACCCGGATCGACGGCGGAGCGGACCACGTCCCCCACCCGGTCGTTCCGTACCGCCTTGGCCTGCTCGTCGGTCAGGGAGATGTTCGCGAAAAGTTGATCGGTCACCCAGTAGCCCCGGCGGCCCTGTCGCTTCCACTCGTGGACGAACCCGGAAGCGATCAGTTGCTTCTTCGCGCGCTGATAGGCCCGCCCGGAGATCCCGAGCGACTTGGCGTGATCGCTGAGCGCCTTTTCGACTTCCTGTTCGGGGAGGCCCTGTACGTACAGGAGGAGGATCTTCGCGTCACTGTTCAGGCGCGGGTGCCGCACGACATCGTGCGAGGCCTTCGTGTAGCGACGGGACGGCGCGATAGCATGCCAAAGCATCTTGGTGGACCTCTGATTCCACTCGTAGGTGAAGGCCCTCGGTTCGGTGCTGTGAACACCACCGGGGGCCGCTCTACGCACACATGGGCGCACAGAGCGTGATGACGCGATCACCGTACCGCATGAAAACGTCCACTTGCGCCGCAATCGCCCGACGCCGGTTCGGGTGCGGATCGTTCGTGCGGGGCGGAGTCAATTCGCCCAGCAGAAGGTGAACTTGTACGCGGTTGTCCTGGCGGCGGTGCGGTCCGCCTGTGCGCACGGGCGGGCCTCCCCCGACCTGCCAGTGTCACGCCCTCCGTCGCGTCCGTCATCACGGCCCGGGTCCGGTGCCGAGTCGGGCGCTGGACCCTGACCTGCGAACCGTCAGTCGCTGAGTGCCAGCCTGACGCCGAAGACGCCGATCACGGTGCCGGTGACCCGGTCGAGCAGCCTGCGGGCCCGGGGCTTGCGGAGCCACCCCTGCAGGACGCGGGCGAAGCCGATGAGGACGGTGGACCAGAGCAGACCCAGCGAGATGTGTACCGCGGTGAGCAGGAGGCCCATGGTGAAATGGCCGGTGCCCGCGGGGATGAACTGGGGCAGGACGGCGACGTAGAAGGCGCCCATCTTCGGGTTCAGGAGATTGGTGAGCGTCCCCTGCCGCCAGCCGGCGCCGACCGAGTCCGCGCCGGAGGTCAGGACCGAGTCGTCCGCGTCTGCCGAGGGCAGCCCCCGGAACGTGTCCCGGAGCATCCGGAACCCCATCCAGATCAGGTAAGCGGCGCCGACCCAGCGCAACGCGGTGTAAGCGAGATGGGAGGCCGTGAGAAGCGCGGTCACCCCGAGGGACGTGAACGCGCCCCACACCAGGGTGCCGGTTTGGATTCCGAGGACGACTCCCCAGGCTCTCCTGCGCCGACCGACGGCCGATGTGCGCAAGATCAACGCGGTGTCGAGTCCGGGAGTCAGGGTGAGAAGCCCTACAACGAGGGCGAAGGACCACAGGGCGGAACTTATTGCCATGGAATGTCAGGATACCGCGCCGGATCGCTGTACTTGCCGGTGAAGCCAGCGGATCTTGAAATGTCAGCGCGGAGAAGCGGAAGGTGTGTGGCGTTGCGTGGCCCTCCCGATTGGAACGAGCCCCAACTCGTATATCTAAAGCGCAACTTGTTCGCTCCACCCTCGCCCGCCCGCCGCGAGCGCCACGACCGGCCACTGTTGTGCCACAGCCGCTGCTTCTCCCTCTCGGCCCCCTCGCCCCGGGTTCAGCCCGTGATGTGTGCCGCCCGTTCGCGCAGACTCTGGGCTTCCGGAAGCCCGCTGTAGCGCCGCAGGCGTACCCGCATGTCCTGGAGGGCTGTCTGGACCTTCACCGAGCGGATGCCGTCGGCGCAGTCGAGGAATTCACCCCATGCGGCCATGGCGCCATCGGTGTCGCCCTGCCGCAGGCGTACGCCGCCGAGGTCGGCCAGGACGATGGCGCGGGTACGGCGGCGATCGAGACCGTGGATGTCGAGGGCGAGGCGCAGATGCTCCTCGGCCGCGTCGAGGTCGTCGAGGCGGGAGAGGATCATGCCGGACTCGTGCGCCCAGCGGCCGGGGGAGTAGTGGGCGGCCCAGGAGTCGCCCGCCACGGCCACCGGCTTGGCGATGGAGCTTTCGGAGCGGGCGAGGTGCTTGGTGGCGGTGTGCCGGTCGCCGTCCTGGGCCGCGGCGTTGGCGAGGGTGGCCTCGTAGTAGGCGACCGCGCGCGGATGGTCGAGGTGGCGGCCGTACGCGACGCAGGCTTCACCGAACTGGACCGCCTCGGCCCGGTGTCCCAGGTCCATGCACTGCACGGCCAGCCCTCGCAGCGCAGTCGCCGAGAGCTCGGGATCGTCGGCCTCGGCTGCCAGCCGGAAGGAGTGCGCGTAGTAGCGCTGGGCCAGCCCGCGCAGTCCGGGAGTGTCGCCCTCGTCCTGTGCCATCCACCCCGCCAGGTGGACGAGTTGGGAGGTGGCGGAGAACAGCTCACGTCCCGTGGCCTCGGTGAATCGGCCCTCCAACCAGGGGGCGACGTCGTGGGTGAGGTATCGAACGGCCAAGTGGCGGGCGTGCCCACCTCCCAGCTCGGAGGCGGAATCGCCGAGAGCCTTCACCACGTGCCGCACAGCGGCCACCTCACCCTGCCCCACGCGAACCGCTCCAGGAGCGGCGTTACTGGTCCGCCGGGTGATGCTCTCCATGTCGGGCAGACCGAGCGCGGACAGGGCGTACCCACCGGACGCGAGGACGAACTCCCTACGCTCCACGTCGCTCCTTCCCAGGTGCAGAACTGATGCAACGGTATCGGCGTGCGGTGTTGACGGCGTGGCCTCCGGAGGGCTGATCGCTTCTGGTTCCCTCGTCGAAGTCCGCGCACTGACAGGAGCCCTCGTGGCCAGCAGGTCGTTCAGGCCCGCGGCGTTGACGCGGAGGTGTGGGAAGCGTGCGGGTGGCGGGGGCGCACGGGACTCGTCACGGGGCCCTTCGGGGTGGGGTGGCTGCGGCTTGTCCACAGCCCGGTGGGCAAGGCGGGCGGGAGGCTGTGGACGAGGCCGGACGCTTCGCGGAACTGGTGGCGATCACCAAACTCCTCCAGAGCGCCGAACGCGGCGACCAGGCGGACCTGGTGCCCGCACTCCGGCAACGGGCCCGGGAGGTCCGGCGTTGGATGGGGGCCGGCTGAGCCAAGGGCTGTGACCCGCGTGTGATGTCTGGTGGAGTTTTGCGCGCCCCTCCGCTTCGGGATCGCGGCGTAGCGTGACGGGCGCCGTGACGGGGTGCCGAGGCGCAGGACAGTGGTGGCCGAGTCGCTACGGAATGCCCCCCCGCTGCGAGGCGGGCCACGTATGGTTGCTCCACTGATTGGATCGTCTGGGAGCTCGATGTCCCCTCTGCCGCCGTTTGACCCCGAGACGCAGTGCCCTCCGCCCGGCAGGTTCCCCGTGACCTTGGCCGAGGTGGAGGAGGCGCTTGTGCGAGCAGACGCCTTCAAAGGATCGACGACGCGGCTGGAGCTGTGGGAGCAGTTCACAGCACACCGGCAGATGGTGGAATGTGCTGTCGGCTACGCGAGCCGCCTCTGGATTGCCGGAAGCTTCGTCAGCGGCAAGCTCGACCCGTCCGACGTGGACGTGACCTACCTGCTCGAAGCATCCACGTACCGGGCGGTCGCAGAAGATCCGGGCGGTGTTGCACACCTGAATAACCTGGCGGATCGTGAGTGGTGCGCCAAACAGGGCATGCGCGTGGACGCATACATCCTGAGCCTGCCCGCCACGGAAGAGTTCACCGCATTGGGTTTGACCGGTGCGATGGCCACAGAGGACGCTGAAGTTTTTCAGCAGCTTGGGTTGTACGACGAAATCTGGCAGCGTTGCCGGGTGGGTAACGGTCGACGAAGGGGCTACGTGGAGGTGACGCTATGAGCACTCCTAAAGCGTGGCCAGACGTTACCGACAAGGATGCTCTCCGTGCCTGGATGGAAGCAAGGCGTGATGATGCCGGGCCTCCTCCGACGACAATGGCAGAACTTCGGGAACGTCAGCTCAACAAGTTGGCCAGTGGTTTTTCCGGCGGGATGACCGAAGAAGGTCGAGAGACTTTCCGGCGACCTATTTTGAGATTTGCTCTTGATGGTGGCCCAGTTCCGGGACACAAGGTCGAGGCCGGTGTATTGGGTGGATGGCTCACTGCCCTGCAAACTGCGGTCAGTTCAGTCGCCAATGCGTTGGACGATGTGCGCCCGACGCGAGATTCTGGACCAGTCCCCAAAGCCATCCAAGCTGCAACGAAACTGTTGGCAGGTCCTGTTTTCGCATCTTCTTATGGGATGGTCCTGGAGGGCGCCGAAGCGCCGGTGCAGGCAGAAATTCCAGGGATTGGCGACGAGCAGTTGCTCGACCTGGCAGTCAATCGAATCTTGGATATTGCCGAACAGGCCAACCTGTCCTCAGGTGCGGCTGACGCTGTTCTGGACGCGGCGCTACCGTTGGGGCGGCGGGCGATCAGTCACTTGTCCGACCTCTCGGAAATTCTTGCGTCGTCGGGTGCGAATGTCACATTCACATGGCAATCGAGAGAGACGAGCGGTCGGGTTGCTCGGCTGAGTTCAATTAATGCCGATCGCTGTCGGAAGGCTCTCAGATCTGCGCATGTCGAAGACAATATTGAGAGAATTTCCGGAACGCTTGTCGGTGGCAGCAAGATAAGGGGTTTCATTGAATTGGAGCCCATTGCTGGCAAGGTAGTGATCGTGCGAGCGCCAAAGGACGAAGTGACGCATTTCCTGGCCAGTTATGCGGAGCGTCGTGTGGTGGCCGACGTGCATGTGCTCACTGCTCGGTCGCCTGGTGGGCGCGAGCATCGCAGCTATCTTCTTCTGGGGCTGGAACTAGGGGAACAGTTCTCTTAACTGAGAAAGATTTTCCTCGGCTGCTTCTGGTCGAGCGAGGGATCATCCCATCGGGGATGGTCCCTCGTCGGCGTTTCGGCCTGGCAGGGGTGCCGGACACGTCCAGATGATCGCTGAACCGGTGCGTGCTACCCGCTGGCGGCCGCGCGTGTACGTCTCCGATCGCGGAGGACGGACATCTGGGGCAGGCTCGGGAGGGTGCGCGCAGGGCGGCGGTCCCGTACTCCGGAGCCGGTCGCAGCACCCATCCCGCGCCCACCCCGCATACGCGACGCATCCGGAGGTCCGACCGTGCCGGCTTCGAAGAACTCCAAGGTCTACCTGGTCGGGGGCGGTATCGCCTCGCTCACCGCCGCGGCCTTCCTCGTACGGGACGCGGGGCTTCCCGGGGAGAACGTGCACATCCTGGAGCAGTTGCCGATCGCCGGCGGGTCGATGGACGGGGCGAAGGCGCCCACGCCCGAGGGCGGGTACGTCACCCGGGGCGGCCGGATGTTCGAGGAGGAGCACTATGTGTGCCTCTGGAACCTCCTGGAGACGATCCCGACCCTGGACGACCCGGCGATCTCGGTACGGCAGGAGATGCTCGCCTTCAACATCGAGCACCCCACGAACGCCAAGGCCCGGATCATCAACGCCGACCGCACCATCGCCGACGCCGCCCGGCTCGGGCTGGACACCCGCGACCGCGCCGACATGACCCGGCTGCTCGCGCTGCCCGAACGGCTCATCGGCGCCCGCCGCATCGACGACTTCTTCCAGCCGCACTTCTTCACCACCAACTTCTGGTGCATGTGGCGCACGACGTTCGCGTTCCAGACCTGGCACTCGGCGATCGAGCTGAAGCGGTACTTCCTCGCCTTCGTCCAGGAGTTCGACCGTATCCACACCCTGTCCGGCGTACGGCGCAGCAAGTACAACCAGTACGACTCCGTCATCCGCCCGATCCAGGAGTGGATCACCGCCCAGGGCGTGCACATCGACTTCGGCACGACCGTCTCCGACGTCGAGTTCTCCGACCCCGACGCGCGCCGGATCTCCCGGCTGCATCTGGAGCGGAACGGGACCGATGCGGGAGCCGGTGCCGGGACGATCGAGCTGGGCGAGGACGACTACGCGTTCCTGACCATCGGCTCCATGACCGCCGACGCCACCTACGGCGACCGCACCACCGTCCCCGAGCTGATCCGCGACAAGCGGGACGGCTCCTGGCGGCTGTGGGAGTCGATCGCGAAGAAGGCGCCGGACTTCGGCCGGCCGAACGCCTTCTGCGGCAACATCGACGAGACGAAGTGGGAGTCCTTCACCCTCACCATGACCGGCCGGACCCTCCTGGACCGCATCCAGGAGTACACCGGCAACGTGCCCGGCGAGGGCGCCCTGATGACCTGGAAGGACTCGCGCTGGCTGCTGTCGGTCGTCGTTCCCGCCCAGCCGCACTTCCGGGACCAGGAGGAGAACACGTACACCCTGTGGGGGTACGCGCTCTTCGGTGACGTGCCCGGCGACCACGTGCCGAAGAAGATGGACGACTGCACGGGCGCCGAGATCCTCGACGAACTCCTCGGCCATCTCGGCTTCGACGACATCGCCGACGAGGTGCGGGCCACCACCCAGGTCACCACCGTCCAGATGCCGTACATCGACGCCCAGTTCCAGCGCCGCGTCGTGGCCGACCGGCCGCTCGTGGTGCCGGACGGCGCCGAGAACTTCGCCTTCCTCGGCCAGTTCGTCGAGATCCCCGAGGACGTCGTCTTCACCGTCGAGTACTCGGTACGCGGCGCCATGAAGGCCGTCTACCACCACTTCGGTCTCGACGAGGGGAAGATCCCGTCCATCTACCACGGCCTGGCCGACCCCAAGATCGCCTGGTCCGCGCTGAAGACAGCCTTTGCCTGACCGGTCGGGGGAGGGCGCGGGGCAGCGCCCAATAATGCGTTGACGCCCCCGGAAGGCACCCTGTTAGCCTGAGCGGGTTGTTCTGATTACTTATGGGCCCATGCGCCCCAGAAGGGGTGTTTTATGACCCGGTCCGTGCCGAGCGCGCCTCGCCGCTCCGCGTAACGTCCGCCGCCTTCCGCCGCCCGGTTCCCGGGTGGTCGCCGGACGTGTCCTCCGGTGCTCCGATCTGCCCGTCCGCCGCCCTGCGGTGATGTCGGGCCGTTCCTCGACGAGGCCACTCGGCCTGCTCTTGCTGTCCTGACAGACTTCTCAGCAAGGAGCACACGGGTGTCCAGCAACACCACCACCAACAACAACACTCTCGGCCTCAACACCTTCGCCTGCGCCTGGTGCGGGCTGACCGTGTCCGCGTACGCCGCCGACGCCGCGCAGCGCAACCACTGCCCCTCCTGTCTGCACTCCCGGCACGTCCTCGACCACGTCGAGGGCGGTTCGAGCGACTGCGCGGGCCGGATGTCCCCGATCGCCATCGCCGTGCTCCGCACCGGTGACTGGATGGTGATCCACCGCTGCGTCCGCTGCGACGAACTCACCTCGAACGCGGTGTGCGCCGACGACAACCAGCTCATCCTGATGCGCATGGCGGTCCGGCCACTGGCCCAACCGCCCTTTCCCCTCGAAGCGTTCGGAACCCTCTGACCACCCGGCGGGAAAGGAAAGCACCATGTCGCGCCACAACGGGCGAAGCGCTCGCGGGCGGAGGCGCCCGCAGCGGCACAAGGACGTCCTGCACACCGGGGGCGGGCACCGGACGCGTGCCTTCCGGTGCGTCTCCTGCCGTCTCGACGTCTCCCCCGACGCCCCCGGCACCGCGCACCGCAACCACTGCCCCCACTGCCTGGCGAGCCGGCACGTCGACCGGAGGATCCCCGGCGACCGCGACGCGGACTGCCGCGGCCGGATGGAGGCGGTGGGCATGTCCGTCCGGACCGACGGCGAGTGGACGATCATCCACCAGTGCACCTCCTGCGGCGAGCTCAGCGCCAACCGCATCGCGGGCGACGACAATCCGCTCGCCCTGGTGCGCCTCGCCCTGAGGCCCCTCGCCGGTGCCGGGGCGGTCGGCCGGTCCCTGCTCACCCTGTAACCCCCAGGTCCCCGCGCCCCCTGTCCGGCCTCGTCCGGGCAGGGGGCCTCGGCCGTGGTTCCGGTCCGGGCCCGGACGGGTCAGTTCCAGGAAGCGCCCGCCGGCTCCTCGATCGTCGCGTTGATGCGGTTGAAGAAGTTGGTGAGCCCGATCATCAGGATGATCGCCGAGAGCTGCTCCTCGTTGAAGTGGTCGGCGGCCTCGTCCCAGACCGCGTCGGGGACGGCCTTCCCGGAGCGGTCCGCGATCCGGGTGGCCGCCTCGGTCAGGGCCAGGGCGGCGCGCTCCTCGTCGGCGAAGAACGGCGCCTCGCGCCAGGCGGCCACCGCGTGCAGCCGCTCGTCCGTCTCGCCGTGGCTCTTCGCGCCCGCGACGCCCGCGAAGACGCAGGCGCTGCAGCCGTTGATCTGGCTGGCCCGCAGATGGACCAGCTCCAGGACCTGCGGGGCGACACCACCCTGGTACATGGCCTTGTAGATGTTCTGGATGCCCTTCATGGCGTCCGGCAGGACCATCGCGGGGTTCTTCATGCGGGCGGTGGTCGTGGTGTTGGCGCTCAACGTGGTGTTTCCTCTTCATCGGTGAGTGTCCGTCATCAGGTCGACGGATCCCGACACGGGGGTGTGACGGTGAACGAGAAAGAACTTCTGGCCGAGCGGTTCGAGGCGGAACGCGCCCAACTGCGCGCCGTGGCCTACCGGATGCTGGGATCGGTCGCCGAGGGCGAGGACGCCGTCCAGGAGGCGTGGCTGAAGCTCGGCCGCAGCGACGTGAGCGAGGTGAGGAACCTCGGTGCCTGGCTCACCACGGTCGTCGGCCGGGTCTGCCTGGACATGCTGCGTTCCCGTGCGTCGCGCCGTGAGGACCCGCTGCCCGAGGGGGAGGAACGGCTCCGGCTGCCCGACCCGCTCGTCAGCGGCCTCGCGCCGATCGATCCCGAGCGGGAGATCCTGGTCGCGGACTCGGTCGGCATCGCGCTCATGGTCGTGCTGGACACGCTCTCGCCGGCCGAGCGGCTGGCCTTCGTCCTGCACGACATGTTCGACGTGCCCTTCGACGGGATCGCGCGGATCCTCGGCCGGACCGCCGCCTCCACCCGGCAGCTCGCCAGCCGCGCCCGCCGACGTGTCCAGGGCGTCGCACCGGCCGCCGACACGGACGTCGCCCGCAAGCGCGAGGTCGTGAACGCGTTCGTGACCGCCTCCCGCAGCGGGGACTTCGAGGCGCTGCTGACCGTCCTCGACCCCGAGGTGGTGGCGCGCTCCGACGGCGGCACGCTCGTCCCGAGCATCCTGAGGCGCGGGGCGGCCGACGTGGCGTCCCAGGCGGTCACCTTCGCCCGCTTCGCCGCGGACGCGCGCTTGGTGCTGGTCAACGGCACGCCCGGAGTGGTGTCGTTCGCCGAGGACCGGCCGCTGGCCGTCATGTCCTTCACCATCAGGGACGGCCGGATCACCGGACTGGACATCCTCACGGACCCGTCACGCCTGGTCGCCCTCGGCCTCGCCTTGTGACCGGCGGACCGTCCGGCGCTACGACTCCCTGACCGGCACGTTCCCCGCCCCGGCGGCGGTCTCCGGACCTGTACCCGTACTCGTACCTGCACCCGCACCTGTACTTGTACCCGGATCCGTACCCGAGTCCGCCGCCGGTCGCCTCAGAAGGAGCACGATCAGGAGGACGAACGCGGTGAGGGCGGTGAACGTCCGCAGGTCGTTGAAGAGTTCCCAGCGCCGCAGGATCTCCGCGTGGTCGGCCGGGGGCGAGCAGGGCGAGTCCCTGAAGGAGCCGGATGCGCATGTCCGTCACTTCCCCGGGGCGACGAAACGGTCGCCCGGTTCGCCGCGCAGGTGTCCCGGCGGGAGCCGTCTGCCGTACGCGACCAGGAGAAGATCCTGCCCGGCGCCGGACAGGGGCGTGCCGGTGCCGAAGGACCAGTCGAGGTCGTCGGCGAGGAGTCGCACGCCGCTCAGGTCGGCACCGAAGAACGCGAGGGACCTGGCATCGACGCGGTCCAGGAGGATGCGCACGCGGTCCATGGGGACGTGGCGGCCGAGGCCCAGCGCCACCGTGATGTCCAGGCCGTGCACCACATCGTGGCCCAGGGCCGCCTCGATCCCGCCGACCGGCGGCTTCCAGGGGTGGTCCGCGTGGTCCCGGAGGAAGGCGGCGAGCTCCGACGTCCCGTGGGCGGTGGCGTCCTTGCGGGCGCACAGGTCGGTCATCCGGTGGAGGCTGCCCCGCGCCCGGACCAGTTCGCGGGCCATCCTGGGCAGCGAGTACCGGAACCCCATCGTCATGTGGGCCGCGACCTCCCGTACCCGCCAGCCCCCGCACAGGCTCGGAGCCTCCCACTGCTTGGCCGACAAGCCGTCGAGCACGGCCGCCAGTTCTCGTCGTTCGGCCGCGATCGCCGCTCTGACGTCCGCTGCTGGTCTCCGGTGCGACGTGTTCCCCATGACTCAAGGCTCTCGGCGGCCGTGCCATAAGTCCAAGAGTTTGTAAGTCTCGCAACTAGAATGATCGGTTATGGACGTTCGGCAGTTGCGGTACTTCGTCACGGTCGCCGAGGAAGCCAATTTCACCCGGGCCGCCGCCCGCCTGCATCTGGCGCAGCCGGGGGTGAGCGCCCAAGTCCGGCAGCTGGAAAGGGAACTCGGGCATCCGCTGTTCGACCGCTCCGGACGGTCGGTGACGCTGACGGAGGTGGGCCAGGCCGTACTGCCGTACGCGCGGGCCGCGCTCGGCGCCGTCGAAGCGGTACGGCAGACCGCCGACGAGTTCACCGGTCTGCTGCGCGGGCGGGTCACGCTCGGCCTGGTCCCGGGCGCGGCCGGGGCGGCGGAGTTCGGCCTGGCCGCCGTACTGGCCGGCTTCCACGAGGACCATCCCCGGGTCGAGATCACTTTGACCGAGGACACCTCGGAGCACATGCTCGCCGCGCTGGGTCGCGGGGAGCTCGACATCGCCGTGGTCGGACTCGCGGACGAGGAGCCCCCGCCGGGCATCTCCGTCCAGCTCCTGGTGGACGAGCCCCTGGTCGCGGGCGTCGCTCCGGACGACCCGGCGCTCGTGCCCCCGGACCGTACGACCATTCCGCTGGCCGAGCTCCGCGACCGTCCGCTGATCAGTCTGCCGCGTGGCACGGGGCTGCGCGGGGTGCTCGACCGCGCGTGCGCGCAGGCTGCGTTCCGGCCCCGCATCGCCTTCGAGGCCGCCGCTCCACCGTTCCTCGCACAGCTCGCCGCCCGTGGCCTCGGGGTGGCGGTGATCCCGGCCCTCTCCGCCGACGCGGCGGCGGCCCTGGGCCTGCGGACACTGGAGATCACCGAGCCCCGGCTGCGCGGCCGGGTCGCGCTGGCCTGGCGGACGGCCGGCCTCGCCGGCCCCGCGGCCACCATCTTTCTGGACCTGCTGCGCACCGAACTCACCGCACCGGACAGCCCGGCCTGACGCACCGACACAGGCTGTAGCCTTTTCCGTCCGGGATCTGGAGGCGCGATATTCCGGGCGTCGTTATCGCCGATACTCGGGGGACGGTCTGCGAGGGGGAGTGGAAAGACCGGTCGCCGTCGACTCGATTTCACCCGGTCCGGATTGAAGTCCGGAGCGCAAAGATTCATGTTTTGTCTGGATGTGACGCAAGCTGTTGTAATTGTCTAACCCGTTTGCGGGCTGCTTTCATTCCTCTGTGCCCGCCGTGATCCTCCAGTGAAGCAAAGGGAGTTGACCTATGGGCCCCTGGAGGGAATTCCCGCAGGTCGGCCGGTGTGGGAGTGGGTGTGAAGTCGTTCGCGACGGGGAGTTTAGTGATCATTTTCGTGATAGAGTATCAATGAATTCACTGGACGCCGCGACTAAAAGGGGAATGGCGTGAACACCGAGAAGGTTACGGCTCGACGTCTTACGGCCGAGGAGATTTCGGGCCTGGGTCCGCAGGATGGAATCTTCGTCTCGGCAGGGACGAGTGCCCTTCCTCTCGACTGCTACGCCCCGGCATTTCTTACCGGGCCGGGCAAGAATTTCGAGGGAGGGTCCTTCGTCGCGAGGACGGTTTTCGGTGAGGAGGTCCACGTCCTCCCGGACAACGCGGAAGAGGCCGGGATCTGGATCGCCGACAAGAACGGGGAGGAGATCGAGGTCCTCCAGAGCGCCGGGGTTCTCCTGAACCTCGCCCTCTTCGTGCCCAGCGGGGGCGCGGAGTCCCTGGAGGCGCTCTACTCCGCCGCACGGGACGCGTTCGGTGCGGGGGTCGTCCAGCGCTGGAGCGAGGAAGTCGTCGCGGTGCCGGACGTCAAGATCGACCTGTACGAGGAGCCGGCCAAGGCCCGGAAGAACGCGAACGGCCAGAACCGCGACCGCCGCGCCCTGGACATCTACCCCACCCGGGTGCGGTTCCTGGAGCCCAGCGACGGCTGGAAGTTCGTCGTCGAGCCGCACAAGGAGATCGTCGACGACACCCCGACGATCTGACCCGGCGGCGGCGGCCCGGAGGCCGCCCCGCTCGCAGGAGCCCACTCCCCCCGTGACGGACCAACGCGGGCTCACCAACGAGCGGGCTGGTGACAGAAGTTGACGTAGAACGCCCGGCCGGAACATCCCGGCCGGGCGTTTCGCGTCGGCACCACCGCCCGGAGCGGCGTCAGGACTCCAGGGCCGGCGAGCAGTCCCGGCCCAACCGTCCAGAAGCCGAGGTTTCCCCGGGTGCTCCCGTCTCTCCCCGCTTTCCGCAGGACGGGGTCCGTCAGACCAGGGCGAGCCGGTCCACGAGCAGCCCCACCCTCGTCTCGGTGTACTCGGGAGGCAGGCGGCCCGCACGGGTCAGGGTGGCCAGGCCGTGCAGGGCGGCCCAGAAAGTCTCGGTGAACGTCCCCGGTTCGACGCCGTCCCCGGAGACCTCGGCCAGGGTCTCCATCAGTGCGGCGAAGGCGTCCTTCAACGGCTCGGGGGTGTCCTCCCGCGCGTACGCCAGACCGCCGTCGAGCTGGAACAAGGCGTCGTAGACCGCCGGGTGGCGGGCGGCGAAGTCGAGGTAGGCGCGGGCCAGTGCGGCGACCCGGGCCCGCGGGCCGTCCTCGGCGGCGGTCGCGGCCCGCACCGCTGCGGCCAGTTCGGCCGCGCCCTCCAGGGCGACGGCGCCGATGATCTCCCGCTTGCCGCGGAAGTGGCTGTAGAGGACGGGCTGGCTGTACTCGATGCGCTCGGCGAGCCGGCGCGTGGTGACCGCGTCCCAGCCCTGCTGCTCGGCGAGTTCACGGGCCGTGGCCACGATGAGACGCTTGCGGGCCGCCCGTTCGCGCTCCTTGCGTTCCTGTACTGACATGACCCGATCCTAGCACCGCTAGACAATCGAGCGTCAGCAGTACTAGCGTTGCCTCGTCACCTAGCGCCGCTAGAAAACGGGGGAACCGTCATGCTCAGCACACTCCAGGTCGTCACCACCGTCGTCGTCGGCCTGATGGTGGGGGTCGAGTTCTCCGTCGCCTTCATCATGAGCCGCATCCTGAACGCCCTTCCCGAGCACAGCGCCCAGCTCGGCCACTCCCACGGCGGCCGCATGCTCGGCGCGCTCATGCCGTTCTGGTACATCGGCTCGCTCGTCCTCAGTGCGATCTGGGCCGCCGCCGGATGGCACCACCCCGGCGCCGGACTCGTCGTCACCGCCGCCGGCCTGCTGATCCTCAGCGTGATCATGTCGATGCTGCTGCTCGTCCCGATCAACAACCGGGGCAAGACCTGGACCCCCGAGAACCGGCCTGCCGACTGGAAGCAGCAGCTGCACCGCTGGGAGCGCTACCACTACGTCCGCGTCGCCGTGATCGTCGCCGCCTTCGCCCTGCTGGTCACCGCCCTTGTCTGACAGCGACAGCACCGCCACCCACCACGTCTACGACGTTCCGCAAGGAGAAGAACCATGTCGCTGAAGAAGATCAACACCGTCCTGGCAGCTGCCTTCATTTTCTTCGTCCTCTGGTTCGGGACGGAGTACATCCTGAGCCCGGAGACGACGGCGCCGAGCTTCGGCCTGCCGAGCTGGCCGTCCGGCGACGGCGGCGGCTTCCTGATCATCAAGGGCGTCCGCGACGTCGTCCTGGCCCTGGTCCTGGCCGTCCTGCTGGTGACGGGGCACCGTCGGGCGCTGGGCTGGGCCCTGCTGGTCGAGGCCCTGGCCGCTTACGGCGACATGGCCAACGTGCTGGCCCACGACGGCTCCATGGCCATGGCGTTCGGCGTCCACTGCCTGACCGCCACGCTGATGGTGGCCAACGGTCTCCTGCTCATACGCGAGACCCGCACCCCCACGGCCGCCCCGACGACGCCCGCCCCGCAGCCCGCCTGAGGATGGAAAACGAACAAGGCCCTGGTCCCGGAGACCAGGGCCTTCGTCATGGAGCGCGTGACGAGAACCGAGCTCGCGCCCCGAGCTCCCTACGCGCGTTGCCGTCCTGAGCGGCGAAGCCGAACTCCGCGGTGGAACGCTTCGCAGCTCCCGCAGCCACGCCTCATGCCTTGCCTCACGCTTCCGGTCCGCCGGTGTCCGGCGGACCCGCACCGCCTCAGTCCTCGGTCGGCGGCTTTGCCGCTTCGGCGGCGCGGCGGTACTCGGCGTTTATGCGTTGCGCCTCTTCGAGCTGGTCTTCCAGGACGACGATGCGACAGGCGGACTCGATGGACGTGCCCTGGTCGACCAGTTCGCGGGCGCGGGCGGCGATGCGCAATTGATAGCGGGAGTAGCGGCGGTGTCCGCCCTCCGAGCGCAGGGGGGTGATCAGACGGGCTTCGCCGATGGCGCGGAGGAAGCCCTGGGTCGTGCCGAGCATCTCGGCGGCCCGGCCCATCGTGAAGGCGGGGTAGTCGTCGTCGTCAAGTCGGCCGTACGAGTCGTCTGCTGTCACTGGCACCTCTCTTGTGGAACGCATGGAGGGGCCCTGATGCCGTACGGCACCAGGGCCCCGAAGGAACTACTACACCACCTGCCGGTCCTGATACTGCTACTGCACCGGCATTCTGTGTCCGCGTGCCCGACCTGGCTGCTGTCGGGATTGCGGGGATCGCGGTTGCTTGACCGTGGACCACCTCGCTATCGATGTCCTGCGGTACCCGGGCTCGTTGCTCCGGCCCGGGCGATCCTGATGGCGTGGGCTCCTCCGTTCTTCCCTCGGTGATCGACTACTTGCTTCCCGGTGCGCGCGTCCGCAGCCGACGCCTTCACCGAGGTACCGCTCTGTCACTTCACTGCTGGGTACTGCGAACTGCACTAACGGGACCGCACCTTCCATGACAGTGGTCCCGCTCCGGCGGCCCCTCGTTGCGGGCCACCCGGTCCGGCCGTCAGTCCCGTCGCCGTCCTGCAACAACCCTGGCTTCGAAACTCCACCACCGCACCGTCCTGCGAACTACATGCACTGCCGGCAGTTCTTCTCTGCCAGGCCCTGCTGTCTCTCTGGGTACGAGAGAAACCATAGCCACGCCACCACCCAATGTCTACTCCGGCGAACAGAGATTTTCGCGTGTCCCGTGAGGAGGTAATCGGCCTTGCCGGAGACATCGGACGGGCCCGTGGCCAACCGGCTCGCCAGAACGACCGTGGTCGCCCGCCGGGTCTCCTGGCGGAGGGCGGCGACTGTCCGTCCTGCTCGACAGCGGGAACGGTGGGGGACGGGCCGACTCGTGATTAGGATCGGCTTTCATGTCGAAGCCTGACGAGCTGCTCGTTGACGTCGCCGCGCTGGTGGAGTCCGGGCACAGCAATCAGATGTCCCTGACTGTGGTCACCGGTGGCGCTGTCATCACCGGTCGGCTGGCCCCCGAAGCCGTGTGGCGGCAACGGGTGGCGGAAGTCCTGACGGACTCGTCCCGCCTGGGCGAGTTCTCCGCCATGTTCACCGCGACGACGCGGGAGGAGGGGCCGCCCGAATATCTGCACTTCCATATGGCGCGGATCCTCCAGGGCGCGGTGGGGATCCCGGAGACGGGTGGGATGTACCGCGTCTCGATCGCGGAGGTCAGCGCCTGGACCGTGGGCGACTTCAGCTACTCCGACCACTGACCTCGCGCCGCACGGAGGAACCCAGGAACTCACTCGTACAGAAGAGGGCCCGACCGGCGTGTGCCGGTCGGGCCCTCTGGGCTGTTCGGTCGTCCGCGTATGTTTCGCCCGGCCGAACGATCAGCCGAGCGGGCAGCCGAACGAGACGCGAACGATCAGGCGGTCGGAGGGACCACCGGGCCGCCGAGCATCACGGAGGCGTGCTGGTGCGGGCTGAGGGCGCGGGTGGGCGCGCTCGGCTGGGGAAGGCCGTGGCAGGTGAAGCCGAGCTTGGTCATGGCCCGGACGACCTCGTCGGCACTGAAGTCGCGGCGGTCCTGGCGGGTGATGACCTGGCCGACCTGCTTGACCGGGTAGGTGCGGCGGCCGATGGTCACGGACTCGCCGACGACCTCCTCGGGCTTGATGTCCTTCATGGAGTCCAGGACGCCGTTCCTGGTGAGTTCGAACGGGAAGCGGGCGATGACACAGCGCACGATGCCTCACAGGGATCAGAGAGAAGGGAAGGAGTTGTTCCGCCGGGCGAGAGGGTTCAGAGGGCCAGGGCGGGGACGCCCGACGCGCCGGCCCGCTCGTCCCCGGCGGACGGGGTAGCGGGCCGACGGAGGTGCGTGCCGTGCTCGGCCACCAGGGTGGCGGGCGAGGTGTGCGGCCCGTGCTCCCCGAGGATGTCGCGCAACTGGAGCCGGTCCGTGTAGGCGGAACTGCTGCGGACGGTGGTGAGCTGGGCCTGGGTGACCAGTCCGGTGCACAGGCCGTCGTCGTCGCAGACCCTCAGGTGTCCGGTCCTGTCGCTGGCCATGACGGACAGGGCCACCTCGACGGTCATGTCGTCGCAGACCTGCGGCCCGGCCGTGTTCATGGTGTCGAACGCCGCCTCGGCCACGGGGGTGGCGTTCGCCGAGGGCGGCTGCAGCTGGATCAGTGTCACGACGTACCTCCTGCAGAGATGGGTCAGCTTCCGGATCACGCGGTGTTCAGGCCGCCGCGTCGAAGGCGGAGTTCCGCCCGCTCGCGCGCCGGGCAGCCGCAGCGGGGCTGCGTCGACCCCGGGAGGCCGTGCCGCGCTTGCGCCGCTCGGGTGCCGGCGCGGTGATCGTCACCGGGATGCCGGAGGGGGTGCGGGCGCCGGTGATCCGGTGGAGCGCCTCCTCGCCCGAGCGGACCTGGGTGGCCTGGGGCACGATGCCGGCGGCCGCCATGAGGCGTGTCATGTCGCGGCGCTGGTTGTTGGTGACCAGGGTGACGACACTGCCGGACTCGCCGGCCCGCGCGGTACGGCCGCCGCGGTGGAGGTAGTCCTTGTGGTCGGTCGGCGGGTCCACGTTCACGACGAGGTCGAGGTGGTCGACGTGAATGCCGCGCGCCGCGACGTTCGTCGCGACCAGGACGGTCACGTGCCCCGACTTGAACTGGGCGAGGGTGCGGGTGCGCTGCGGCTGCGACTTGCCTCCGTGCAGGGCGGCGGCCCGGACACCGCTGGCGAGGAGGTCCTGGGTGAGGCGGTCGACGGCGTGCTTGGTGTCCAGGAACATGATCACCCGGCCGTCGCGCGCCGCGATCTCCGTCGTCAACCGGTGCTTGTCGGCACCGTGCACATGCAGGATGTGATGCTCCATCGTGGTGACCGCCCCCTGGGAGGGATCCACGGAGTGGACGACGGGGTCGGTGAGGTAGCGACGGACCAGAAGGTCGACGTTACGGTCCAGGGTCGCGGAGAACAGCATGCGCTGGCCCTCGGGGCGGACCTGGTTCAGGAGCGCGGTGACCTGCGGCATGAAGCCCATGTCGGCCATCTGGTCGGCCTCGTCCAGGACGGTGATCGCGACCTGGTTCAGTCGGCAGTCGCCGCGGTCGATGAGGTCCTTGAGGCGACCGGGGGTGGCCACGACGACTTCGGCGCCGCCCCGCAGCGCGGTCGCCTGCCGGCTGATCGACATCCCGCCGACGACGGTGGCCAGGCGCAGCTTCACCGCCCGGGCGTACGGGGTGAGGGCATCGGTGACCTGCTGGGCGAGCTCCCGGGTGGGTACCAGGACCAGGGCCAGCGGCTGACGGGGCTCGGCGCGCTGTCCGGCGGTGCGGGCCAACAGAGCCAGGCCGAAGGCGAGAGTCTTGCCGGAGCCGGTCCGGCCGCGGCCCAGAACGTCACGGCCCGCCAGAGAGTTCGGCAGCGTCGCGCCCTGGATCGGAAACGGCGCGGTGACGCCCTGCGCGGTGAGGGTGGTCAGCAGGCTCCTCGGCATGTCGAGGTCGCTGAACACGTCGACTGCGGGCAGTGCCGGAGTGGTCGTCTCGGGCAGGGCGAACTCGCCCTGCATCGCGGCGGGCCGTCGGCCACCCGAACGGCTCGGACCCGCCGAACGGTTCGGACCCGCCGAACGGTTCTGGGCGGACGAACGGTTCTGGGCGGACGAACGGTTCGGGGTGGACGAACCGAAGCGACTGCCCCGGGTCGAACCAGCAGGGGAGTCGTACCCGGGGCCGCCGCCTCGGCGGGCGCGGGAGGAACGGCTGTTCGTGTTTGTGGGGTTCATGAAGAACCTTCCTTGATACGGCACGCATCAAGGAATTCCCGGCGTAGGAGCAGCGCGGTGAATCACAGGCACGGACCGAATGGAATGCGAACGTGGCTCACGGGAAATCCGTGTCGACGTAAGCAGAAGTGGAGGATGGCGTGCGAAAAGAATCCGGTGCATCGCCGGGCACGTCTCCGAAGTGGGTGCGCCCCTCGACAGTGTGCTGCAGAAAAGCGTGTAGCTGGGGCCCGCACCCCGAGGGATGCGGGCCCCAGCTACGAATTACGCGTCAGCGTCAGGCGGAAACGATGTTCTCGGCCGTCGGGCCCTTCTGGCCCTGCGCGATGTCGAAGCTGACCTTCTGGCCCTCCTGCAGCTCGCGGAAGCCCTGGGCGGCGATGTTCGAGTAGTGCGCGAACACGTCAGGACCGCCACCGTCCTGCTCGATGAAGCCGAAACCCTTTTCCGCGTTGAACCACTTCACGGTGCCAGTAGCCATGTCATATCTCCTTTGGGCAGTACACCGGAATCCGCACTGTACGGAAACCGTGTCGCCGCGATGATGCCCGCCCGGAAAATGACCGGAAATACAAAGCGCTTCCCTGCGGCCCGAAGGCTGACCGGAGACGCTTGAAGTTTTTTTGGGTACCAAAACTGCAACTGAGTCCGACAGTAGCACGCCGCGGCGGATTGTGCGTGTCACATTTAATTCCCGTGCGCGCTGCGGCAGGAACTCTCCCGGTAAGGGCTGTCAAAGTCTGAGACCGCCGACATAGATATTCATTTACCTCGGGCATGTCTCTGCCGTACTTGAGAATGCCGTGCGCCATGTCGAACATGCCGCGGTCGCCGCGGGGCCCGGTACGCAGCAGGGCCCCTGGACGGCAGCAGGGCCCCGGGACGGCGGCAGGGCCAGAACCGCGCGTCGTGGTTCCGGCCCTGCTGCGTGCGGTGCCGCCCTCCGGCGGCGGTCGTCAGCTCTGCGCGTTGCCGTCACCCGTCAGCCCGGCACCCTCGGCACCCTCGGCCGCGCCGGCCTTCTCGCGCATCTTGCGCACCAGCTCCGCCTTCCGGTCGGCGGCACCCTGACGGTCGAGGTTGCGGTGCGGACCGTTGTTCTCCCGTTCGGCGCGGGACAGCCTCTTGCGCTGGCCGCCGCCCATGCCCACAGGGTTGTTGATGTTCTTGCTCACGGTCATGGGTTCTCCGGAATGAGGTGAAGTGATCTGGCGATTGAACGGTGCGGAACGGGCGTGGCGACGCCGAGGGACGTCAGCAGAGGCCCGGCCCGGACAAAGTGGTAGGGGTGTGCGTTGCGTTGCCCAGGGGCGCGGCAGTTGTTCAGATGGCGGCCGAGAGCACCTTGACCGCAAGGGGCCGGTAGTCGTCATCGCTCGCCTCCGCGACGTACCCGAGTGCCCCCAGCATGCAGAGGATCGTCGACGCCATTCGTTCCTGAATGCGACCCGCTGCCGCGACCACCGGGTCATCGAGTCGTTGTCCCCGGAGAGCCTCGATTGTTGCTTCCCGGAGGGAAGGGTGTACCTCCCAGTGGAGCCAGATGCCGCCTGCGGCGTCGTCGAATTCATCCACTTCGACTCTCAGTCCGCCTACCGACGCTTCCCGATGCTGATTCTGCTGGCCGGATACGACGAGCCCGGACCGGGCCAGGTCCGCCGCAACCGCTGCGGCGAGCCCACGGAGGCGGTCGGCTTCGCTTGGCGCGAGTGGCCGCAGCCCCCATTCGTTCTCTTCCGTCACGGCGGACACGGTACAGCCGAGGCCCGTGGACCCACGGAGCCGGACCTCTTTGTGCGGGTGTGACTGCTCAGGCGGACGGTGCACCCCGCACATGGCGCACCAGCTGTTCGAGCGCGTGCCAGCTCTCGGCGGTCTCTCCGTCCCCGAGCGGGTAGTAGAAGCCGGGGCGGGCGTCCGGCCCCAGTCGCACCGGGCGTTCCTCGAGCGGTGTTCTGCTCGCGGTATCGCGCCCTGCCTCCCGGACCTCGTCGGGACCCAGTACGAAGGCGTAGGGCAGTGGTGGGTCTTCGAAGTGGGGTGGGGCGCTCAAGTCTTGGCGTGCCGAGCGGAGTTGGCACAGCATGGTCTTCAGCCCGTGCCGGGTCACCAGGTCGTCGGCCAGTTCCGGCAGTGCTTCCAGGGGCGGCTTCTCGCCGGGTCCGTAGCCCACTGTGAGGGTGATGTCCTCCTCGACGCCTTCCGGTGTGCGGATCACGCGCAGGGTGGCGAGGGCGGGACGGTCCGGGGCGCCGACGACCACCATCCAGGTGGGCTTCGGGGCACGCCCGTACGCCAGCTCGGTCAGCTGTCGTTTCGACCAGGACAGACCAGCCGGTTCCGACGTTCCCCAGCCGGTCGGCGGGCCGCCCGCCAGCGCCTGCCAGGCGGCTTCCAGCGCGCCGCCGAGAACGAGGTCCGCCCGGGGAGCGTGCAGGGTCCGGAAGAAAACGACGAGCTGACGCTCGCCGCTGGGCCGAACCTCTGCGAAGGCGTCCGCCACCAGGGTCTCCCCGTTCGCATCCCGGACCGGGGAGAAGGCGTCGCCCTGCCAGCGCAGCACTGCACCGGTCAGTCCGTCGTAGTAGCCGCACCGTTCGTCCTGGACCACCCAGCGCGAGGAGGTGGACTGCAGCAGCGTGCGGGTGGGCAGGGAGAGCCGGCTGTGCGGCGGGGTGACGATCTGAAGGGACCGGTCGCTGTCCACGGTGGCCCGCAGTGCCTCGGAGAGCCAGCTGGTCATGGGGACGACCGGCCGGTCCTGGAGGACAACGGCAGCCTTGTCGGTGAGCATGTCGACGGCCGGCTGGGCAGCGGCGGGAGCCGGTACGGCGGTGATGCCGGAGACATCGACCGGGCTGGCCGCACCGACGGTGCCGGGGGCATCCGACGGCCAAACCCTGCCGCCCAGAAGCAGGGTCAGCCGGGCTGCGAAGGCGCCCGCGAGCTGTTCGGCCTGGGGAACCCCCGCGGCGGCACGGGCCTCGACCCACCACGCCGGACCACCGCCGGACGGCTCGAAGCCGGGCCCCAGCAGCCGAGCCGCCTCACCCCGCGCCTGGAGCAGCAGCGGCACCTCGATCGAGACGAGCGGCCGCCCCCCGGCATCACACAGCTGGACCACGGCCCCCTCACCGGCAGTCTCGACCAGCAGATCCGGGCCGCCCGCGAGCAGGCCGGCCAGCACACTCAGCGCATCCGGCATGCGCTCGGTGAGCGCGATCACGTCCTTGGTCATGAAGTTTTCCTCAGGACAACGTGGGCCAGGTCGGGTACCAGCCGAGCACCGCATTGGTGAGGCCTGACCTCTGCTCGTCGCTGACGTCGGGCGCCTTGAGCCCGGTCTCCTCTGCTCCGCGACAGTGTCGGCCCTCGGGAAGGGTTTCGAAGTCCCGCACTTGGCTAACCGGGCGGCAGTGGCTGCTCCGGTGCATCGTTGAACAGATAATCGTACATGCCGCGAAGATAGGATTGCAGGGTTTCCCTGTCGGGAAATTCGATATCAGTCAGTCGCTCGTATTCGGCCGGCCCAAAGGATTCGTCTGAAATGATCTCCTCGAATCCTGTGCGGATCAAATCAACGTAGGAATCGCTGAAGCTCAACAAAGTGGGCCTCAGGTCGCCACTTGTCTCATATCCTCGCTCAAGGTCCAGGTTCACTCTGATGAAATTCTTGAAGCGTGCGTCCATTGGAATCCTTCTCTACGGATGCCGACCGCGGGCCGGGTTGGCGAACATGGTGTGCAGGCGGTACTGCCCGTCGGGGAGCAGTCGGTACACAGGTACGATGGTTCCACCCTCAAAATTCACCGGCTTGAATTCGTTCAGGTTGGCAGGGTCGCGATAATAGCCGGTGAATCGACTCTCGGCACCGGGCCCGAGCACATCACTGATCGGTGTCTCCATCGGCTCACTTCCGGTACGCGCCATTTCTTCGCGGAAGTAGGCGTCGGCGCGCACCATGTCTTCCGCATTGTCGAAACGCGTCGCGAACGCGCCGACTCGGTGTGCGCCGCCGGTCACACCGTCCACCGCAGTACCGGTCAATGGGTCGATGTTGTTTTCCGACTTTACCAGCCCCGGATAGTTCGAGTTCGGCCCGTACATTTTTGGTGCCCCGTTATTGTCTCGGAGAACCGTGCCGAGCCGGTCGGTCAGGACTTGGTCGTTCGGGTAGAGGTGCCGGCCTGGCGCGTGGCCCTGTCCTCCCCTCCGGTCGTCCAACTCCGTAATGCGTTCGTCGACGGCCTTGGGGTCCATCGGCGGGTGTCCCGCACCACTTTGCAAAGAATTGGGTGCGTCGCCGTGGCTGCCTGTGTCGGAGCCGCCCGAGGCATCGTGGCTCCCGCTATCCCCCTCGTGGGGGAGGCCCGAGCCGACGCCATGGCCGTCTCCGCCGGTTGTGCTGGGCTCGCTATGGGTGGCGGTTCCACCGCCCGTTGCGCTGGTGCCAGTGCCCCCGGGAGGCCCGGAGCCATTGCCGCCTGGTGTCGTGTGGCTGTTGCGGACTGTGTTGTCGGCCGTGCTGCCCGGGGTGTGGGGCGCCGCGCTTCCTGGGTGCGCCGAGTTGGTCGGGTGGCTCGCCGAGTTCTCCGCGCGGCCGGGTCCGCCCGCGCCCTCGAGCACCTTCTCCTCGCCGGGGATGGTCTCGTGCGTGTTGGGCAAGTCGTCCTTGTGCGGCTCCGGGACGGGGTGGGTATCGGGAACGACATTGCCGTGCTCGTCCCTGATGTACGCGTCGTCGCCGATGATGCGCTTGTTGCCCGCGTGGTCGATGTATTCACGGCCGGGAGACGGAACCCCGGTGGGTGCGTTGCGGGCCATGTCGTCGATACCGGCCTGGCTGGCCTTCAGGCCCTCCATGAAGTCGCCGACCTTCAGCTTGGTGACACCCGCTGCCTTGCCCAGGTAACTCATCGGATCGACGAGCACGCCCGCCTTCCCCAGCGCTGTCACGGCCTCTGCGCCCACACCCAGCTTTCCGGCCTTGCCGAGTTTGAGTAACGAGCCTGAACCGAGCGTCGCACCGTTGAAAAGCACCGCCCCGACCGCCCGTGAAGGATCCTTGTCCCACTCGTCCCATGCGACCAGCGACTTGCTGAAGTTACGCAGAACCGCCTTCTGCTTCTCGCGGTCACTGTGGTCGACCGGACCGAACATCTTGTCCATGGCCCAGTCGTAGGGGGTGATGAGGTAGGCGCTGACACCTCCAAAGGTATTGCCGATGCTTGACCAGGTGTTCTTGAAATTATCCCAGTCGAACACGTTGACCATGCTTCCCAGGCCCTTGAGGGTGCCCCAGACGCCATCGACGAAGAACCCCTTCAGTCCGCCGCCGACGTGGTCCTTCGTCCACTCCCACGCAGCCCGCAGACCCGTGTATTCACGCTCGTCGACCGTTCCCCAGGGTGTTTCCGTGGCGTCCTTGACGTCGCTTTCCTTGAAGCCGTACATGCCGGCCTTGTGTGACCCGTCATCGACAACGAAGCGCGTACCGCCCACCAACGAAGTGATTTTGTTGGCCGCATCACGCTCGACGCCCTGGAACGCCACCCATGTCGTGCCGACCTCACGGACAAGACGCGCGTTCTCGTCGATCTTGTCCTGATCCTTCTGCCAGTCGTCGTCTTCCTTGTTCTCCGCGACGAACCTCTCCGCATCCTCGCGGAGCTGCTTCATCTTGGTCACCAGCGGACGGGCGGTCGACGCGAACTCCGTCAACGCACCACTGACGGACTCCAGCTTTTTCGCGAACTCATCCGCCCCGTCCCGGACCGGGATGGTCGAATTAAGTAACTCTTCCTGCTCGGGAGCGTCATAGACCGCGTCCAGAGCTTGGAAAGCGTTGTGAGTGTCCTTGCCCGTGCCACGAATACTGGAGGCGGTCGTCTTCAGTGAAGTCGCCTGCGTCTCCAAGGTCTCCAGATCGCCTGTGAAGGTCGGAATCTTCTCCAGGTCAATCATTTCTTGAGGCCCTTCAGCTCTTCCGGAGTCGGAGCCTTGGAATACTGCTCCTGCTTGTTCCTCGCCATCTCCAGGTCGCCCTTGATGTACTCCTCAGTGGCCAAGCGCGCCCCGGTGATGGATTTCCCCGTCCGGACGGCAAGGAACTTCAAGTCGCCGCTCGTATGGTTCTGGAACTCCTGCAGCGCCTGAGCCACGGGACCGAACGCACCGCCCTTGGGGATTTCGGTCCCGCCCAGAACCATCGTTCCCGCACTCGTCGCGGCCCCCAGCAGGTCTTCGTCGTACGAGGTGAACTCTTCCTCGAACTCACCACCGACCTCGCCCGTCCTGCTCAGAACTCCGCGAACACCATCCGGCTTGATGTCCCACTTGGACACGGTCCCCCCGCTCCGTAAACGTCTCTTTCCAATGCCCCGGCGTCCGCCGATGGCTCCGACGGCGTCCGTGGCCCTGACCGGCGGCTGGTGCGCCGTGCCGTTGCTGTACCCAACGTCGAGCGCGCGATGGTCAAGCAGGTGTCGGTCACCATCTCGTGTCAGTCGCCGGTCCGGTCAACATCGCTCGGTCGCACCGCACTTCACGAGCTGGACTCCGCCGCTTCCCGGGGCCCGCCGTCCGGTCGCCGTGGCCTGCACCGGTGCGTCATGTCTATCAGCAGGGCATTACCATTTGCAAAGTGAATAGAGGAACGTCCACATATCTTTTACCGTAGCAATGGAATTCATGAGGGAATCAGCCACGGCTGCAATGAGTTTGCGGCAAATTGTGGCTCGGCCGGACAGATGAGCAGCCGCGCCCGGCAGGGACGATATGACAGCTGACCTCGGCGGGAGTCGGGCATCGCGCCGGCCACCGTGACCGCTCCCCGTGTCGGCAAGCACAACGTGGTCGCAGGAGGGCTGCTCGTGGCGACCGTCGGCTGCGTCACGCTGACTGCGCTCCATGCGACTCGGGAATCGGCCACCTCGTCAGCGGTGTGGCCGTCGTCACCGAGGTGATCCTTTCCGCCGCGCCCCCGGAACGGGTCGGGGCGGCCTCGGCCCTCGCCGAGACCTCGGCCGAATTCGGTGGTGCCCTGGGCATCGCACTCCTGGGCGGCATCTGCACCGCCGTCCACCGTTCGGAACTGTCCGCCACGGCTCCCGACGACCTCACGCCCGAAACGCTGGAGATTGCGAAGGGCACCCTCGGCGGCGCGGACGAGACCGCCGCAGCCCTCCCGCCGGGCATCGCGAACTGCCTGCGGAGCGCGGCCTTCGACACCTTTGCCCGGGAGGTCGGACCGCCTCGGTGATCAGCGCTGTCCTGATGGCCGGGGCGGCGATCCTCGCTGCCCTCCGAGCGAACGAACCATGGCCCCCGCCCGTGCCGGAGGAAGGGCGCGAGGCTGTCCGAAGGGCTGGACAACGACGGAGCCCCAGGTCGCTGACCTGGGGCTCCGTGGAAGAGCGGGTGACGAGAATCGAACTCGCGCTCTGAGCTTGGGAATCACCGATGCCCGTCTCGATCATCTAGCGCCTGACCTGGGAAAACGCGTCCTTGTGTCGGCTTTCCATCGGCTCGATGGGCACCCGTTTTGACCGTTGTTCACCGCCACCAAGGGCATGGATGGGGCACGGGATCGGAGGGCGGGCCGCAGCAGGTGTCATCTCCGCACGCTGTGGGGCAGGTAGATCATGCGTGCCCCGACGACGGGGCGGGGGCGGAGCCGGGGCTGCGGGGAGGCGCCACCGTCCGTCTCCCAGGCGTCCTCACGGGCCCCTTCCTCCCGCAGGAGGCGATCTGTCTCGTGCTCCTCGGACATCAGGGAGCCGGTGGTGCGGACGTTGCCCGGGGCGGACGCGGCGGCCATGAGGCGCGCGGCGGAGGCGGATTCGGTTTCCGGCGGGATCACGAGCAGGTCGCAGCGGCCGAGGCTGTACGAGAGCAGGATCATCGTGTCGGGGGCCTGGCCGGCGAACCAGCCCACGTGCACGGCGTAGCCGCCGACGGGGACCTTACGCAAAGCAACAGGCCAGGAGGCCGGGTTCGCGGTGATGCGCGTGACGCGTCCGAAGCGGTCCCGCAAAGCCTCCACCAGGGGAAGCAACTCGTCGGCGAGATCGCGTGAGTACGGCCACCAGGCACCGTCCAGCAGGCCGACCACGGCGGTGTTCGGGGTCAGGGCCAGGCGCGCCTGACGGGTGGGAGCAGTGGTGCTGGTCATGAGACCGGGACCCGTCCCCGGGGCGCCCGGGGCGCCCCGGCTTAGTGAGCGCCGGGAACGACGTCCGCGTGACAGCGGGTGTACGAAGTGCTCCCGGTACTTCCAACGTACTCCGCGGCGAAGCCGGACGCGCCGGGTCCCCGTCGCCCTCGTCCGCGCCACTCGATGAGGACGAGGGTCGCGTCGTCGGTGGTGACCCCGCCGCGGGCCCTTCTGAGCGTGTGGGAGAGGTCGCGTGCCACGGCCCGTACATTCCGGTCGGCCCGGTCCAGCCGGTGGACCCAGTCGATCAGCCGGCCCTCGCCGAACTCCTCCTGCCCGCTCTCGTGTTCCTCGATCAGGCCGTCGGTGAAGCAGAGGATCCGGTCCCCGGGTTCGAGCGCCACCTCACTGACCTGCGGCTGGTCTCCGCCGAAGCCGACGGGGAGGGTGGTGGGGCTGTCGAGGCGGCGTACGACACGGTGGTGGCGGATCAGCATGGGGGCGGGGTGTCCGGCGTTGACCCACTGGAGGAGGCCGGTGCCGGTGTCGAGCCGCAGCATCTGGGCGGTGACGAAGTGGTCGGGGGCGAACTGCTCGGCGACGGCCTGGTCCATGAAGAGGTAGATCTCGGAGAGTTCGACACTGGTGCGGCGGGCGTGCCGGTACGCGCCGATGGCGACCGTCGCCATGGTCGCCGCGTCGAGGCCGTGGCCCATGGCGTCGATCATGGCGAGGTGGAGGACGTCGCCGTTCAGGGCATAGTCGAAGCTGTCGCCGGCCACGTCGTAGGCGGGTTCCAGGACTCCGGCGACGGCGACGTGGGGCATCGTCATGGCGAGCGGTGGCAGGAGCGACCATTGGATCTCGGCGGCGACGCTCATCGCTTCGCCCCGGCGGGTGCGGAAGAAGAGGTCGGTGTAGCCGTTCTTGGTCCGGATGGTGTCGGCGGCCAGGGCGGAGAGCCTGCGCAGGAGGCGGCGGGCGTCGTCGTCGACCGCGTCGAGGGTGACGGCCAGGACGCCGGCCTGGTCGCCGCCGTCGAGCAGCGGGACGTGGACCCGCACCCCCTCGACCACCGGCACCTCGACAGAACGCGAGGTGAGGAAGCAGTGACCGGCCGCCGAACCGTCGATGGGTACGGGATCGCCGTCAGCCAGTCCGTCCCCGGCGAGGGGGATCAGGCTCCGCTGCCCGTAGTCCTGGAGCAGGATCTGCGGGTCCCGGCCGCCGATCCGGGCGAGGACGTCGAAGAGGGCCGGCCCCACCCGATCGGGCGGCAGCGCGTGGGCGTGGTCCAGGAATCCGCCCAGCAGCACCTCCCCGAAGCTCTCCGAGCGGTCGGGGCCCCCGTCCTCGTGCGGTCCGACGGTCATCCGGGGGCCTCCAGGCGGGCAGCGGGGCAACACCCTGGTCCGGTGCCGACTGGCCGATCCCTCGGCATCGCGGTGCGGCTTCCAGGATGCTCCGCGGCGGCCGGGGCCGCCACGCGCGCCCGACGGCCCGGTTGACTGATCAGGGTTCCTGGGAGTGGGGCCCGGTGCCGCTCGGGGGCCTGCTGGTGGCCAGCCAGGACCGGGCCGGTTCGGCGGTGTGGGCGGTGTCGACGGTGAGATGGAGGCGGGTGCCCCCGCCAGGGGCGGGGTAGCTGCGCTGCTCGTCACCGGCGAAGCAGTGACGGAGGACATCGGCCACCATCCGGGCGGCGTCCGGGGTGGCGGCGACGATGCGGACTTCGGCGTATCCGGGCGGCGGCAGGGCTTCGGCTTCCGGCTCGTTGCGGTCCAAGGCGGCATCGTCCTTTCCCGTCGAAGGCCAGGCTGGTCGTGTCTCTGTACGTCCACGGTACGTCCGAAGGCCCGGCGCCGATCGGTTCTGCGGCGGGGAGCGGCACGTCCGTGAGTCCTTCCGGAGTACGGTGAAAGAACGGGGCCGCCGCCCCGCTCACCGGTTCGGCTTCCGCCGTAGCACCGGTCGGAGCGGCAGCGGACCGCCCGTGGACGGACGGCCCGGCCATGACCGACACAGGCATTCCCCACGCGCCCCCGCGCCTTCTGCCAGACGAGATCCACCGGGCCGTCGGACCGGGTATCGCACTGCTCCGACTGGAGACGACGGGGTCCCGGCAGAGCCTGCTCGACGGGGCCTGGTGGCCGCGCTCACGTGACGTGGAGCGAGAGCTCCCGCCGCTGATCACCGCCCTGACCGAACACCTCGGACCCCTCACCCGGGTAGGTCTGGACGCCTCGGCCTGGAACGTCATCCCGACCCGCCTGGTCGTCGACGACCGGGTCGTGCACCTCGACTCCTTCCCCGTCGGCGACGACACCGTCCTGATCACCCGCGGCGACAACGACCACTTCTCCCTCATGGTCGTCCCGCCCGCCACCACGCCCGAGGCCGCCCGCATGGCCATGGCCCGCGCCGTCCACGCCGACAACGCCACCCAGGCCGCCGAGATCCTCCTCGCCGAACTCCACCACGCCGCGGCCCCGTCGGTCGGCACCACCCTGGAGAACGACGAAGTCCCAGGTCGCTGACCTGGGGCTTCACAGAAGAGCGGAGGACGGGAATCGAACCCGCGCCATAAACTTGGGAATCACCGGAGCCCATCTCTATCATTCGAGCTCTGACCTGCGGAAACGTCCTCGCGGATGGGGGTCTCGCTGGCCTTGAGATACCTGCGTTGACCGCTGTTTACCGCCCTGAAGGGCACGGATGGGGCACGTGCCCAGTAGGTGTGGCGGTGCTAGCGATTTCGTGGCCGTCGTCGTGAGGTCTGGGCCCGCTCGGCTGACGACCAGCCTCTCACTCTGCAGGCGAGAACGATCACCGAGCGCGGTACGAGCCACCGGGCCGGCCAGGGGGCGAGTTCGGCGATGGAGTGGGGGCTCAACTCTGGGCCTTGCCGCGCGACGGACTTGTTTGGGAGGCCGTAGCCGCGGTGGATTGGCCCCCGGACGGCGTCCAGTCGCGCGCCCGGAGCGCCTGCCTGCCTGTCGGCTGCTGATGGGCGAAGGGCCTTGTGCCCTGGGGGCTCTGGTGAGACGCTTGGAGCGGCTTTCGCGTGCCCGGAAACGGCAGCGCGAACAGCAGGGCGAAGGAGTTCACTCCTCGCCCTTTTTTCATGCCCGCTGAGAGGCGCCGCCTTCCGGGTTTACGTTGCCTTGCGACCTCTTCTCCAGGCCCCGTTCGACATCGGACGGGGCCTTTCGCACGCCCGCACACAGCGGGCTTCTGAAAGGCAGGTCCCATGCAGCCCGACTTCAGCCACGATGCGGAAGCCGCCGCGATCTACCGTCTCCTTCGTTCCGAGCCCACCGTGGCAACCGCGGAAGGAAAGCCGTCACCCGCGAGAATGCCCCGTCGCCGCACGAGGCCCGCTACTGCGGCGGACATCGCCCGGCAGGAGGGGCTCGACCTGGGGCTGGAACGTCGGTCACCCAGCCGGACCGCCAACAGGCCGGAGCGTCGACGGAACGGTCAGCGACAGGCTGAGCCGAGCGTGGAGGCGTTCGTGTTCGACCTCGCCATGTCTACGTTGCCGGGCTGCGACCGCGATACGGCATGGAGTTTGGCGAAGGCCTGGGCCAAGTCCGGTTGTGTGGGCCGGGCCGAGGTCCTCGGGTGGGCGGCCATCATCGGGGTGCGACACCCGCACGCCGTCGGACAACTGCGGGCCCATGGCGTCACCGCCGACATGCTGGAACTCCGTATCGGCGGAACCACCGCTCGAAGCCGACTCCGCAACGGGGAGAGCGCCGGCGGCGTGATCGCCGGTCTGCTGGAGCTGTGTGATGGGAACGCTGCCGCCGCCTGATCCGGACCGTCGTCGGCCGGTGGTCGATTCCAGCAGCGCTCGACCACCGGCAGGCGGGGGTCAGGCCGGAGGCGCCTCGTGGCTTGTGTGGGTGCGGCGGTGGAGCACCTTGCTCAGTGCGACGCCTGGCTCTGGAGCCCGCTCGTCACCCAGTGATGCCTGGCCATCCGTAGCGGGATAAGGACGGGGCCTCCGTTCTGGTACGCCGCCAGGGCCTGCATGGTGGTCGGGAACGAGGGCTCGGGCAGGCGGTTCGCGGCGACCCACTGAGCAGTCAGGTGCTTGTTCGGCTCCGTGTTGATCAGCTCGCCGGTCCAGGTTTCGGTGGCGAAGACGAAGACGACGAGCTGGCCGGCCTGGTCCCAGCCCTGTTCGACGTGGACGACGTGGACGAGCGAGAGATCGGCCGGGTCGACGAGCAGGCCGGTCTCCTCCTTGAGTTCGCGGGCGGCGGCCTCGTCGAGCTGAAAGACCTGATGGTCCGCGCAGGCCAGTCCTCCGAGCGGGCCCAGCTGATCTACCAGCACTCCACCAAGGCCCACCAGCGCAAGCTCGCCGACGACATCGACGCCGACGTTCGCCGTCGGCGTGCGGTGGCTGCCCGGGGCCCGGAGGGCGGCGCGGCTGCCACCGTTCACCAGCTCTTGCCTCCGTTCCCGGCGTCGCCGGAAAGCGCACGAAGGAGGTGACGTGGATCACTCGATGCGCGTCCTGATATTCGAGAGTGCGCAATATCGCGTGGTCGCGGAGCGTGCGCCAGAACTCAATCTGACGTCCCGTTATGGCGCGTATGGCACGCGAATGGCACGCGAGCTCGGAGAGGTCTAGACAACAAACAAGGCCCTGGTCTCTGACCAGGGCCTTCATCGTGGAGCGGGTGACGAGAATCGAACTCGCGCTCTGAGCTTGGGAAGCTCATGTTCTACCATTAAACTACACCCGCGAAAGCAGCCCGCCCGATCGGCGGCTACCGTCGCACACTGTACCCCATGCCAGGTCCCCGGCGTTTGAGCCGTGGGGCCTTCTTGGTGTGAGGGGCGGGTGGACGCGGGTGCGGGGGGCGGGAGTTGGGGCGTAGCGTGGGGGGTCGGAGTGCCGCGTGGAGCGGCGTCCCGTTCATCCCCTAATGTGGCGGTCTCGTCCACGGTTTGGTTGGGGAAGGGACTTGATGGACTCCATGGAGCGCACCGTCGTCCGCTGTGCCGAAGGGCACGTTTTCGCTACCGCTACGTTCCCGATGCAGCAGCTCGGGGCCGGGCGGATCGGTCCGGGGCGGCTCATCCGCTGTCCGCGCTGTGCGCGGCTGCGGCATGCCGTGCCCGTGGTTTCCGTGCGGCGGTAGCGGTTGACGGCAGGCGCGCGGGCGGACCTGATTGGGGTGGGCCCGCGCGTTCTGCGTATCCTCGGGACGTGCTTCTCTCAGATAAGGACATCCGGGCCGAGATCGACGCCGGACGTGTACGCATTGATCCGTTCGACACGTCGATGGTGCAGCCGTCGAGCATTGATGTGCGGCTCGACCGCTACTTCCGGGTGTTCGAGAACCACCGCTATCCGCATATCGACCCGGCCGTCGAGCAGGCTGATCTGACCCGCATGGTCGAGCCGGACGGGGACGAGGCCTTCATCCTGCACCCCGGTGAGTTCGTTCTGGCCTCGACGTACGAGGTCGTTTCGCTGCCGGACGATATCGCCTCGCGGCTGGAGGGGAAGAGTTCGCTGGGGCGGCTCGGGCTGGTGACGCATTCGACCGCCGGCTTTATCGACCCCGGTTTCTCCGGGCACGTGACGCTTGAGCTGTCGAATCTCGCGACGCTGCCGATAAAGCTGTGGCCGGGAATGAAGATCGGGCAGCTGTGCATGTTCCGGCTGAGCTCGCCGGCGGAGTTCCCGTACGGCTCCGAGCGGTACGGGTCGAGGTACCAGGGCCAGCGCGGGCCCACCGCTTCGCGTTCTTTCATGAATTTCCATCGGACCCAGGTGTGATGCCCCGTGAGCGGTGACATGAGCGTTGACATGAGTGGTGCCGGGACGACCGACGAGCGCGAGAACCTGACCTACGAGGGGTTCGGCCGCGCGGTGCGTGAGCTGGCGCAGGCCGTGGCGGACGACGAGTTCGAGCCCGATGTGGTGCTCAGCATCGCGCGCGGCGGGGTCTTCGTCGCCGGTGGACTGGCCTACGCGCTGGACTGCAAGAACATCCATCTGGTGAACGTGGAGTTCTACACCGGAGTGGGTACCACGTTGGAAATGCCGGTCATGCTGGCACCGGTTCCGAACGCGATCGACTTCTCCGACAAGAAGGTGCTGATCGCCGACGACGTCGCCGATACCGGAAAGACGCTGAAGCTGGTGCACGATTTCTGCATCGATCACGTCGCCGAGGTGCGCAGCGCGGTCATCTACGAGAAGTCGCATTCCCTCGTGAAGTGCGAATACGTGTGGAAGAAGACCGACAACTGGATCAACTTCCCGTGGAGCGTGGAGAAGCCCGTCGTACGGCGCAGCGGGCAGGTTCTCGACGCCTGATTCGCCCCCCGGTGTGGACGAACGGCTGAAGCCCCGGCACGGGAAGTGCCGGGGCTTCAGCCGTTTGTCCCCGGGCGCGGGCCGGGGACCGTGTCAGAGCGTGCCGAGCTTGATGATCGACAGCAATGCGATGAGCTGGATCGCGGAGGCGCCCAGCGCCTTCGGCCACGGCAGGTCGTGGGATTTGCTCACCATCGAGGTGAAGAGCGCGGCCGAGGCCAGCCAGGTCGCCCAGCCGAGAATCTGGACCAGGGAGTTCTCGCCGCCGAGGAAGAGCGCGAATATCAGGCGCGGCGTGTCCGTGATCGACATGATCAGCATCGACAGGCCCACGGTCGGCTGCCAGGCCCCGTCGCCGCCGAGCTGGCGGGCGAGCGTGTGGGTGACCATGCCCAGGACCAGTCCGCCGAGGACGAAGCCGACGCCGGTGATGATCACGTACGGCACCGCGGTGGAGATCGTCGCGTGGATCGCGTCGTCGCGGGCCTGGTCGAAGCCGAAGAGCGCGAGCAGCCCGTACAGGAAGGTGACGATGAGCGCCGGGCCCCAGACGGGGTAGTCGCGCATCTGCCAGAACGTCGGTCCCGGGCGGAGCACGATGCCGCTGAGTAGCTGCTTCCACGGCAGCCGGGGGCCCGTGGGCTGGGCGGGGGCCTGGCCGGCGCGGTAGGTGTCGCCGGGGCCGTACGGGTCCTCGCCGATGCTGAAGGCCTGGGTGTGGCCGGGGGCGTCGGCGTACGGGTCGCCCGGCTGCGGGGAGCCGTGGGGGTGGTGCGGATTCTGGGGGTGCTGGTACGGGTCGCCGAAGTACTCCGGCTCACCGTGGCTGCCGCCGTGACCGCTGCCGTGACCGCCGCCGTGCCCCTGCCCGTAGCCGCCCTGGACGCCGCCGTACCCCGGCTGGCCGCCGTTGCCGTAGCCGCCGTTGTTGTACGGGGGCGGGGCCGCGTTGCCTCCCGCCGGGGGCCATGACTGCTGACCGTACGGCGGTGGTGCCTGTGTGCCGTACGGCTGCTGCCGCGGTTGCTGTTGCGCCTGCTGCGGGGTGCGGTTGTCCCGGCCGCGTCCGATCCTGAATCCAGCCACGTCACTGAACGTACCTGGTCCGGGCCGGGACGGTCAGAGGGCCTGGGGTGCGGGCCCGCCATTGCGGCCGAGCTGTGACATCCCCTAGGGGAACCCCGGGGGGCCTGCCCCCGGGCCGGAAAAGGCGGCAGCGGCCGGTCCCGCCCCCGAGGCGGATCCGGCCGCTGCCGACGCGCGGTCCGTACGGAACTACTTCACCGGTTCCGGCTCCGGAGCATCCTCCGACTCGGCCTCCCCGGCGGGGTCGGCCGGGGTCTTGACCGAGTCCAGCAGCAGCTGCGAGACGTCGACGACCTGGACCGACTCCTTCGCCTGGCCGTCGTTCTTCTTGCCGTTGACCGAGTCGGTCAGCATGACCAGGCAGAACGGGCAGGCGGTGGAGACGATGTCCGGGTTCAGCGAGAGGGCCTCGTCGACGCGCTCGTTGTTGATGCGCTTGCCGATCCGCTCCTCCATCCACATCCGGGCGCCGCCGGCGCCGCAGCAGAAGCCCCGCTCCTTGTGGCGGTGCATCTCCTGCTGGCGCAGACCGGGGACCTTGTCCATGATCTCGCGCGGCGGGGTGTAGATCTTGTTGTGGCGGCCCAGGTAGCACGGGTCGTGGTACGTGATCAGGCCCTCCACCGGGGTCACCGGGATCAGCCTGCCCTCGTCGATGAGGTGCTGGAGCAGCTGGGTGTGGTGGATGACCTCGAACTCGCCGCCGAGCTGCGGGTACTCGTTGGCGATGGTGTTGAAGCAGTGCGGGCAGGTCGCGACGATCTTCTTGGCCGACTTGGCCTTCTTCGTGGAGTCGTCTTCGTCGTCCTCGCCGAACGCCATGTTCAGCATCGCGACGTTCTCCTGGCCGAGCTGCTGGAACAGCGGCTCGTTGCCCAGGCGGCGGGCGGAGTCACCGGTGCACTTCTCGTCGCCGCCCATGATCGCGAACTTGACGCCCGCGATGTGCAGCAGCTCCGCGAAGGCCTTGGTGGTCTTCTTCGCCCGGTCCTCCAGGGCGCCGGCGCAGCCGACCCAGTACAGGTAGTCGACCTCGGTGAGGTCCTCGACGTCCTTGCCGACGATCGGGACCTCGAAGTCGACCTCCTTGGTCCACTCGACGCGCTGCTTCTTGGCCAGCCCCCAGGGGTTGCCCTTCTTCTCCAGGTTCTTGAGCATCGTGCCCGCCTCGGACGGGAACGCGGACTCGATCATCACCTGGTAGCGGCGCATGTCGACGATGTGGTCGATGTGCTCGATGTCGACCGGGCACTGCTCGACGCAGGCGCCGCAGGTGGTGCAGGACCACAGGACGTCCGGGTCGATGACGCCGTTCTCCTCGACGGTGCCGATCAGCGGGCGCTCGGCTTCGGCGAGGGCCGCGGCCGGTACGTCCTTCAGCTGCTCCTCGGACGCCTTCTCCTCGCCCTCCATGGTCTTGCCGCCGCCGGCCAGCAGGTACGGGGCCTTGGCATGCGCGTGGTCGCGCAGCGACATGATCAGGAGCTTGGGGGAGAGCGGCTTGCCGGTGTTCCAGGCGGGGCACTGCGACTGGCAGCGGCCGCACTCGGTGCAGGTGGAGAAGTCGAGGATGCCCTTCCAGGAGAACTGCTCGACCTGCGAGACGCCGAAGACGGCGTCGTCGGCCGGGTCCTCCCAGTCGATCTCCTCGCCGCCCGAGGTCATCGGCTGGAGCGCGCCGAGCGCCGTCGCGCCGTCCGCGTTCCGCTTGAACCAGATGTTCGGGAAGCCGAGGAAGCGGTGCCAGGCGACACCCATGTTGGTGTTGAGCGAGACGGTGATCATCCAGATCAGCGAGACGCCGATCTTGATCATCGCGACGAAGTAGATGAGGTTCTGCAGCGTGCCCGTCGCCAGCCCCTTGAAGGCGAGCACCAGCGGGTACGAGACGAAGTACGACGCCTCGTAGCCCTCCACGTGGTGGATCGCGCCCTCCAGACCGCGCAGGGTCAGGATCGCGAGGCCGATGGTGAGGATGACGTACTCGACGAAGTACGCCTGCCAGGCCTTGGAGCCCGCGAAGCGGGACTTGCGGCCGGCCCGGGAGGGCAGGTTCAGCAGCCGGATGGCGATCAGCACGAGGATGCCGACCGTCGTCATCAGACCGATGAACTCGGTGTACATCTCGAACGGGGCCCAGTCGCCGATGATCGGCAGGACCCAGTCGGCCTGGAAGAGCTGCCCGTACGCCTGGACCAGGGTCGGCGGCAGGGTCAGGAAGCCGATGGCGACGAACCAGTGCGCGAAGCCGACGATCCCCCACCGGTTCATCCGGGTGTGGCCGAGGAACTCCCTGACCAGGGTGATCGTGCGCTCTTTGGGATGATCGGTGCGGCTGCCTGCCGGAACCGGTTGGCCGAGCTTGACGAACCGGTAGATCTGCGCGACGGCTCGGGCGATGAGCGCAACGGCGACGACGGTCAGCACCAGCGACACGATGATCGCGGCGAGTTGCATTTGGGGGCTCCTCGGGCCTGCGAGGGTGGGACCCAGTGTCGATGAGCGGATACTGGGATCATCTGCGATTACTAAGCAGTAACTTAATGAGTCTGTGCTGACACTACCCACTTATTCCGTCGCTCTGTAGCCGGACAGGCGGTGATCTGTGTCGCTCACCCGTACCCGTGCCGGTACCTGTTCTCCGCGGGCGTCCCCGCGCGTGCGCGCTCGCGGCCGCGCGCGTCTCGGTGTCCGCGTCGATGTTCGTACCCGCATCGTTCCCTCTCGATCGGAAGTTCGGTAATCGGGGTGGATGCTCTGTCGTGATTTCTGCATTTTGTGACAGAACGATCCCATGGGGCGATGATGGGGGAGGGGTGGCGGGGTCGGGGGTGAGGGGTGCTGCGCGCCGTGCGGAGGGGTGAATGACGTGGGGGCGTGCACGATAGTTGAGTCAGGTCGACTCAGGTCTGTTGACAGTGGGATGGGTGTCGTGCATCCTTGAGTCAGTTCCACTCAAGTAGTCAAGCTGGAGGAATCGAAATGGCACGTGCGGTCGGCATCGACCTGGGCACGACTAACTCCGTCGTCAGCGTTCTGGAAGGCGGCGAGCCCACCGTCATCACCAACGCCGAGGGCGCCAGGACCACGCCGTCCGTCGTCGCCTTCGCGAAGAACGGCGAGGTGCTGGTCGGCGAGGTCGCCAAGCGCCAGGCAGTGACGAACGTCGACAGGACGATCCGTTCCGTCAAGCGCCACATGGGCACTGACTGGAAGATCGACCTGGACGGCAAGAGCTTCAACCCGCAGCAGATGAGCGCCTTCATCCTGCAGAAGCTGAAGCGCGACGCCGAGGCGTACCTCGGGGAGAAGGTGACCGACGCGGTCATCACCGTCCCCGCGTACTTCAACGACTCCGAGCGCCAGGCCACGAAGGAGGCCGGCGAGATCGCGGGCCTCAACGTCCTGCGCATCGTCAACGAGCCGACCGCCGCCGCCCTGGCGTACGGGCTCGACAAGGACGACCAGACGATCCTCGTCTTCGACCTCGGTGGCGGCACCTTCGACGTGTCGCTCCTGGAGATCGGTGACGGCGTCGTCGAGGTGAAGGCCACCAACGGTGACAACCACCTCGGTGGTGACGACTGGGACCAGCGCGTCGTCGACTACCTGGTGAAGCAGTTCGCCAACGGGCACGGCGTGGACCTGTCCAAGGACAAGATGGCTCTCCAGCGTCTCCGCGAGGCCGCGGAGAAGGCGAAGATCGAGCTCTCGTCCTCGACCGAGACCACGATCAACCTGCCCTACATCACGGCGTCCGCCGAGGGCCCGCTGCACCTGGACGAGAAGCTCACGCGCTCGCAGTTCCAGCAGCTGACCGCGGACCTCCTGGACCGCTGCAAGACCCCGTTCCACAACGTCATCAAGGACGCGGGCATCGCGCTCTCCGAGATCGACCACGTCGTTCTCGTCGGTGGCTCCACCCGTATGCCGGCCGTCGCCGAGCTCGTCAAGGAGCTGACCGGTGGCCAGGAGGCCAACAAGGGTGTGAACCCGGACGAGGTCGTCGCCATCGGCGCCTCGCTCCAGGCCGGCGTCCTCAAGGGCGAGGTCAAGGACGTCCTGCTCCTCGACGTCACCCCGCTGTCCCTCGGTATCGAGACCAAGGGCGGCATCATGACCAAGCTCATCGAGCGCAACACCACGATCCCGACCAAGCGGTCCGAGATCTTCACGACGGCCGAGGACAACCAGCCGTCCGTGCAGATCCAGGTCTACCAGGGCGAGCGCGAGATCGCGGCGTACAACAAGAAGCTCGGCATGTTCGAGCTGACCGGCCTCCCGCCGGCCCCGCGCGGCGTCCCGCAGATCGAGGTCTCCTTCGACATCGACGCGAACGGCATCATGCACGTCGCCGCGAAGGACCTCGGCACGGGCAAGGAGCAGAAGATGACCGTCACCGGCGGCTCCTCGCTGCCGAAGGACGAGGTCAACCGGATGCGTGAGGAGGCCGAGCAGTACGCGGAGGAGGACCACCGCCGCCGCGAGGCCGCCGAGTCGCGCAACCAGGGCGAGCAGCTCGTCTACCAGACGGAGAAGTTCCTCAAGGACAACGAGGACAAGGTCCCCGGTGACGTGAAGACGGAGGTGGAGACCGCGCTCACCGAGCTGAAGGAGAAGCTCAAGGGCGAGGACACCGCCGAGATCCGTACCGCCACCGAGAAGGTCGCGGCCGTCTCCCAGAAGCTCGGCCAGGCGATGTACGCCAACGCCCAGGGCGAGGGTGCTCCGCAGGGCGAGGGTGCCCAGCAGGCCAAGGCCGACGACGACGTCGTGGACGCCGAGATCGTGGACGACGAGAAGGACTCCAAGGGCGGTGCGGTGTGACCGAGGAGACTCCGGGCTTCGAGGAGAAGCCCGACGTCCCCTCCGGCGCCACCCCTGAAGGAGCCGAGCCGAAGGACGCCAAGCCCTCCGCGGAGGAGGAGGCGTCCCCGGCCGGGGACGGAGTGCAGACAGTCGGCCTGACGGCCCAGCTGGACCAGGTCCGCTCCGCGCTCACCGAGCGCACCGGCGACCTCCAGCGGCTCCAGGCCGAGTACCAGAACTACCGCCGCCGCGTCGAGCGGGACCGGGCCACGGTCAAGGAGATCGCCGTGGCGGGCCTCCTGTCCGAGCTGCTGCCGGTGCTCGACGACGTCGGCCGCGCCCGGGACCACGGCGAGCTGGTGGGCGGGTTCAAGTCGGTGGCCGAATCCCTGGAGACGGTCGTCGCCAAGCTGGGCCTGCAGCAGTTCGGCAAGGAGGGCGAGCCCTTCGACCCGACGATCCACGAGGCCCTGATGCACTCGTACGCGCCGGACGTCACGGAGACGACCTGCGTGGCGATCCTGCAGCCGGGGTATCGGATCGGCGAGCGCACCATCCGCCCCGCGCGGGTGGCGGTCGCCGAGCCCCAGCCGGGGGCGACCCCGGCGGCCGCCAAGGAAGAGAAGGCAACCGACGAGGAGAGCGGTGGCACCGAGGAGGTCTGACATCCCGTCCGACCACCTCGGGGCCCACCGCCCGGCCATGCGACCGGCCCACGCGCCGGCCGCATGGCCGATCGTCCGGAAGGAGGGACGTCGATGAGCACGAAGGACTTCGTCGAGAAGGACTACTACAAGGTCCTCGGCGTCCCCAAGGACGCCACCGACGCCGAGATCAAGAAGGCGTACCGGAAGCTCGCCCGCGAGTTCCACCCGGACGCCAACAAGGGCGACGACAAGGCGGAGGAGCGCTTCAAGGAGATCTCCGAGGCGAACGACGTCCTCGGCGACAGCAAGAAGCGCAAGGAGTACGACGAGGCCCGCGCCCTCTTCGGCAACGGCGGCTTCCGGGCCGGCCCCGGCGGCGCGGGCGGCAACTTCAACTTCGACCTGGGCGACCTCTTCGGGGGTGCCCAGGGCGGCGGCCAGGGCGGTGCCGGCGGCTTCGGCGGCGGCGGCCTGGGCGATGTCTTCGGCGGCCTGTTCAACCGGGGCGGTACGGGGACGCGGGTGCAGCCGCGGCGCGGCCAGGACATCGAGTCCGAGGTGACGCTCAGCTTCACCGAGGCGGTCGACGGGGCCACCGTCCCGTTGCGGATGTCCAGCCAGGCGCCCTGCAAGGCGTGTTCCGGCACCGGTGACAAGAACGGCACCCCCCGGGTCTGCCAGACCTGTCTCGGCACCGGCCAGGTCTCGCGCGGCTCCGGCGGCGGTTTCTCGCTCACCGATCCCTGCGTGGACTGCAAGGGCCGGGGCCTCATCGCCCAGGATCCGTGCGACGTCTGCAAGGGGTCCGGGCGCGCCAAGTCCTCCCGGACCATGCAGGTCCGGATCCCGGCGGGCGTCTCGGACGGCCAGCGGATCCGGCTGCGCGGCAAGGGCGGTCCCGGCGAGCGCGGCGGTCCGGCGGGCGACCTGTACGTCGTGGTCCACGTCGACGCCCACCCGGTCTTCGGCCGCAAGGGCGACAACCTCACGGTCACCGTCCCCGTCGACTTCACGGAGGCGGCGCTCGGCGGCGAGGTGAAGGTGCCCACGCTCGGCGGACCTCCGGTCACCCTGAAGCTGCCCGCCGGCACGCCCAACGGGCGTACGATGCGGGCCCGCGGGAAGGGCGCCGTGCGCAAGGACGGCACCCGGGGCGACCTGCTGGTCACGGTGGAGGTGGCGGTCCCCGAGGACCTCGGCGAAGAGGCCCGGGAAGCGCTGGAGGCGTACCGCCGGGCGACCGCGGGCCACGACCCGCGGGCCGAACTGTTCCAGGCCGCGAAGGGAGCTTGAGGTGGACGGCCGACGACGCAATCCGTACGAACTGACCGATGAGACACCGGTGTACGTGATCTCGATCGCGGCCCAGCTCTCGGGACTCCATCCGCAGACCCTGCGCCAGTACGACCGCCTCGGCCTGGTCTCGCCCGACCGCACGGCCGGGCGCGGCAGGCGCTACTCGGCCCGCGACATCGAGCTGCTCCGCACGGTGCAGCAGTTGTCGCAGGACGAGGGGATCAACCTCGCCGGCATCAAGCGCATCATCGAGCTGGAGAACCAGGTCGCCGCCCTCCAGCAGCGCGTCGCCGAGCTGTCGGCGGCCGTGGACGGCGCGGCGCAGGCGATGCAGCAGCGCGAGGCCCAGGTGCACGCCTCGTACCGGCGCGATCTGGTGCCGTACCAGGACGTGCAGCAGACCAGCGCGCTGGTGGTCTGGCGGCCCAAGCGGCCGAAGGGCTGAGAACGGGGCCGCGCGACGGCGCGACAGCCGGAGAAGGGCCGGGAGGCGTCCTGAGGGACGGCTCCCGGCCCTTCGGCCGTTCCGGGACGCCCTTTGTGCGGCAGGGGGTCCGTACGGGCGGTCAGGAGTCCTCTTCGAGGATGCCCGAGCGGGCTATCAGATAGCCGAGCTGGGCCCGGCTGTTGCTGCCGAGGGCGGCGGCGAGCTTGGCGACGTGGGCGCGGCAGGTGCGGACGTTCATACCGAGCCGGCGGGCTATGGAGTCGTCCACGTGCCCCTCCACCAGGAGTTGGGCGATGGACCGCTGGACCCCGCTGATGCCGAGCGAGGTCGGCTCGTACTTGACCTCCTCGCACAGCGGCGCCGCCCTGGTCCAGAACTGTTCGAACACGTTGACCAGGTAGTGCACGAGTCCCGGGTTGCGGAGCTCCAGGGCGATCTGGTCGTCGTCGCTGGCGGGTATGAACGCGACGGTCCGGTCGAACACGATGAGGCGGCCGATCAGCTCCTCCAGCGTGCGTATCTCGACGTTGGCGTCGTCCATGCGCTCCGCGTACGCGAGGGTGCTGGGGCTGTGGCGCACGGTGTGCTGGTAGAGCGTGCGCATCCGGACGCCCCGGTGGACGACGGACAGGCCCCGTTCCAGCGACTTGATGAGGCGGTCCTCGCTCCGCCCGCCGCCGGGCTGGACGGTGAGCACTTCGGTACGGCACTCTGCGGTGGCGAGGTCCAGTGCCGCGTTGATGCGGTTCACGCCTTCCAGCACCGTGATGGCATTGGTGGTGGGCGGCCCCACGGTGCTGATGTCCATGAACGGCTCGAACGATTCCGTCAGCTCGACCGAGTGCCGGCGCCGCTCCAGGATCTCGCGCTCTATGGGGTGCAGATGCTGCGCGAGAGCGGTGGACGGCGGAACGGGGCGGAGCCAGGTCGGGTCGTCCGGATCGGGATGAAGCAGCGCGAACTCCATGAGGCAGGGAGCCGGTTCCACTTCGACGCGGGCGATCCGTCCCAGTCGCAAAGCGCTGGCGTAAAGGCGTGCTCCCGCATCGCACAGTTCGGTGATCCCGTGAGGATGTGTCGGCTTTGCGTCACTTGTAGTCATATCGTCACCCCCCAGGTTCCTGAACATGCAAGAACATGATGCATCCACTCGGTGGTGCTCGCGTGCCCAGGTGAGACATCGTCTTAAGTGCGGGGGAGAAGAATCCACAAGTGAGGACGAAGCCGACTATGTATAAGCGAATGCATCGCTCGGCGCTTGCCGTCTCGTTCGTCGCGGCCCTGGGGATCGGGCTGCTGGGCGGCAGCGACATTGGCTGGAGCGAGGACCGTGCCGCCGGCGGCGACATCGGCTGGACCGTCCAGGCCACCGACATCGGTTGGGTCGCGCCTGCCACGTCGTCCGACATCGGCTGGGTCTCGCCCGCGAAGTCGTCCGACATCGGCTGGGTCGCCCCCGCCGCGTCGTCCGACATCGGTTGGGTCTCCCCTGCGGGAGCGTCCGACATCGGCTGGGTCTCGCCCGCGAAGTCGTCCGACATCGGCTGGGTCGCGCCCGCCACGTCGTCCGACATCGGCTGGGTCGCCCCCTCCGTCACGGCCCGTACGAGCGCATGACCATCCCGCCGGACGACCGGACCTTCCGACGGGAGATGGCCACCGCCTACCGATCGGGCTGGCACTTCATCGACCTCGTCACCGCCGTTCCCCACCGTGGCGACTCGTTGATGGTCACTCTGTTCGGCGACCCGATCGTTGTCGCACGCGAAGAAGACGACGAAGTACGCGCCTACCGGTGTCTCCGCAAGCCGCGTGGAGCTCCGCAGCCCGTCCGCTGCGCGATCCGGTACGACATGATCTTCGTGAACCTCGACCGGCGTGACCACCAGCTGTTCGAGCCAGAGACTATTTCCGCCACCCCCCGCAGTGCCTGAGCGATCCCCCGTCGTTCCATGTCGCTCAGTCACTCCCCCACACAACGGCGCCATCGTGACCTGAACACGATGGCGCCGTTGTGCTTTTCCCCGGGCGGCTCCCGGACGGCTCCGGGGTGCTCCAGGGGCCGGGACGGTCAGGCCCTGCCGAGCGCCCGGTCCACCGCGATCTCGATGACGATCCGTTCCGGGTTCGGCCTCGGCGTACGCCCGTAGCGTTCCGTGTAGCGGCGTACGGCCTCGGCCACCGCCTCCGGCTCCGTGCGCACCGTCGCGCGCCCCTCCAGCGTCGCCCAGTGGCGCCCCTCGATCTGGCAGACGGCGACCCGTGCCCCGTCCGGGCCCGCGGCAAGGACGTTGCGGGCCTTGCGGGTGTGCCGGCCGGTGATGATCCGGGCCAGCCGCGCCTCGGGGTCGTACGTCACGCCCACCGGCACCACGTGCGGGGTGCCGTCGGGGCGCGGCGTGGTCAGGGTGCACACGTGCCGCGCGCGCCAGAAGGCGAGGTACTCGGGGCCGGGGTTCGTCACGTCGACTGCCATGGGGCAGACCTTACGGCCCGCAGGCCCGGCGATCCCGGCAGGGCGGGGGCCGGGCTGCGGTGGCGGGTGGCCCGCCCGGCCGGTTCACTCGGAACAGCGGATCCGTCCGGTACGGGCACGGAAGACCCCCGAATCAAGTTGAGTGGAGTGGACTCAACATTCACTTGAGTGGGGTAGACTCAACTTTACGCACGCTGGTCGAGTCAGGAGGAGAGAGCGCACGTGGACGCCGAGCTGACCAACAAGAGCCGGGACGCCATCAACGCGGCCACCAACAGGGCCGTGAAGGACGGGCACGCCGATCTGACCCCGGGGCACCTGCTGCTCGCGCTCCTCGCGGGCGAGGACAACGCGAACATCATCGATCTGCTCGCCGCCGTCGACGCCGACCAGATCGCGGTGCGGTCCGAGACCGAGCGGCTGCTGGGCTCGCTGCCCAGCGTCACCGGCTCGACCGTCGCCCCGCCGCAGCCCAACCGCGACCTGCTCGCCGTCGTCACGGACGCGGCGGAGCGGGCGCGGGACCTCGGCGACGACTACGTCTCCACCGAGCACCTGCTGATCGGCATCGCCGCCAAGGGCGGCCGTGCCGGTGAGATCCTTGCCGGTCAGGGGGCCAGTGCGAAGAAGCTGCTGGACGCGTTCGAGACGAGCAGGGGAGGACGACGGGTGACCACACCCGACCCGGAGGGCCAGTACAAGGCGCTGGAGAAGTTCGGTACGGACTTCACCGCGGCCGCGCGCGAGGGCAAGCTCGACCCGGTCATCGGGCGCGACCAGGAGATCCGCCGGGTCGTCCAGGTGCTGTCCCGCCGTACGAAGAACAACCCGGTGCTCATCGGTGAGCCCGGTGTCGGCAAGACGGCCGTCGTCGAGGGACTCGCCCAGCGCATCGTCAAGGGCGACGTCCCCGAGTCGCTGCGCAACAAGCGGCTGGTCTCGCTCGACCTCGGCGCGATGGTCGCGGGCGCGAAGTACCGCGGCGAGTTCGAGGAGCGGCTGAAGACCGTCCTCTCCGAGATCAAGGAGAGCGACGGCCAGATCATCACCTTCATCGACGAGCTGCACACCGTCGTGGGCGCGGGCGCCGGCGGCGACTCCGCGATGGACGCGGGCAACATGCTCAAGCCGATGCTGGCCCGCGGCGAGCTGCGCATGGTCGGCGCGACGACGCTCGACGAGTACCGCGAGCGGATCGAGAAGGACCCGGCCCTGGAGCGCCGCTTCCAGCAGGTGCTGGTGGCCGAGCCGAGCGTCGAGGACACCATCGCGATCCTGCGCGGTCTCAAGGGCCGCTACGAGGCCCACCACAAGGTCTCCATCGCGGACTCCGCGCTGGTGGCCGCCGCGACCCTCTCGGACCGCTACATCACCTCCCGCTTCCTCCCCGACAAGGCGATCGACCTGGTCGACGAGGCGGCCTCCCGGCTGCGGATGGAGATCGACTCCTCGCCGGTCGAGATCGACGAGCTCCAGCGCGCCGTCGACCGGCTGCACATGGAGGAGCTGGCGCTCAGGAACGAGACCGACCCCGCCTCCCGGGAGCGCCTGGAGCGGCTGCGCCGCGACCTCGCCGACAAGGAGGAGGAGCTGCGCGGCCTCAACGCCCGCTGGGAGAAGGAGAAGCAGGGCCTCAACCGCGTCGGTGAACTCAAGGAGCGCCTCGACGAGCTGCGCGTCCAGGCCGAACGCGCCCAGCGCGACGGCGACTTCGACACCGCCTCCAAGCTGCTGTACGGGGAGATCCCGGGCGTGGAGCGGGAGTTGGCGGAGGCGTCCGAGGCGGAGCAGGAGGCCGCCAAGGACACCATGGTCAAGGACGAGGTGGGCCCGGACGACATCGCCGACGTCGTCGGCTCCTGGACCGGCATCCCCGCCGGGCGGCTGCTGGAGGGCGAGACCCAGAAGCTGCTGCGCATGGAGGACGAGCTCGGCCGGCGCCTCATCGGGCAGGGCGAGGCGGTGCGCGCGGTGTCGGACGCGGTACGCCGCACCCGCGCCGGGATCGCCGACCCGGACCGGCCCACCGGATCGTTCCTCTTCCTCGGCCCGACCGGTGTCGGCAAGACCGAACTGGCGAAGGCGCTCGCCGACTTCCTCTTCGACGACGAGCGGGCCATGGTCCGCATCGACATGAGCGAGTACGGCGAGAAGCACAGCGTGGCGCGGCTGGTCGGCGCCCCGCCCGGATACGTCGGGTACGAGGAGGGCGGCCAGCTCACCGAGGCGGTCCGCCGCCGCCCGTACAGCGTCGTACTGCTGGACGAGGTCGAGAAGGCCCACCCCGAGGTCTTCGACATCCTGCTCCAGGTGCTCGACGACGGCCGGCTCACCGACGGCCAGGGGCGCACGGTCGACTTCCGCAACACCATCCTGGTCCTGACCTCCAACCTCGGCAGCCAGTTCCTGGTCGACCCGCTGACCAAGCCGGAGGAGAAGCGGACCCAGGTCCTGGAGGTCGTGCGGGCCTCGTTCAAGCCGGAGTTCCTCAACCGGCTCGACGACCTGGTGGTCTTTTCGGCACTCTCCGGCGAGGAGCTGGCCCACATCGCCCAGCTCCAGATCGACCGGCTCGCCAAGCGGCTGGCCGACCGCCGGCTCACCCTCGACGTCACGCCCGAGGCGCTGGCCTGGCTGGCCGAGGAGGGCAACGACCCGGCGTACGGCGCCCGGCCGCTGCGCCGCCTCATCCAGACGGCGATCGGCGACCGGCTGGCGAAGGAGATCCTCGCGGGCGAGGTCAAGGACGGCGACACCGTACGCGTCGACCGGGTCGGCGACGGCCTGCTCGTCGGTCCGGCGGTCTGAGGGGGTACGCCCGGACAGGGGCGGCGTTCTGGAACGTGACACCCGAGGGGCCGGGTGTCACGTTTCCACGCGTAGAGGGGCGGGGGTCGACCGCCCGGCCGGGGTGCCGCCCGGTCGCGGAAACGGAGAATGCGGTGATTTCGGGAATTCGGAGAAATGGCCCCCGCCTGAAGTGATCCATTCTTCAACATCGATATCGCGCCAAACGCGCCCTCCGGTACCGGAGGGCGCGGGCGGCTTCCCCGTCGCCCCCTCTATCCCCTCTTACCGCTTCTGACAAGGGACTTCAGGGCACGGGTCGATGTCGTCCGCCCCGGTGGACACAAATAAACAGGACACCGCGGCCTGCCCGTGGCTCCCCGCCCACAGTTGGGATTCGAGGCCGAATTGGGCAGCCGGTAGCGTGCCCGCATGAACGAGCGGATAGGCGATGAGATAAAAAGCGGGCCCAAGAAGCCCCGATCCGACAATCTCTTTCACCTTGGCGAATTCCGTACCCTTTGGGCTGCTTACGCTCAGTCGATCCTGGGCGACCAACTGGCCCGTGTGGCACTGTCGTTGCTCGTTTTCGAACGTACCGACTCACCGGGCTGGACGGCGGCGACCTACGCCCTGACCACCCTGCCCGCGCTGCTGTCCGGGGTGCTGCTCTCCGGTCTCGCCGACCGGTTCCCCCGCCGTACGGTCATGGTCAGCTGCGACCTGATCCGGATGGTGCTGGTCGGGCTGATGGCGCTGCCCGGGATGCCGTTGCCGCTGCTCGCCGGGCTGCTGGTGCTGGCGCAGCTGGCCGAGGCGCCCTTCGGGGCGGCCCAGGGCGCGATGATGCCCACCGTGCTCGGCGTCGAGCGGTACGAGCGGGGCCAGCGGGTCATGCAGATCACCCACCAGGTCGGCCAGCTCGTCGGCTTCGCCGGGGGCGGGCTGCTGGCCGCGTGGCTGGGCAGCAACCGCTCGCTGGCCGTGAACGCGGCGACCTTCCTGCTCTCGGCGGCCCTCATCCGGTTCGGGGTGAAGGCCCGCCCGGTGGCGAGCGCCGAGGCCCGCACGGCGAAGCTCGGCGCCCAGGTCGGCGGTGCCGCCGCACTGATCTGGTCCGACCGCAGGCTCCGTTCGCTGCTCGCGCTGGGCTGGCTCGCCGGGTTCATCGTCCTGCCGGAGGGGCTGGCCGCCCCGTTCGCGGACGAGGCCGGCGGCGGGGCGTACTCGGTGGGGCTGCTGCTCGCCTCGCACCCGGCGGGCATGGTGCTGGGCGCGGCCCTGCTGGGGCGGTCCCGGGTCGGGGACGAGACCCGGCGCAGGCTGCTCGGCCCGCTGGCGATCGCCGCGAACCTGCCGCTGGTCGCCTACTGGCTCGATCCCGGCGTGGGCGTGGCGATGGTCCTGCTGCTGGTCGCCGGGGTGTGTTCGGCGTACCAGATCACCGCCGGGGCCACCTTCGTCCTGCTGACCCCGGCCGACCGGCGGGGCCAGGCGCTGGGGCTCGCCCGGTCGGGGGTGACCGCCATGCAGGGCATCGGTGTGGCGGCCGGGGGCGCGGTGACCGAGCTGACCGGCTCCTCCGCGAACACCATCGGGGCCTCCGGGCTCCTCGGGGTGGTCTGCGCCGTCCTGGTGGCAGCCGCGTGGACCCGGGCCCGGGGAACCGGGGCGATCCCGGCGAAGGCGTAGCCCGGGGGGTCTACGCCCCGGCGGTGAAACGCGGCTAGGGTCGTCGGCAGGAAACCACGTGCGATCCACAGGAGTACCCAGCGATGTCTATCGATCCGTCCTCGATTCCGAGTTTCGGCGTCCAGCCCGAACCGCAGGCGGCAGGACCCGCGGGCCCTGTTTTCCCCGACCAGGACCTGGTCAAGCAGCTCCTCGACCAGATGGAGGTGAAGTACGGCGTCGACGGCGAGGGTGACCTCGCGGCGGTCTGGGAGGACTTCCGCGTGTACTTCATGTTCCGCGGCGAGGCCGAGCAGCAGGTCTTCGCGGTCCGTACGTTCTACGACCGCCCGCACGCCGTCGACCAGCGTCCGGTCCTCCTCGACGCTATCGACGACTGGAACCGCAACACCCTGTGGCCCAAGGTCTACACCCACACCCACGAGCCCGAGGAGGGCTCCGAGGAGACCGAGGTCTCGGTCCGCCTCATCGGTGAGGCGCAGATGCTCACCGGCACGGGTGTCAGCCTGGAGCACTTCGTCTCCTCGACGGCCAGCTGGATCGGCGCCTCGATCCAGTTCGACCGCTGGCTCCAGGAGCGCCTCGGCCTGGCGCCCGCCGAGGCGAAGACGGACGGCGAGGAGCAGGCGGACGGCGAGGAGAAGGCCACCGACGCCTGACCCGCCCCCCCCGAACGCACCCCGGCCCGGGGCGACGGTCACCCGACCGCCGCCCCGGGCCGGTCCGCGTCCCCACCCGATCAGGACGCCGCCCGACGCAGCCGGCCGGCCGACCGCCTCCCGCAATCGTGGCAATCAGAACGTGGTCTGAGTACACTCTGAGATATGGCTACCGTGCGTCTGAGGGCAGAGACCGAGTCCGTTTCCTTCACCGACCTTTCCCGCAACCCCAAGGGCGTCGCGGCCAGAGCCGCAGCCCTGGGGCGCCTCCGTGTCACGCACCGGGACGCACCGGACATGGTGCTGACGACGGCGGAGCGTGCGGAGCACGCCGAGGAGAACCTGACCACCGCGTCCCGGCTCTTTCTCGCGTTGATGAAGCAGGACGACGGGGCCAAGTCGCTTCTTCTCGCGCTCCCCGAGGTGTTCCCCTGGGTGCGGCACCTCGACGCGGAGGAGGTACGAGCCTTCACCGTCGAACTGCTTGGCGCGTTGTCCGACGCCGCGGAACTCGATGCGGGGGAGGCCGTGCACCGCGCGATCGTCTCGTGGCGCGCCACCGCCCGGATCAACGCGGACCCCGACCAGCTGAGGGAGGCGACGCGTCCGCTCGACGGCGACGTTCTCGGCCCGGTCGAGGTGCGGGGGTGAGTCCGAAGAAGGGGGATCGGGTCAGTGTGCCGCCACTCAGCGGGTGGAACGTGGTCTTCGGGACGACGGAGGCGGTGGCGGGCTGGGAGGAGCTGTGCCGGGTGGCGCTGCCCAACGTGCATCGATGCCTGGACGTCCTCCGGAGCGACCCCTTGTCCCGGTCCAACTGGAATCGCCAGCATCAGCTACGAGGCAGGCACGCGACCAAAGCGTGGAAGGGCTCCGACCTCGAACAGGGGGAGTACGAGGTGACCAGCGGTGGGCGGGTGCGCTATCTGGTCAGCGCGGAGACCTCCACCGTGATTCTTGTGTACGCCTCGCCGCGGCACCCGAAGGACACCGAGTGAGCCCGCGTCATTTCGGGGCCGGGACCCGCGAGCAGGCCCCGGCCCCGCTCCCCGGCGGGACTTCTTCCATACGCCCCGTCAGACATCAGACCGCTTGAGCCGGCCGACCGCCTCCCGCAACACCTCGTCCCTCTTGCAGAAGGTGAACCGCACGAGGCTGCGGCCCGCCTCCGGGTCGTCGTAGAAGACCGAGTTGGGTACCGCGACCACCCCGTGGCGTTCGGGCAGGGCGCGGCAGAAGGCGAGGGCGTCCGTCTCGCCGAACGGGGAGATGTCGGTGGTGATGAAGTACGTCCCCTGCGGCCGGTGGACCTCGAAGCCGGCCGCCCGCAGGCCGTCGGCGAGCAGGTCGCGCTTGCGCCGCAGGTCGGCGCGGAAGGTGTCGAAGTAGGTGTCCGGCAGGCGCAGCGCCTCGGCGATCGCGTACTGGAAGGGGCCCGCGCTGACGTAGGTCAGGTACTGCTTGGCGGTCCGTACGGCGGTGACGAGCGGGGCGGGGGCGGTGACCCAGCCGACCTTCCATCCCGTGTACGAGAACGATTTGCCGGCGGAGGAGATGGTGACGGTCCGCTCGCGCATGCCGGGCAGGGAGGCCATCGGGATGTGCTCGCCCTCGAAGACCAGGTGCTCGTAGACCTCGTCGGTGACGACCAGGAGGTCGTGCGCCACGGCCAGCTCGGCGATGGCGGTCAGTTCCTCGCGGGTGAGGACGGTGCCCGTGGGGTTGTGCGGGGTGTTCAGGAGCAGGAGGCGGGTGCGCGGGGTGATCTTGGACCGCAGCTCGTCCAGGTCGGGGCGGAAGGACGGGGCGCGCAGCGTGAGCGGTACGCGCTGGGCGCCGGCCATCGCGATGCAGGCCGCGTACGAGTCGTAGAAGGGCTCGAAGGCGATCACCTCGTCGCCCGGCTCCAGCAGCGCGAGCATGGCCGCCGCGATGGCCTCCGTCGCGCCGGCGGTGACCAGGACCTCCGTGTCGGGGTCGACGGCCAGGCCGTGGAAGCGCCGCTGGTGGTCGGCGATCGCGGTGCGCAGCTCGGGGACGCCGGGGCCGGGCGGGTACTGGTTGCCCTTCCCCTCCCGCAGTGCCCGGACCGCGGCTTCGCGGACCTCCTCGGGGCCGTCGGTGTCGGGGAAGCCCTGGCCGAGGTTGATGGAGCCGGTGCGTACGGCGAGCGCGGACATCTCCGCGAAGATCGTCGTGCCGAAGCGGTTGAGCAGCGGTCGTCCCTGTGTCATGACTGCCATCCTGCGCGGAAGCTCTGGAGTTGCTCAAGTCTGCTTTGGCCGTTCGGGCGCGGGGCATCCCACCTCCACGCGTGCGGTGCGCGCAGGCGTGGAAGCGGGGGGAGCTCGCTTCGGGGGAACGGAAGGGCGGGAGCCATGCGTGTGGTCATAGGCGTGATAGCGGCGGCCGTGGTGGTCGGGCTGATCGTGATGATGGTGGCGAGGGCACGGCGGAAGGCGGCGCGCTACCGGAGCGTGCGCCGGGGCTCGGGCGGCGGCAGCACCTCGGGCGGAAGCTGGTGGGCGGGGAACAACAACGCCGCGAGCAGCTCCGGCGGTGGTGGCGGTACGTCCTGCGGCTCGGTGGCCGGTGACTCCGGGAGCAGCTCCGGCGGCCACTCCGGTGGTCATTCCGGTGGGCACTCGTGCGGCGGGGGACACTCCTGCGGCGGTGGTTCCTCGTGCGGTGGCGGAGGCGGCTGCGGCGGGGGAAGCTGACCGGGACGTGAAGCACGGCCGAAAGGTGTCTGGCGGGTGAACTCCCGCCGGGCACCTTTTCGTTGGAGGTTTCGCGGGTCGTCCGTGAACAGATGATCCGAGGGGCCCCCGAGGGGATGGAAACCCCGGCAAGTTGGGTAAAAACGCTGTGGATGCGACTTATTCATGGTTCCCTCGGTTGAGAGAACTTTCAGCCCTAGGACCCTAGTTGGACCTGATCGGGCGCTACCCACCTCCCACGAGCAGCACGCCAGGGGGGCGTCCCCTGTCCATGCGTCCATGCTTTCCTGCGGAGCCGACCCATGCTCACGACCCTCCAGACTGCTTATTCAGACACCCGTGCTGCCGACCTCGCCTGGGCGCTGGGGCGCGAACCGCTGCCCGCGCTGGCCGTGCTGGACCTGGACCTCGCCGGTGCCAAGTTGCAGATGCGTCTGCTCGGCGCCTCCCATCAGGTGCTCCTCGAGGAGGACCGCGGGACCTGTTCCGAAACCGTCGCCTGTATCCCCGGCAGCAGCACCCCGCTCCCGCTCGGTGTCTCCAAGCGGCTCGGGGGGTGGGAGTACGAGTTCGCGGCCCGCGTCGAGACGCTGTCGGCGGGCTCGTTCGCGGGGCGCGCGCAGGAGCTGCTCGCCCTGGTGGCCGACCATCCGCACGGACTCGCCGGGACGTTCCCCGGCAGCCCGCACGCCTTCACCGCCATGCTCGCCCAGCGGACCGAGGGCCAGGTGCGGTGGCGCACCTGGCACGCGTACCCGCAGGAGGGCCAGTTGGTGGTGACGCGGACCCGGGTCGGGGTGCGGACGCCCGCGGCGGTCCTCTGACCCGGTCCGGTGACGCGGCCTGTCGACCTTGTCGGGTGTCGGGATCACCTGCCGTTCCGTCCAGGTCCGGTCGGCTCCGTCGGGTCCCCCCGGTCTCATCGGCTCCTCGCGCCGCGCCGATCCCTCCAACTCCGTTGTGAGCACGCCATTTGCACCCTTGTGGGTGACTGGCTGCCACGGGTTCGTGACGTAGCGTTCGGTCATGATCGACCAGCAGGTGTCGCTGCGAGGGGGCGCGGCGCGTCTTCCCGTACGACCGAGGACCGGTCGGTGTCTCGTCCTCGCCGCGGTCTTCGTCTGCGCCGCCTGCGGCCTGGTGTACGAGCTCGAACTGGTCGCGCTCGCCTCCTACTTGATCGGTGATTCGGTCACCCAGGCCTCCGTCGTGCTCTCCGTGATGGTGTTCGCGATGGGGGTCGGGTCGCTTCTCGCGAAACGTTTGCGCAGCCGGGCCGCCGAGGGGTTCGGGCTGATCGAGGCGACTCTCGCGCTCGTCGGCGGCTCCTCGGCGCTGGTGCTGTACGCCTCGTTCGCCTGGGTCGGGGAGTCGCGGTTCGCCCTGGTGGGGTTCTCGCTGACGATCGGCATCCTGATAGGCGCGGAGATCCCGCTGCTGATGACGCTGATCCAGCGGGTGGACCGGCAGGACGCGGGCGGTGCCGTGGCGGATCTCTTCGCCGCCGACTACGTGGGCGCGCTGGTCGGCGGGCTCGCCTTTCCGTTCCTGCTGCTGCCGGTGCTCGGGCAGCTCACCGGGGCGCTCTTCACCGGGGCGGTCAACGCGGCGGCGGGCGGGGCGCTGGTGCTGTGCGTGTTCCGGCGGGACCTCACCCGGCGCTCCCGGCTGCTGCTGATCCTGTTCAACGTGGTGGTGATCGTGGTGCTGGCCGTCGCCACCGCGCTGGTCGGCGACTTCGAGCGGGCGGCGCGGCGCGCGGTGTACGGGGACGGGGTGCGGGTCGCCGAACAGACCTCGGTCCAGGAAGTGGTGCTGACGGGTTCGGACCGCGACTCCCTCGACCTCTACCTGGACGGGCGGCTGCGGGTCAGCGCGCGGGACGAGTACCGCTACCACGAGTCGCTGGTGCACCCGGCGATGAACGGGCCGCACGCCCGGGTGCTGGTCCTGGGCGGTGGTGACGGCCTCGCCGCCCGCGAGGTGCTGCGCTACCGGGACGTGCGCGAGGTCACCGTGGTCGAGCTGGACGCGGGCGTCACCCGACTGGCCCGCGAGGACCGGGCGCTCTCGGAGCTGAACGGCCACGCCTACCGCGACCCGCGGGTCACGGCGGTCACCGCGGACGCCTTCACCTGGCTGCGGGCGCGCCACGACCACTACGACGTGATCGTTTCGGACCTGCCCGATCCGGGGATCTCCAGCAGCACCAAGCTGTACTCGGCGGAGTTCTACGGGCTGGCCGCCAAGTCGCTGGCGCCCGGTGGGCGGCTGGTGGTGCACGGGGGCCCGGCGCTGACCCGGCCGCGTACGTACTGGACGGTCGAGGCGTCGATACGGTCGGCCGGGCTCGCCACCCGCCCGTACTGGATGAGCGGCCGGCCCTCCGACTCCACCGCCGGGCCGGACCGGGCCACCCACCGGCGGCGTGACGTGGGCGGCTGGGGCTTCGTCCTGGCCGGCCGGGGGAAGCGGCCGGGGCTCGGGCTCGCCGCGGGGACGCCGGTGCTGCGGTCGGTGACGGGGCGGACGCTGGCGGAGGCCGGGCAGCTGGCGGACCGGGCCCGGCCGTCCGGGCTGCCGCCGTCGACGCTGGTGCACCCGAGGTACTGGGAGGAGCGCTGAGGGGCGCGGGGCGGGTGGGTGCGGTGTGGGCCGCTCGGCGGCGAACCGCTGACGGGACGGCCGGGGCTGAGTAGGCTCGGTTTCCATGGAGCATGAGGTGTTCGTTCCGGTTCCGGTCCCGTCCCTCCGGCGGACGCTGGGCGACCCCGCCCGCGTCGCTCGGTGCGTTCCGGGGCTTCAGCAGGACGCCGACGCGTCCGCGGACCCGCTGTCCGGCCGGCTCAGGATCAGGGTGGACGGCCACACGATCACGTACCGGGGCGCGCTGCGGCTCGCCGACGGGGCGGAGACCGGTGCCGGGGACGCTCCGGCGGTCCTGGTGACCGGCGAGGGCACCGAGGCCCGGGGCGGCGGTTCGGTGCGGCTGCGGCTCACGGTCCGGCTGACCGGGCGGGACGGTGGCACGGCGATCGGCTTCGCGGGTACGGCGGACGGCGACGGCCGGATCCTGGAGCTGGACGCGGCGGCGGCGCTCGCGGCGGCCCGGCGGCTGCTCGACCGGTTCGCCCAGCAGCTGGTGACGGAGACGCTGGCGGGCGGCACCGAGGCCGACGGCGGGGACGGGGCGGCCGCCGAGCGGTCCGTGGGCGAGGCCGTGGAGCAGGCCATCGAGGAGGCGGCGGAGGAGGCCGACACGACCGGGGCGGCCGCCGGAGGTACGTCTCCCGCGGACGCGGATGCGGACGCGGATGGCGATGCGGACGGGGACTCGGACGAGAACGCGGACGGGCGCGGGAACCCGCCGGGCACCGGCGCCGTCTTCGACGCCCCCGTACCGCCGCCCTCGCTCGATCCGGTCTCCGAGGTCGAGTTCACCGTTCCCGAGGAGCCCCCGGCGGAGGCCGCGCACGCCCGGCGCACCATGATCGGCCGTAGCGCCGAGGAGGTCGACCACGCGCCGCCGCGCGGCCGGTACGCCCCCGTCCCGTCGCCCGACGCGGTCAACGCGGGCGCCGCGCTCCGCTGGATCGTCCCGGCCGCCGCGTTCGCGGTGGCGTCCGCGGTGGTGGTGACCAGGGCGCTGCGACGGCGGCGGTGAGCGGTGCGGTCCGGGGCGCGCCAGGGCGGCGGCAAGGGTTTTCCCCCGGTCGGGCCGGGTCAGTAACCTCGTCGGGTGAGTAGCAGCGAGAAGGACGTCCGGCTGTCCGTCGGCGACGCAGAGTTGACCGTGAATCCCGCCAACGGCTGTCGCATCGACAGCCTGCGGATCGGTGGCACCGAACTGCTGAGGCAGGGGGACCACTACGGCTGCTTCCCGATGGTGCCGTGGTGCGGGCGCACCAGGAACGGCCTGTTCCACAACGGCGACGTCCCGCACCGGCTGCCGGTGAACGCCCCGCCGCACGCCATCCACGGCACCGGCCGGGACACCGCCTGGCACACCGCCCGAGTGGCCGAGCGCGAGGCGTCCTTCTACTACGACCTGGCCGACCCCTGGCCGTACCCGGGCCGGGTGACCCAGACCTTCGAGCTGTCCGAGGACTCGCTCACCCTCGCCTTCGGCATCGAGACGTACGGCGACTCGTTCCCGGCACAGGCGGGCTGGCACCCGTGGTTCCTGCGCAGGCTCGGCGAGGACGGCGAGGAGGTGCGGCTCTCCTTCGACGCGGCCTGGCAGGAGGAGCGCGGCGCCGACCATCTGCCGACCGGCCGCCGTATCCCGCCGCTGGACGGCCCCTGGGACGACTGCTTCGGGATGCCGGACGGGGTGGAGGTGACGCTCACCTGGCCGGAGCAGCTGGAGCTGACCGTGATGAGCCGCACCGAGTGGGTCGTGATCTACGACGAGCAGGAGGCGGCGGTCTGCGTGGAGCCGCAGTCCGGCCCGCCGAACGGGCTGAACACCGCGCCCCGGTACGTGACCCCGATCGATCCGCTGGAGATCGCGACGACCTGGAGCTGGCGCCGGCTGTGACGGGCGGTGCCCGGCGGGCCCCGGGAGGCGGCGTGAAAGTCGGCGTCCGGTGTGCCGCTTAAGCTCGTAGCCATGACTGACGTACGTGCTGAGCTGCTCCAGCAGATCAAGGACAAGGCCGTGGTACACGGCAAGGTGACCCTCTCCTCGGGTCTTGAGGCCGACTGGTACATCGACCTGCGCCGCATCACGCTGGACGGCAAGGCCGCTCCGATGGTCGGTCAGGTGATGCTCGACGCCACCGCCGAGCTGGACTACGACTGCGTGGGCGGGCTCACCCTGGGCGCCGACCCGGTCGCCACCTCGATGCTGCACGCCTCCGCCGCGCGCGGGCAGGAGCTGGACGCGTTCGTCGTCCGCAAGGCGCAGAAGGCGCACGGGATGCAGCGCCGCATCGAGGGCACGGACGTGAAGGGCCGCCGCTGCCTGGTGGTCGAGGACACCTCGACCACCGGCGGTTCGCCGCTGACCGCCGTGGAGGCGGTCCGCGAGGCCGGTGGCGAGGTCGTGGCCGTGGCCGTGATCGTGGAGCGCGGTGCGGCCCCGGCGATCGCCGAGGCCGGCCTTCCGTATGTCCACGTCTACTCGGTCGCCGATCTCGACCTGGCCTGACCTGCGGTTTCTTTCAGGGGTGGGGTGTTTCACGTGAAACACCCCACCCCTTTCGCGTGCCCGTGACCGGTCGGCGGGCCCTGGGACAGGGCCTGGGGCACACCGCGGGGTGGAGCCTGGACGGGAGTCTGGGAAGATGGGGGCGACGATGACGTCGCCCCCAGGTCAGGGAACCAGCACGCACACCCGCATATCCCAAGGAGCGGTCAGATGCCCATCGCAACCCCCGAGGTCTACGCCGAGATGCTCGACCGGGCGAAGGCGGGGAAGTTCGCCTACCCGGCCATCAACGTGACGTCGACCCAGACCCTGCACGCGGCGCTGCGCGGCTTCGCCGAGGCGGAGAGCGACGGCATCGTCCAGATCTCCACCGGTGGGGCGGAGTTCCTGGGCGGTCAGTACAGCAAGGACATGGTCACCGGCGCCGTCGCCCTGGCCGAGTTCGCGCACATCGTCGCCGCCAAGTACGGCATCTCCGTCGCGCTGCACACCGACCACTGCCCGAAGGACAAGCTGGACGGCTATGTGCGTCCGCTGCTCGACATCTCCGCCGAGCGCGTCGCCCGCGGCGAGAACCCGCTGTTCCAGAGCCACATGTGGGACGGTTCGGCCGAGACCCTGACCGACAACCTGGCCATCGGCCAGGAGCTGCTGGCCAAGGCCGCCGCCGCCAAGATCATCCTTGAGGTCGAGATCACCCCGACCGGCGGCGAGGAGGACGGCGTCTCGCACGAGATCAACGACGAGCTGTACACCACCGTCGACGACGCGCTGCGCACCGCCGAGGCGCTCGGCCTGGGCGAGAAGGGCCGCTACCTGCTGGCCGCCTCCTTCGGCAACGTCCACGGCGTCTACAAGCCGGGCAACGTCGTGCTCCGCCCCGAGCTGCTGAAGGACCTCCAGGAGGGCGTCGCCGCCAAGTACGGCAAGCCGGCCGGCAGCCAGCCCTTCGACTTCGTCTTCCACGGCGGTTCCGGCTCCACCGAGCAGGAGATCGCCACCGCGCTGGAGAACGGCGTCGTGAAGATGAACCTCGACACCGACACCCAGTACGCCTTCACCCGCCCGATCGTGGACCACGTGTTCCGCAACTACGACGGTGTGCTGAAGGTCGACGGCGAGGTCGGCAACAAGAAGGTCTACGACCCGCGCAGCTGGGGCAAGTCCGCCGAGGCCGGCATGGCCAAGCGCGTCACGGAGGCCTGCGCCAACCTGCGTTCCACCGGTACCCGGCTGAAGTAGCACCTGGTACGAAGTGTTGTCGAGGGCCCGGTATCCCGTGGGGTGCCGGGCCCCCGGCATGTCCGACACACACATACGCAAGCCGAAGGGGTCGCTGTGGGTTCCAGCGCGCGCTATGACTTCGACACCGTCGTCGACCGCCGGGGCACCTGGTGTGTCCAGTGGGACGGGGTCGCGGACCGGTTCGGGGTGGACGGACTGCTGCCGTTCACCATCTCCGACATGGACTTCCGCACCGCCCCGCAGGTGCTGGACGCACTGCGCTCCCGCATCGACCACGGGGTGTTCGGTTACACGGACTGGCGGCAGGACGACTTCCGCTCGGCGATAGCCCACTGGTACGCGACCCGGTACGGCACGGAGGTGGACACCGGACAGCTGGTCTACGGGCCCTCGGTGCTCAGCCAGCTCTCCCAGCTGCTCCAGATGTGGACCGAGGAGGGCGACGGGGTGGTCGTCCACACCCCCACCTACGACGGTTTCCGCAAGGCGGTGACCGGGCTGCGGCGGGAGCTGCGCGGGGTGCCGGTGGGGGACGGGGCCGCGCTGGAGCGCGAGCTGGCCCGCCCGGACAGCAGGGTCCTGGTGCTGTGCTCCCCGCACAACCCGACCGGCCGGGTGTGGACGGAGGACGAGCTGCGCACGTTCGCGTCGCTCGCCGCCCGGCACGGGGTGGCGGTGATCAGCGACGAGATACACGCGGACTTCGCGCACGCCGGGCGGACCCATGTGCCGTGGACGCGGGTCGCGGGCGCCACCCGCTGGGCGCTGGTCACCTCCGCGTCGAAGGCGTTCAACTTCCCGGCGCTGTCCGGTTCGTACGGGCTGATCGGCGACCCGGCCGACCGGACGGAGTTCCTGCGCCGGATGGAGACCGCGGAGGGGCTGGCCTCCCCGGCGGTGCTGTCGCTGACCGCGCACATCGCGGCCTACCGGGAGTCGGCCCCGTGGCTGGACGCGGCCCGGGAGTACGTCGCCGGGAACCTGGAGCTGGTCGCGCGGCGGCTGGACGAGGAGCTTCCGGAGCTGGGCTGGCGGCCGCCGGAGGCCGGTTACCTGGCATGGATCGATCTGCGTCCGGCGGGCGTCGAGGGCGACGCGGAGCTCCAGCGGGTGCTGATCGAACGGGAGAAGGTCGCGGTGATGCCGGGCGGGGTGTACGGGGCGGAGGGCTTCGTACGGCTGAACGTGGGGTGCCCGCGTTCCAAGGCCGCCGCCGGGGTGGAGGCGCTGATCCGGGGCGTACGGGCGGTGACGGGCCGGGCGGCGTGAGCCGGGGGCGAGGTGGCACGGGCCGCTGTTCCGGCGGCACGGGCCGTGTGAGCCGGGGCGAGGTGGCACGGGCCGCGTGACGGTCCGGGTGCGGAGCCGTCGTTCCGATGGCACGGGCCGGGGGAAGCGGGGATGCTGCTCGTATGTCTGACGCAGCCGAGCCGGGAGCCATCCGCGTCGCCTCCGCCACCGGACGCCGGGTGGTCCTCACCACCGTCCTCGGCTCCAGCATGGTCATGCTGGACTCCACCGTCATCAATGTCGCCCTGCCCCGGATCGGCAAGGACCTCGGCACCGACCTGGCCGCCCTCCAGTGGACCGTCAACGCCTACATGCTCACCCTCGCCGGGCTGATCCTCCTCGGCGGCTCCCTCGGCGACCGGTACGGGCGGCGGCGGGTCTTCGTCGTCGGCGTCGTCTGGTTCGCCGCCGCCTCCGCCCTCTGCGGCCTGGCGCCGAACGCCGCCGTGCTCGTCGGCGCCCGCGCCCTCCAGGGCATCGGCGGGGCCCTGCTCACCCCCGGTTCGCTGGCCCTGATCCAGGCGAGCTTCCACCCCGACGACCGGGCCCGCGCGGTCGGGCTGTGGTCGGGGCTCGGCGGGGTCGGGGCCGCCGTCGGGCCGTTCGTCGGCGGCTGGCTGGTCGACGGGCCGGGCTGGCGGTGGGTCTTCCTGCTCAACGTGCCGCTCGCCGCGATCTGTGTACCGGTGGCGCTGCGCCACGTACCGGAGTCGCGGGACCCGCGGGCGCGGGGCCGCTTCGACGTGCTGGGGGCCGTGCTCGCGGCGCTCGCCCTCGCCCTGGTGACCTACGCGCTGATCGAGGCGCCGGGGCAGGGGGCCTCCGCGCCGGTGATCGGGGCGGCCGTCTGCGGGGTCCTGCTCGGGGCGGTCTTCGTACGGGTGGAGCAGGTCCGGGCGGAACCGATGCTGCCGCCCTCGGTCTTCGCCTCCCGGCAGTTCACCGCCGTCAACGTCATCACCCTCTGCGTGTACGCGGCGCTCGGCGGCTACTTCTTCCTGGCCGCGATCCAGCTCCAGGTGGTGGCCGGGTACTCGGCGCTCGGCGCGGGCACGGCGCTGCTGCCGACGACCGTGCTGATGCTGCTCTTCTCGGCCGCCTCGGGCGAGCTCGGGCAGCGCATCGGGCCCCGAATCCCGCTGACCGCCGGGCCGCTGATCGCCGCCGCGGGCATGCTGCTGATGCTGCGGGTCGGGCCCGGGTCGGGCTCCGTCTCCGGCTACCTCACCGAGGTGCTTCCGGCGGTCGGGGTGCTCGGCGTCGGGCTGGTCACCCTGGTCGCCCCGCTCACCGCGACCGTGCTGGCCTCCGTCGACACCGCCCGGGCCGGCCTCGCCAGCGGGATCAACAACGCGGCCGCCCGCGCCGCCGGGCTGATCGCCGTGGCCGCGCTGCCGCTGCTGGCCGGCATGGGGCCGGAGGCGTACCGGGACGCCGGGGAGTTCGCCGCGACCTTCCGCCGGGCGATGCCGATGTGCGCCGGGCTGCTCGTCCTGGGGGCGGGGATCGCCTGGGCGACGGTGCGTACGCCCGCTCCCGCGCCCGAGGAGCACGAGCAGGCGCGGCCCGAATGCGCGGTGCACTGCGGGATCGCCGCCCCGCCGCTGGAGCCCGCGCCGGAGCAGGACGCGAGCGCAGGGCGGGCGGAGGGGACGGGGCGCGGGCGGCGCGACGCGGGCCGGGCGGGGGACGGTACGGGCTGACCACGCCGGGTATCCCGGCACGCGGGCGCCAGGCACACTGGAACCCATGTCGATCCACGAGAACCTGCTCGGGGGCCCGCCCCCGACCCACCTGCCCGACGACCCGGAGCCGCGCGAGCTGCTCGCGAACGGCACGCCCCCCACCGACGTCGCCGCGAAGCACCCGACCTCCTCCCTGGCCTGGGCGCAGCTCGCGGACGAGGCGTTCGAGGGCGGCCGGACCGTCGAGTCGTACGCCTACGCCCGCACCGGCTACCACCGCGGGCTCGACGCGCTGCGCCGGGCCGGCTGGAAGGGCCACGGCCCGGTGCCGTTCGAGCACGAGCCGAACAGGGGCTTCCTGCGCGCCCTGCACGCCCTGGCGCGGGCCGCCGGTGCGATCGGCGAGAAGGAGGAGTACGAGCGCTGCACGGCCTTCCTGCGCGACTCCTCGCCGACCGCCGCCGAGACCCTGGGCTAGAAAGCTCCCGGGGAGCTCTGCCGGGGCCGGACCCGGCCGGATCCGGAACGGGGCGCCTCGGCGCGACCTGGGCGTTGTCGCCGGACGGACCTCGTGGGGAGCGGTTGCCCACGGGGTCCGTGTTGTTCGTAGGATGCGAACAGGGGACCGGAGCTCCACCACCTCACGGAAGGGGCGGACCGCTACCCGGAAGCTTGTGTCGAGGAGACAGCGATGTCGACGATCCACCCCGACCCCGAAGCCACCGGTGCGGAGACCCCGCACCTCGACTTCGCGGGAACGACTCCGTACGAGGACTATGTCCAGGCGGATGTCCTGACCCACCTCCAGCACCCCCGCTCCGACGATCCGGGCGAGATGGTGTTCCTGGTGACGACCCAGGTCATGGAGTTGTGGTTCACCGTAATCGTCCATGAGTGGGAGACCGCCGCGCACGCCCTGCGCGAGGACCGGCTGACCGTGGCGCGCGACGCGCTCAAGCGGTCGGTGCGGGAGCTGGAGGCGCTCAACGCCTCCTGGCACCCGCTGGCCCAGCTCACCCCCGCCCAGTTCAACTCCTACCGCGGCGCCCTCGGCGAGGGCTCCGGCTTCCAGTCGGCGATGTACCGGCGGATGGAGTTCCTGCTGGGCGACAAGTCGGCGTCGATGCTGGTGCCGCACCGCGGCGCCCCCCGGGTCCACGCCGAGCTGGAGAAGGCGCTGGCCGAGCCCGGTCTGTACGACGAGGTGCTCGCCCTGCTCGCCCGGCGCGGCTTCGCCGTGCCGCAGGCCGTCCTGACCCGCGACCTGACCCGGAAGTACGAGCCGTCGCCCGAGGTCGAGGCCGTCTGGGTGGAGATCTACGCCGAGCCCGAGCGCCACGAGGAGCTGCTCCGGCTCGCCGAGGCGCTCACCGACGTCGGTGAGCTGGTGTGGCGCTGGCGCAACGACCACCTGGTCGCCACCCGGCGGGCGATGGGCTCGAAGACCGGTACGGGCGGGTCCGCCGGGGTCGCCTGGCTGGAGAAGCGGGCCGCGAAGAACGTCTTCCCCGAGCTGTGGACGGCGCGCAGCCATGTCTGACAGCTCCTTCGCCGCGCGGGCCGCCGCGCTCGACGCCGCCGACCGGCTCGCCGGCACCCGGAAGCTCTTCGTCCTCGACGACACCGTCTACCTGGACGGCAACTCGCTCGGGGCGCTGCCCGCGCACGTTCCCGCCCGGATGCAGGAGGTCCTCACCCGGGAGTGGGGCGAGCTGCGCATCCGGTCCTGGGGCGAGAGCGGCTGGTGGACCGCGCCGGAGCGGATCGGCGACCGGATCGCCCCGCTCGTCGGGGCCGCCCCCGGGCAGATCGTCGTGTCCGACTCGACGAGCGTGAACGTCTTCAAAGCCGTCGTCGCCGCGACCCGGCTGGCCCCGGAGGGCCGCGACGAGATCCTGGTGGACGCGACGACCTTCCCGACGGACGGGTACATCGCCGCCTCCGCGGCCCGGATGACCGGCCACCGGCTCGTCCCGGTCGCCCCCGCCGACGTCCCCGGGGCGCTCGGCCCGCGGACCGCGGCCGTGCTGCTCAACCACGTCGACTACCGCACCGGCAGGCTCCACGACCTGCCCGGACTGACCGCCGCCGCGCACGCGGCGGGCGCGCTCGCCGTCTGGGACCTGTGCCACAGCGCGGGCGCCCTGCCGGTCGGGCTGGACGCGCACGGGGTGGACCTCGCGGTCGGCTGCACGTACAAGTACCTGAACGGCGGGCCCGGTTCGCCCGCCTACCTGTATGTCGCCGAGCGCCATCAGGCGGCCTTCGACTCGCCGCTGCCGGGGTGGACCTCGCACGCCGACCCGTTCGGCATGACGGCCGCGTACACCCCGGCCGACGGTGCCGTACGGGGCCGGGCCGGAACCCCGGACATCCTCTCCATGCTGGCGCTCGAAGCCTCGCTCGATGTGTGGGACGGGGTGTCGGTCGAGGACGTGCGGGCCAAGTCGCTGGCGCTGACGGACTTCTTCCTGGAGTGCGTCGCCGCGTACGTGCCGGAGGGCCGGGTCGCCTCGGTGACCCCGGTCGCGCACGCGGAGCGCGGCAGCCAGGTCGCGCTGCGCTGCGCGGACGCGGAGCCGGTGATGGCCGAGCTGATCGCCCGGGGCGTCGTCGGGGACCTGCGCCGCCCGGACGTGCTGCGGTTCGGGTTCACCCCGCTGTACGTCGGGTTCGCGGACGTGGAGCGGGCGGCGCGGGTGCTGGCCGAGGTGCTGGACGGCGTACCGGCGCCGGAGTAGCCCGGACCGGTGCATCGGTGGGCCGGCCGGTACACCGGTGGCTCGGCCGGTCCGCCGGCCGGTACGTCGGTGGGTCGTGAGCGGGGACGGGAACCTTTCGTACTGGTACCGTCCCCGCAGGTCAGGCCAGTGGGGCTCAGTTACCGGAGGGTGGGGCAGCATGTCGGATTCCGCCGCGCGCGATCGGGACGCCGCCGAGACCGAGGCGGCCCTGGCGCATCCACCGGTCGCCCCCGACGCGTCCGCCGCCTACGGCGACCACCCCGACCAGCTGATCGACTTCTACGCCCCGCGCGACGGGCGGACCGGGGCGCCGGTCGTGGTCGTGCTGCACGGCGGGGCATGGCGGGCGCCGTACGACCGCGCCCATGTGTCGCCGTTCGCGGACTTCCTGGCCCGGCGCGGATTCGCCGTCGCGAGCGTCGAGTACCGGCGCGGGGGCGGGATCCCGGCGCAGCGGGGCACGGACCCGGTCGCGGGGCGCTGGCCGGAGACCCTCGACGACGTCGCCGAGGCGATGGACGCGCTGCCGTCGCTGCTGGCCCGGGAGGCTCCGGCGGCCGACCCCCGGCGGATCGTCGTCACGGGGCACTCGGCCGGAGGCCATCTGGCGCTGTGGGCCGCCGCCCGGCACGTGCTGCCCGGGGACGCGCCGTGGCGGCTGCCGGAGCCGCCGCCGCTGCGCGGCGTCGTCGCGCTCGCCCCGATCGCGGACTTCGCCTCGGCGGTCGCGCTGGACGTGTGCTCCGGGGCGATCGGCCAGTTCCTCGGCGGCGGGCCGGGCGGGGCGGAGTTCGACGAGCGGGCCCGCCTCACCGACCCGGCCGTCCTGCTGCCCACCGGCATCGCGACCACCGTGGTCCAGGGGACCACGGACATCGTCGTGCCGAGGGCGGTCGCGGAGGCCTTCGCCGACGCGGCGGCACGGGCGGGCGAGACGGTGGGGCTGACCCTGCTGCCCGGCGTCGGCCACTTCCCGCTGATCGACCCGGCGACGGACGCCTGCGCGGTGGTGGCGGAGGAGATCGCCCAACTCGCCTGGTGAGCCCGGGTGCCTGCGGTACGGGCGGGGCGTGCGGGGCCTGTGGGGGAGCGGTGCGGGGGTGTTCCCGGCGTTGGGGGCGTCGCGCGTCGGCGATACGGACGGGCGCGGCGGGGCGGGTAGTACTTGCGACGGACGGCCCGGAATCCGCTTCACTGCGGACGCCCCGGCCCGGGGCCGCCACCTACCGTGGTGGCGTGACCGAGACCAAGAGCAGAAGCCCGGAGTACCGGATGGCCGCGGGGGCGATGGGCGGCCTCCGGCAGGCCCTCTTCCACGAGGCGTTCGCGTACCGCCCGTTGCCGCCGATGCGGGACGACGGGCCGCTGGTCCGCCTGCTGCCCGAGCGGATACGGGCCCGCGCCGTGCGGGCCCCGCACGCGCTGGTGCTGCTGACGGCGCTCGTGGTCTTCCTGGCCGGGATGTCCCGGTCGGACGACCCGCTCGCCCAGCTGCTGACGCTGTTCCCGGCCATCGCCGTGGCGATGACGCTGATCAGGCCCGTCGGGGCGTTCTGGGTGTCGCTCGGGACGACCCCGGTGTTCGCGGTCTTCGGCGACCACGAATGGCCGTGGGGGCCGACCACCTTCTTCGCGCACCTGGTCGTGCTGGTCGTCGTCGCCGCCCGGACCCGGCCGCGCACCGCCGCCTGGATGTGGACCCTGACCGTGCTCCTCGGCACGTTCATGGACAACATGGTCTGGCGGCCCGGCACCACCACCGTGGCCATGGGCGTCGTCTCCGCGTTCGCCCTGCTCGTCGTCGCCCTGGTGCAGACCCGCCGGGACGCGGAGCGCGAGGTCACCGTGCAGCGCACCGTGACCGCCGTCGAACGCGACCGGCGCACCCTCCTGGAGGAGCGCACCACCATCGCCCGGGAGCTGCACGACGTCGTCGCCCACCACATGTCGGTCGTCGCGATCCAGGCCGAGGCCGCCCCGTACCGGGTGGAGAACCCTCCGCCCGAGCTGGAGCAGGCCTTCGCCACGATCCGGGAGAACGCCGTCGCCGCCCTGACCGAGCTGCGCCGGGTCCTCGGAGTCGTACGGGCCGAGGACTACCAGGCCCCGGACGCCCCGCAGCCCACCCTCGCCCAGCTCGACGGGCTCCTCGCCAATGTGCGCGAGGCGGGACTGGAGACGGAGAAGACGATCACCGGCGCGGTGCGGGAGCTGCCCCAGGGGGTCGAGCTGTCGGCGTACCGGATCATCCAGGAGGCACTCAGCAACACGCTGCGGCACGCGCCGGGCGCCACCGCCCGGGTGGAGATCGGCTATGTGCTCGGCGGGGTCGGGCTGCGGGTCGTCAACGGGGCGCCGACCGGTCCGGTGAAGCCCTCACCGGGGGCCGGGCACGGCATCACGGGGATGCGGGAACGGGTCGCGATGCTCAACGGGGAGATGACGGCCGCGCCGACCGGCGAGGGCGGTTACGAGATCACCGCGTTCATCCCCGTACAGACCGAGCCCGGGACCCGCGACCAGGACGGTACGCGGACCGTGGTGCTCGACAAGACCGGCCCCACGGCCGCAGGCGCGGCGGCGGAACAGGCGGGCCGGGCATGAGCACCTTCCCCGCCACCCCCACCGGCTCCGCCGCTCCGTCCATCCGGGTGCTGATCGTCGACGACCAGATGATGGTCCGCGAGGGCTTCTCGGTGCTGCTCAACGCCATGCCGGGGATCGAGGTCGTCGGCGAGGCGGTCGACGGCCGGCAGGCCATCGCACAGGTCGCGGCGCTCCGCCCCGACGTGGTCCTGATGGACATCCGGATGCCGGAGCTGAACGGCATCGAGGCCACCCGCGAGATCGTCGCCGCCGACGCGGACGCCAAGGTCCTGGTGCTGACCACCTTCGACCTCGACGAGTACGTCTACCAGGCGCTGCGCGCCGGGGCCTCGGGCTTCCTCCTGAAGGACGCCTCCGCCCGCCAGCTCGCCGACGGGGTACGGGTGGTGGCCGCCGGTGAGGCGCTGCTCGCCCCGACCGTCACCAAGCGGCTGATCAACGAGTTCTCGAAGCTCGCGGAGGCGCCGCGCTCACCGGCGCTCGCCCGGATCGGCGATCTCACGGAGCGCGAGACGGAGGTGCTGGTGCTCATCGCGCAGGGCCGCTCCAACGCCGAGATCGCCTCGCACCTGGTGGTCGCCGAGTCCACCATCAAGACGCATGTGAGCCGGATCCTGGTGAAGCTGGGGCTGCGCGACCGCACCCAGGCGGCCGTCTTCGCCTACGAGGCCCGCCTGGTCACCCCGTCCTGAGAACGACGACCGGGGCGTTGGGAGCAGATGGTCGGGACCAGGGGGTACGGGGCCGGGGCGCCCGGGGCGGGTGGTCGGTCACGGCGGGGTGCGGTTAGCGTCCGGTCATGCGCCCTTCTCCCCGTTCCGCGGCCGATGCCCCCTTCGACCCCTGGTCCCCGGCCTTCGTCGCCGACCCGTACCCGGCCTACGCCGCGCTGCGCGCCACCGGCCGGGTGCACCGCTTCGAGCCGACCGACCAGTGGCTCGTCCCGCACTACGCCGATGTGTCCGCGCTGCTGCGCGACCGCCGGCTGGGGCGTACGTATCTGCACCGCTTCACCCACGAGGAGTTCGGCCGGACCCCGCCGCCCGCCGCGCACGAGCCCTTCCACACCCTGAACGGGCAGGGGCTCCTCGACCTGGAGGCCCCCGACCACACCCGTATCCGGCGCCTGGTCTCCAAGGCGTTCACCCCGCGCACGGTCGAGGGGCTCGTCCCGACCGTACGGCGGCTGGCGGCCGAACTCGTCGACTCCCTCGTCGAGGCGGGCGGCGGCGACCTGCTCACCGCCGTCGCCGAACCGCTGCCGGTGGCCGTCATCGCCGAGATGCTCGGCATCCCGGAGTCCGACCGGGGCCTGCTGCGACCCTGGTCGGCGGCGATCGTCGGGATGTTCGAGCTGAACCCGTCCGAGGAGACCGCCGACGCCGCCGTCCGCGCCTCGCTCGAATTCTCCGCCTACCTGCGCGAGCTGATCGCCCGGCGGCGCGAGAACCCCGGTACGGATCTGATCTCCGCGCTCATCGCCGCACACGACGAGGGCGAGCGGCTGACCGAGCAGGAGATGGTCTCCACCTGCGTGCTGCTGCTCAACGCCGGGCACGAGGCGACCGTCAACACCACGGTGAACGGCTGGTGGACCCTGTTCCGCCACCCGGAGCAGCTGGCCGCCCTCCGCGCCGACCACGGTCTGCTGCCGACGGCGATCGAGGAACTGATGCGTTACGACACCCCCTTGCAGATGTTCGAGCGCTGGGTGCTGGACGACATCGAGATCGACGGCACGGTCGTTCCGCGCGGCTCGGAGGTGGCCCTGCTCTTCGGCTCGGCCAACCGCGACCCGGCCCGGTTCGCCGAACCGGACACCCTCGACCTGGCCCGGCGGGACAATCCGCACATCACCTTCGGAGCGGGCATCCACTTCTGCCTGGGCGCCCCGCTGGCCCGGGTCGAGCTGGCCGCCTCCTTCGGCGAACTGCTGCGCCGCGCCCCGGCCCTGCGCCTGGCCGCCGAGCCCGAGTGGAACCCGGGCTATGTGATCAGGGGCCTGAAGGAACTCCGCGTCGAACTGTGACGGGCTGACGGGCTGACGGGCTGACGAGCCAACGAGCTGACGAGAGGGGCGCGGGGCGCGGGCGGGCCGGTGCCCCGGCCCGGAGCGGCGACCCGGCTTCCCCGCGCCCTCTCAGCATCCCGGGCCGCAGGCCAGGGGCGGCCCCTCCAGTACGTCGAAGGCCACCCCGAATCCGGCGAGGGCCGCGAGCGCCGTCGCCGCCCCGAGCGCGCGCCGCCACTTCCGCCCCGCGAGAGCGGCGAGGGTGAGCCCGGCCGCCATGCCGCCGAGCGTCATGACCGGCAGCCCGAGCCACAGCACGTTCCACTCCTTCGCTCCCTCGAAACCGCTGATGAGGCCGTGCCTGCCGTACGGCGCCCAGGCCAGCATCCCGGCGACGCCGCCCGCGGCGACGACCAGGCATCCGGCGACCCCGCGGAATGCTTCGCTTCGGTTGTCCATGATCGGTGTGACGCACGGCCACCCCGGCGAGGTTGCACCGCCGGGGCGGCCGTCCCGTCCGGCCCGGCTCAGCTCAGCTCAGCATGTCCCGTCTGCGCAGGGCCGACGCCCCGGCCCCGACCAGGGCCACCGCCACGACGGTGAGCGCGAGCACCGGACCCCAGGCCATTCCCGTGCCGCCCGGGAGTCTCGGCAGATGCGTGAACGGGGACAGGTCCATCACCAGCCGCGGCAGGTCGAGCGCGGGACCGAGCCATCCCAGCACCAGGCAGACCCCGGCGACGCCCCAGGCCGCCACCGTCGCCTTCGGGACCGCCCCGTGCAGCAGGACCGCCACCCCGCCCAGCAGCCAGACCGCCGGAAGCTGCACCAGCGCCGCCCCCAGCACCGCCGGGAGGTCGTGGCCGTACCCCGCCGCGAGGCCGAGCCCGCCGACCGTCATGAGCAGGGCCGCGCCGCCGAAGGCGATGACCAGATGACCGGCCGCCCAGGCGATCCGGCCGACCCCGGCCGCCAGCACCGGCTCGGCACGCCCGGCGGTCTCCTCGCCGTGCAGACGCAGCACCGACGCCACGATGTACAGCGACGCGACCATGCCGAGCATCGAGACCATCGTGGCGAGGAACGCGTCGGTCAGGCCGGACTGCCCGCCCATCCGCTCGACGATCTCCCTGGTCCGTTCGTTGCCGCCGACGAGATCGGCCGCCCCGTCGGCCAGCCCGCCGAACGCGACCCCGACCACGGCGAAGCAGAGCGTCCACCCGGTCAGCGCGCCGCGCTGGAGCCGCAGGGCGAGACCGGCCGCCGTGCCGATCCGCCCCCGGGCCGGCCCCGGTCTCGCCGCCAGGAAGCTCATGCCGAGGTCGCGCCGCCCGGCCAGGGCGTAGGCGAGGGCGGCCTGCGCCGCGACGGCCGCCGCGAGCAGGAGCAGCACCCACCAGCGCTCGTCCGCGTAGGCCCGGACGTTCTCCGTCCAGCCGATGGGGGAGAGCCAGGTCAGTACGGACGAGCCGTCGTCCGCCGCCGCGTCGCCCGCCGCCTTCAGGACGAACGCGGCGCCGATCACCGCCGCCGTGAGCCCCTTGGCCAGCCGGGCACTCTCGGTCAGCTGGGCGGCGATCGCGGCCGTGCAGGCGAACAGCGCGCCGGTCCCTGCGACCGCCAGCGCGAGGGCCACCGCCCCCGCCCCGCCCGCCCCGGAGCCCGCCAGACCCGCCGCGATCACCAGCGCCAGCGCCGCGTCGGCGATCAGCGCCGTGAGGAGCGCGGCGGTCAGCGGGGCGCGGCGCCCCACCATCGCGGCGGAGAGCATTTCCTGACGGCTGGTCTCCTCTTCCTCCCGGGTGTGCCGGACGACGACGATCAGACTCATCACGGCCGCCAGCACCGCCCCGAGCGAGGCCATCCGCCAGCCGACCAGCCCGCCGACCGAGTCGTCGAAGACCGGCCCGTACATCGCCCGGAGCGAGCTGTTCGCGTTCATCGACGCGGCGAGATCGGCGCGCTGGGCGGCGGTGCCGTACAGCGAGGCGATCGAACCGGCCACCGAGGAGAAGGAGCCGCCGAGCGCCAGCACCCAGATCGGCAGCATGATCCGGTCCCGCCGCAGGGCGAGCCGCAGCAGCACCCCCGTACCGGCGAACCGGCCCGTCCCGCCACCGCTCCGGCGCCCGCTCCGGCTGTCCGCGCCGGCCGGGGCGGTCGTGGTCGCGGCGCTCATCGCGCGGTCACCCCCTGGGGGGCGGTGTCCCCGGGGGCGTCCGACGCGTAGTGGCGCAGGAACAGCTGCTCCAGGGTCGGCGGGGTGCTCGCCAGCGTCCGTACGCCCGAGGCGGTGAGCGTGCGCAGCACCGCGTCCAGCTTGTCCGTGTCGACCTGGAGGGTGACCCGGTGCCCCTGGACGTCCAGGTCGTGGACCCCGGGCAGCCCGGCGAGCCCGTCGGGCGCACCGGCCAGCTCGGCGGCGATGCTCGTCCGCGTGAGATGGCGCAGGTCGGCCAGCGAGCCGGTCTCCACCGTTCTCCCCTGGCGGATGATGCTGACCCGGTCGCAGAGCGTCTCGACCTCGCTGAGGATGTGGCTGGAGAGCAGCACCGTGCGCCCGCGCGCCCGCTCCTCGGCGACGCATTCCTGGAAGACCTCCTCCATCAGCGGGTCGAGCCCGCTGGTGGGTTCGTCGAGGATCAGCAGCTCCACGTCGGAGGCGAAGGCGGCGACCAGGGCCACCTTCTGCCGGTTCCCCTTCGAGTACGTGCGCCCCTTCTTGGTCGGGTCCAGCTCGAAGCGGTCGATCAGCTCGGCCCGGCGGGTCGCGTCCAGCCCGCCACGCAGTCTGCCGTACAGGTCGATCACCTCGCCGCCGGAGAGGTTGCGCCACAACGTGACGTCACCGGGGACGTAGGCCACGGAGCGGTGCAGCTCCACCGCGTCCCGCCAGGGGTCGCGGCCGAGCAGCTGAGCGGCGCCGGCATCGGCCCGGAGCAGGCCCAGCAGCACCCGGATGGTGGTGGACTTCCCCGACCCGTTCGGCCCGAGGAAGCCATGGACCTCGCCGGTCTCGACGGTGAGGTCGAGCCCGTCCAGCGCATGCGTCCGGCCGAACGACTTGTGCAGTCCGGCCACGGTGATCGCCCTAGTCATGTTTCTGAATCTACGCTACGTTCACAAATTTGTGAAGTTAAGGAAGCGTATAAAGTTGGCGTCACGGCGGGGGCCGGAAGGACAGGGGAGACGATCGGGCCATGACCAGCGAGACCGAACAGACGGCGCGTGCGGAGTCCGGGCGGGACGGGTCCCGGCAGGATGGCGAATCCGGGCAGAGCCGTGACTCGGGGCGGGACGTGGAGGCCGTGTCCCGGTTCGTGGAGCGGTTCGCGGCCGAGATGACCGAGGCGGGGATGCAGCGGATGGCGGCCCGGGTCTTCGCCGCGCTCCTCGCGGACGACGACGGCTCCATGACCTCCGCGGAGCTGGCCCTCGCGTTGCAGATCAGCCCGGCCGCCGTGTCCGGCGCGGTCAGCTACCTCACGCAGGTCAGCATGGTCGGCCGCGAGCGCGAGCCGGGTTCGCGCCGCGACCGGTACCGGCTGCACGACGAGGTCTGGTACACGACCTTCGCCAACCGGGACCGGGTGCTGACCCGCTGGGAGAACACGCTCAGGGACGGTGTCCGCGTCCTGGGCGAGGACACCCCGGCCGGGGCCCGGCTCGCCGAGACCGTGGCGTTCTTCGAGTTCCTCCAGGCGGAGCTGGTCGGCGTGATGGGGCGTTGGCGCGAGCATCGCAAGACGCTCGGCTTTCCGCCCCACGAGGAGCACGCGAGCGCCTGACGGACGCCCGGCGGCCGGCTCGTCGGCCACCGGGAAGGACCCGCGTCGGCCACCGGGAAGGACCCGCGTCGGCCACTGGGGCGGGCCCGGGTCAGTCACCGGGGCAGGAGCCCGTCAGCGAGCAGGGCGGGCCCGCCCCGGTCACCGCCCTCGGGAGCCGTCACATGGGCCCGGCAGCATCTCCGCCACCGCGCGGAGGGCCTCCAGGTCGGACGGGTCGATGGCTTCGTACGGGGTCTGCGGCCAGTACGGCTGCCCCTCGATCCAGGCGACGACCAGCGGTACCCCGTCGATCCACCCCCGCAGCCGGACCGTCCCGGTGGGCGCGGGCAGCCCCTCCCAGGGGCGTTTCTCCGACCCCGGCGGCAGCAGCCGCAGCATCCCCTCCGGAAGGTCGTCCCCACTCGCGTCCCCCTCCTCTGCTGGAAGGATGTCCCCCTCCCGGGCCGGGAGGACGTCCCCCTCCTCGGCGGGGAAGACCAGGAGCAGCGGACCGGCCTCCGCGCCGTGCCTGTCGGACAGCAGCACGTAGCGCCGCGTCCGCGACTCCGGCGCCGTGGCCGCCCGGGCCATCCGGCGCGCGAGCGGAATGCCCGAACGGAGCGTCCGCCAGCCGAGGTAGATCCCGACGGGCCCGCTGAGCAGTGCCATCGCCGCGGCCGGGCCCGAGACGGTATCGGCCCCCATGACCCCGTGGAGCACCACGATCAGGGCCGTGTACGCCAGCGGCCAGGCGGCCCGACCGAGATCGGAGAGCCGCCGCAGCGCCCGCACCCGCCACCAGGTCACCGGCCGGTCCGGGCCGACCGGCAGGGCCCCGCCCGGCTCCCTCTTCGCTCCCGCCTCCGCCTTCGCTCCGCTCCCGGGCCGGTCCGGCCCCCGCAGCTCGCTGTGGCGCTCCGCCATGGCGGCCAGCACGGAGTGGCGCAGGCCCGCCTCCCGGACATCGGCCCCGGCGTTCTTGTTCCCACCCCCGTCCCCGTCCGCCCCGCCGATGGGGACCTGCGGGGCCACGGGCACCGGGCGGGTGCGCAGCGCGTCGATCTCGGCCCGGGCCACGAGCGCGCGGGCCCGGCGCCCCCGCAGCGGTCCGGCCCAGAGCAGCTGCCCGCCACCGGGCGGGGCCAAGACCCCACCGGTACGCGGGTCGCCGCACCACCACAGCACCCCGGCGGGCCCGCTCAGCAGCGGGAACCGCCACTGCGCCGTGAGCGGCCGCAGCGGCAGCAGCTCGTCCGCCGAGCCCCCGCCGCCCAGTACCACCGCCGCCCCGCTCATCCCGGACATCACCGCGACCGAGGAGCGGGCCTGCCACGGCCGCGCCTCCAGCACCCGCCGCATTCGCCGGGCCCGCCGCCGTACCAGCACCCCGGTCAGCGCCGCTGCCAGGCCGCAGCCGACCGCCTCCGGAAGCACCCCGAGGAACGGCCCGTCGACGAACACGGCGAGCAGCACGCACACCACGACCCACGCCATGCCGGCGGCGACCCAGCGCCACGCCGTGCCCCGGTAGCGCTCCAGCCCGAGCGCCGTCTCCGGCACGTCCAGTGCCACGGGCGCGCCCGCACCTCCGTCCGCGCCCGCGCCCGCACCTCCGTCCGCGCCCGCGCCCGTGCCTGCGAAGAAACCCGCGCTCGCGCCCGCGCAGAAACCCGCGCTCGCGCCCGCGCAGAAACCCGCGCTCGCGCCCGCGCAGACACCCGCGCTCGCGCCCGCGCAGGCATCCGCGTCCGACACGCCGCACCCCCGTCACGTTTTCTCCGTGATTCCACCGCTGCCGGACGCTACCGCTCCTTCGCCGGGAGCATCAGTCCCCAGGCCCCTTCCCGCACCGTCCAGGTCCGCGTCCGGACCGGGCCGCCGACCTGTATGTCGGCCCGGTAGCGGAAGTCGGCGCCCGAGACGGTGACGGCCTTGGCCTCCGTCGTCTCCGGGGCGGCCGACGGCGGCCGGATCACCACCTCCGCGAGCCCCCCGCCGGCGCGTGGGGTCACGGTCACCGACTCGACCGGCCGGTCCAGGCCGTTCAGCAGGGCCCCGTCCGCCTCGACCCGCAGCCGGTGCACGGGCGGCGGCTCCGCGGACGCCGCCGGAGCCGGGCGCACCAGCGTGCGGACCAGGTTGCGGCAGGTGTCCCACACGGCGGTGGCCCCGGTGTGCGCGGCCGCCGCGCCCGGCAGCACGCTCGGAGCCGGGATGCGCAACGCGTCCAGCACCACCCCGTCGCTGTCGTCCACCAGCAGGTCCAGCCGCCGCACGGCGCCGTCCAGCGCGGTGCGCGCCGCCACCACCGCGCTCCGGGGCACCCCCAGCGCGTGGGCCAGCTCCAGCGTGCCCGCCCGGCCCACCGGGACCAGCGCCAGAGCGCCGCCGGACGGCTCGCGCTCCCGGTGCAGCTGGGCCACGGCCCGCCGCAGCGCGCGGTCGTCGCCGACCACCACCGGCCGCCGACCACCCCGACGGGCGAGCGCGCGGGCAAATTCCTCGGGCCCGTCGGGCAGGCAGATCTTGGCGTGCGATCCGGCGCTCAGGACGTCCTTCGCGATACGTACGGACTCGCCGTCGGTCCGGCGGGCGACCGGGTCGATGACCACCAGCAGCTGGTGCGCACCGTCGCCGGGGGGCTGGGCAGCCGACACCTCGGTCCTTCCTCGGGTAGCATCTTGGTGCAAGAGCCCCTTGCGCTATTGCGCCAGGGGCTTCGTCTATTCCGGGGCAACCGGTTCGACGGTTCAGGCCGTGTCGTACATCGTCGTACGGCATGTACGACGTTCACGTACGCCCCCTGACCTTGGACATGCCCCGCCCGGAAGGGGTGTACGCCTGTGCCCGCACTTGTGCTGCTCGGTGCTCAGTGGGGTGACGAGGGCAAGGGAAAGGCCACCGACCTCCTCGGTGGATCCGTGGACTACGTGGTGCGCTACCAAGGCGGCAACAACGCCGGCCATACGGTGGTGGTCGGTGACCAGAAGTACGCACTGCATCTCCTCCCCTCCGGAATCCTTTCACCGGGTTGTACCCCGGTCATCGGAAACGGTGTCGTCGTCGACCCGGCCGTCCTGCTCTCCGAGCTGAGTGGGCTGAACGACCGCGGCGTGGACACGTCCAAGCTTCTGATCAGCGGCAACGCCCATTTGATCACCCCGTACAACGTCACGATGGACAAGGTGACGGAACGGTTCCTCGGGAAGCGGAAGATCGGTACGACCGGTCGCGGCATCGGCCCGACGTACGCCGACAAGATCAACCGCGTGGGCATCCGCGTCCAGGACCTCTACGACGAGTCGATCCTGGAGCAGAAGGTCGAGGCGGCTCTGGAGCAGAAGAACCAGCTCCTCGCCAAGGTCTTCAACCGGCGCGCGATCGAGTCCGGGAAGATCGTCGAGGAGATGCTCCAGTACGCGGAGCAGATCAAGCCCTTCGTCGCCGACACCACGCTGATCCTCAACGACGCGATCGACGCCGGGAAGGTCGTCCTCTTCGAGGGCGGTCAGGGCACGCTGCTCGACGTCGACCACGGCACGTACCCGTTCGTCACCTCCTCGAACCCGACCGCAGGAGGCGCCTGCACCGGCGCCGGGGTCGGCCCGACGAAGATCAACCGGGTCATCGGCATCCTCAAGGCGTACACCACCCGCGTCGGCGCCGGCCCGTTCCCGACGGAGCTGCACGACGAGGACGGCGAGGCGCTGCGCCGGATCGGTGGCGAGCGCGGTGTCACCACCGGCCGTGACCGCCGCTGCGGCTGGTTCGACGCGGTCATCGCCCGGTACGCGACCCGGGTCAACGGCCTCACGGACTTCTTCCTCACCAAGCTGGACGTGCTGACCGGCTGGGAGCAGATCCCGGTCTGCGTGGCGTACGAGATCGACGGCAAGCGCGTCGAGGAGCTGCCCTACAGCCAGACGGACTTCCACCACGCGAAGCCGGTCTACGAGATGCTGCCGGGCTGGTCCGAGGACATCACGAAGGCCAAGACCTTCTCCGACCTGCCGAAGAACGCGCAGGCGTACGTGAAGGCGCTGGAGGAGATGTCCGGCGCCCCGATCTCCGCGATCGGCGTCGGCCCCGGCCGCACCGAGACCATCGAGATCAACTCCTTCCTCTAGCAGCACCTTCGGGAAACGCTTCCGGAAGACCCCCGAGGGGCCGCCACGACATGTGGCGGCCCCTCGGTGCTCCTACCGAGGAGACATGCGGATGCTGGTGGAGCACGAGAGCCCCAATGGTCTGGACCTTGACAGGTTCAGACCAGCGGGGCTTGAGTGGCGGGATGTCCCGACGGCCCGCTGAGGTGCTCGGCGTGCCCCGCCGAAGGAGTGAGCAGCGCTGAAACGCATCAAGAGCCTCCTGGTCGTGCTGAGTTCCGTCATCGCCGCAACGGCCTTCCTCCCCGCCACCACCGCCTCCGCCGCCCCCGCTCCCACTCCCGTCTCCGCCTCCGCCGCCGAACCGGCCGCCCGGTGCGCACCGTTGTGGAACTCCACGACCGCCTACACCCAGGGCGGCACGGTCTCCCACCACGGCCGCAACTGGACCGCCAAGTGGTGGACGCAGAACGAGAATCCGGGTGCCACGGGCGTCTGGGCCGACCAGGGGGCCTGCACCGGCGGGGTCTCGGACTTCGTCGTCAGCGAGGCGCAGTTCGACGCGATCTTCCCGGACCGCAACCCCTTCTACACGTACCAGGGCCTGATCGACGCCCTGCACGCCTACCCGCGCTTCGCCAACACCGGCACCCCCACCACCCGCGCCCAGGAGGCCGCGGCCTTCCTCACGCACGCGGACTTCGAATCGGTCGGGCTCCGGTACGTGAAGGAGATCAACGAGGACAACTACTGGCGCAAGTGCGACTACAGCCAGCCCTACGGCTGCCCCGCCGGGCAGAAGGCGTACTACGGCCGGGGCCCGATCATGTTCAGCTGGAACTTCAACTACAAGGCGGCCGGTGACGCGCTCGGCCTCGACCTCCTGAACAACCCCTGGCTGGTCGAGCAGGACCCGTCCGTCGCCTGGCAGACCGCGCTCTGGTACTGGAACACCCAGAACGGCCCCGGCACCATGACCTCGCACGAGGCGATGGTCGGCGGCGCCGGGTTCGGCGAGACGATCCGCTCGCTCAACGGCGCCCTGGAGTGCGACGGCGGCAATCCGGCCTCGGTCGCGGCCCGGGTCGCCGGGTACGAACGGATCACCGGCGTCCTCGGTGCCGCCCCGGGCTCCCGGCTGGGCTGCTGACCGGGAGCCGTCGCGGCGTCCAGCTGTCGAGGGATGCCGTCCCGCATGCTGGACGGGCCCGGAGGTTTTTACCTTCGGGCCCGTCCCCGTCGCGCCCGTCGTTCCGGACGAACCCCCTCCGGAATTCGCCCTGTTGAGGCGGCGGATAGCGACGCGAAACATCGGGCGGGGAGAGGTGGGGGCGCCTGGTTGCGAACACTTTCCCGAATGGTCCAGACCTTGACAGGTTCAGACCAGCGACGCTTCAGTGGCCGTCAACCCCCCTCTCGCGGCGCACCGCTCGGCCCGCCGGTCCGTTGTGCCGCACCGAAGGAGTAGTGATCGCATGATCAGACGCCTCATGGGCCTGCTGGCAGCGCTGGGAGCGGTCGTCGCACTGGTCGTCGCGCTTCCCGCGACCACCGCCGCGGCAGCCGACTGCGCGGCACCCTGGAACTCCTCCTCCGTCTACACCGGCGGCATGACGGCCTCGTACAACGGGCACAACTGGTCCGCCAAGTGGTGGACCCAGAACGAGACCCCTGGCAGCTCCGACGTCTGGGCCGACCAGGGCGGTTGCGGCGGTGGCGGCACGGACCCGGGCAACCCGAACCCGTCCGGCTTCGTCGTCAGCGAGGCGCAGTTCAACCAGATGTTCCCGAGCCGGAACTCGTTCTACACGTACAGCGGGCTGACCGCGGCACTGAGCGCCTACCCGGCCTTCGCGAACACCGGCAGCGACACCGTCAAGCGCCAGGAGGCGGCGGCGTTCCTCGCCAACGTCAGCCACGAGACAGGTGGCCTGGTGTACGTGGTCGAGCAGAACACGTCCAACTACCCCCACTACTGCGACGCCTCCCAGCCCTACGGCTGCCCGGCCGGCCAGGCCGCCTACTACGGCCGCGGCCCGATCCAGCTCAGCTGGAACTTCAACTACAAGGCGGCCGGCGACGCGCTCGGCATCGATCTGCTGAGCAACCCGTACCTCGTCGAGCAGAACGCCTCGGTCGCCTGGAAGACCGGCCTCTGGTACTGGAACACCCAGAACGGGCCGGGCACCATGACCGCCCATCAGGCCATGGTGAACGGCGCCGGGTTCGGCGAGACCATCCGCTCCATCAACGGCTCCCTGGAGTGCAACGGCGGCAACCCCGCCCAGGTCCAGAGCCGCATCGACCGCTACAAGGCGTTCACGGCGATCCTCGGCACCACGCCGGGCAACAACCTGAGCTGCTGACCCCGTACCCCCTTGGGTACGCGCGACCCCACCCGACAGGGGCGTGTCCGGCTTCGGCCGGGCGCGCCCCTTCTCGGTGTCGGGGGTGGTGGTTCAGCCGTCCGGGGCGTCCAGGGACCGCAGGGCGAGCCAGAGGTCGTACCGGGCGCTGGGCGCCTGGAGCAGCGAGCGGCCCAGTACGGATTCGAGCCGGGTGAGGCGCTTGCGCAGCCCCGGTACGGAGATGCCCAGGGCCTCGGCGGCCGGGGTGAGCTGGGCCTCGTGGCGCAGCCAGACCCGGAGGGTGGCGAGCGGGTCGGCGGTGTTCCGGGGCGTCTCGGGCCCGCCGGTGAGCGGGCGCAGCTGCTGGGCGGCCCACTCCCGTACGGCGGGGGCGCGCAGCAGTTCGTCCAGGTCGGGCGGTGTTCCGGCCGGTGTCCGTTCGTCGGGCCGGTGGGGGGCGCGGGGCTCGGTGGGCGTGGCGCGGATACGGAGGGCCAGGTCGAGGGTGGCCTGGTCGCCGACCCGGTTCAGGTCGAGCCCGAGCAGTTCACCGATGAGCCGGAGCCGGGCGGCGAGGGTGTTGCGGTGGATCTTCAGGTGGTGGGTCGCGTGCGAGGCGAAGGCGAGCCAGGAGGCCAGCGTCGCCGAGAGCTCCTGGCTGCCCGGGTCCTGGGCCCGTCGCGGCAGATGGGCCAGCAGGGGGTGCAGCAACTGGTCGGCCCACCGCGCCCCGGCCGCCCCGGTGGCCACCGCCGGGTCGGGCGAAGAACCGAAACGGGAGTGCCGGTCCGGCAGGGTGCGGGCCACGGCCAGTGCGTGGAAGGCCTGACGATAGCCGGTCGCGGTGTCGGGCAACGGCAGGTCCGCGCTGACGCCCACGACGCATTCGGGCACCGCCTCGGCCACCCGCAGCCCGAGCCGGTGTTCGGCGGCATCCGCCTCCGCCCCCGCGTCCGTGCCGGAGCCCGCGCCCGCGCCTGCGTCCGTGTCCGTCGGGACGATCAGGATCAGGTGGCGGGCGTAGACCGGGCAGCGGACGATCCAGGACCGGCCGCCGGACAGCTCCGTGCAGATCCGGGCCACCTCGTCCCGGCGCCCGTTCGCGCACTCCACGACGTACACCCGGACCGGGTCCGGCAGCGGGGGTCTGAGGGCGCCCGCCACCTGGTGCGCTATCGACAGCTGGCCCGTCATGAGCAGGTGCAGCACCGCCTCCCGGCTGCGGGACTCCGCGAGTTCGACGCGGCGCCGCTTGCTCTCCACCTCCTCCGCCGTCCAGCACAGGGCGAGCGGTGTCGCCACGTCGGAGAGCAGCCGGGCGAGCCCGTTCGGCAGCGGGTTCGGCGCGACCACGGCGAGGATCGGCCCGGCGGCGCCGTCCGGTCCGTCCAGCGGGAGGAGCAGGGCGGTGTGCTGCTCGTGGTCGAAGGAGAAGGCGCGCGCGTCGAGCCCCGCGATGTCCTTGGCGTACGCGCCCGCCAGCGCGGCCGCCGTGGTGCCCGTACCGTCCGTGCCCCGGTCCACGGCGTGCAGCACGGTGCCGGCCCCGTCGAGCAGTCCGGCCCAGCCCGCCGCCCGGCCGGACACCCAGTGCAGGAGTTCCCGCGAGCCGCCCGACCGGGCCAGCCGGTGCATCCGCATGACGTCATCGGCCCGTTCTCGCGCGCGCACCCATCCTCCATCCACCTGAAGTTCAGTCGAACGTCTGTCCGGATCTGGCTCCGGAGTCACCGGCCGAAACGGTCGGCCGGAGTCGGCGGCCATGACCGTGCCACGGTTAAGCGGAATCAAGGCTGCCGGTTTGATTGTGCGTGCTGATACCCGCAGCGGTCCACACCGTGCGAATTGAAGCTTTCGGCCATGTACCCGAAGACCTAAAGTCCGAACACGGTTGCGGCACACCCCTTGGGGGAGGGGTTGGGGGCGGCGGCCGCGGCTTACGGGGGTGGCCGCTGTCGTCGGCCGCAGCCGTTCTTTCTTCTCTCCGTTGTCAGTGACGGCTTCTAGGGTCGGGCCACGCCTTCGCGTCCGCGAGCCGAGCCGACCGGGAGAAGCCGCACCATGGAATTCCGTATTGACCGGGCCACCTTGACCGATGCCGTGGCCTGGGCCGCCCGGGTGCTGCCCACGCGTTCACCCGTTCCGGTGCTGGGCGGGTTGCTGCTGGAGGCGGCGGACGGCCGGTTGCGCGTCTCGGGGCTGGACTACGAGGCGTCCGCCCGGATCGAGGTGGAGGCGGAGACCGTACTGCCCGGTCGGGTTCTGGTGCTGGGGCGCCGCCTGTTCGACGTCTGCCGGGTGCTGCCCGACCAGGTGGTGGAGTGCGCGGTGGAGGGTTCGCGGTTCTCGTTGACCGGAGGCGGTGCGCGTTTCGGCCTCTCGGTGCTGCCGCTCGACGACTACCCGGCCGCTCCGGTGGTGCCGGAGGCGCTCGGCGAGGTGGACGCGGCGGAGTTCGCGGCGGCCGTCTCCCAGGTGGCGGTGGCGGCGGGCCGGGACGACGCGCTGCCGACCCTCACCGGCGTCCGGCTGGCGCTGGACGGGGACACGATGACCCTGGCCGCCACGGACCGCTACCGGTTCGCGGTGCGCACCCTCACCTGGAAGCCCGGCCGGGACGGGGTCCTCGCCGATGCCGTGGTCCCGGCCCGCAGACTCACCGAGATCGCCCGCGCGCTCAGCCCGTCCAGCCCGGTCCGGCTCGCGCTGGACGGTGGTTCCGCCGGCTTCGAGCAGGCCGGTACGCGGACGACGGTGCGCCTGTTCGATGGCCGACTGCCGCGCCACGCCCAGCTGTTCACGCTGACCGGCGCGTCCATCGCCGAGATGGAGCGGGTGCCGCTGCTCGCGGCCGTGAAGCGGGTAGCCGTCGTCGCGGAGGGCGGGAATCCGCTCCACTTCACCTTCTCCAGCGACTCGGCCCTGCTCCAGGCGGGGTTCGACGACGACGTCGCCTCCCAGCGCATCCCCGCCGTGTGGGGCGGTGCCGGTGAGCTGACCGTCGCCTTCCACCCGGCCTACCTGATGGACGCGCTGGGGTCGTTCGACGCCCCGGTGATCAGGTTCGAGCTGATGGGCCCCGGCCAGCGCGCGATGGTCACCGGCCGGACCCCGGGCCAGGAATCCCCGGACGATGAATTTCCGGAGCGGGAGACGTCCCACCAGCACCTGCTGATGTCGGTCAAGCCCCTCCTCTGACGTACGTCCGTACCCTGCACGGAACTTGGCCGGATCGGCGTCATGACGGCTGCTGAACTTCTCGACCGCGAGTGGCGGGCGCTGACCGACCGGGAAAGCCCATCGGAGCGCGCCGGCGGCGGGCCCGTCGACGGGACGGTGTGCTCCCGCACCGGCTACGTACTCCCGCACTGGCTACCGGTACGGCTCGGCTCGTCGACGTGCCACCCGGAAGCGGGGCAGGAGCTGCGTGCGGGCGCCTGTCACGCGCCCCCCTTCACTCCTCGGCGCTGAGGGTCATGAAGGTCTCCGGGTTCGGCACGACGACGAATCCGGCCTTCGCGTAGATCGCGTGCGCGTCGAGGGTCGTGAGGAGAATGCGCTTGAGCCGATAAGGGGCGAGGTGGTCGCGGACCGCTGTCGCAAGCCACGTTCCGAGCCCCCTGCCACGATGGGCCGGGGCGACGTAGACATCGCAGAGCCAGGCGAAGGTGGCACGGTCGGTGACCACACGGGCGTAGGCGGCCTAGGTGCCTTCCGCGTCGTAGATGCCGAAGTTCAGCGATCCGCGCACCGCGTCCTCGACCGTCTTCCGGCTGCGTCCCAGTGCCCAGAACGCGTCCGTCGAGAGCCAGTGGTGCACCCGTTCCACATCGAGGCGATCCGGGTCCGTCGAGAGTTCGTACCCCTTGCTTCCACCGCTGGTGACCATGGAGCGGCAGCGTATCCGTGACACCCGGCTCCTCCAAGTGGCCGCCCCATGTGCCGAGATGACGTCTCAGCTTCTGTCGGACCCGTGGACGAGGGCGAGTCGTACCCGGTGACGCGGGAGATCGACCTCGGTGACCCTCACCGTGATGGGCTCGCCCTCATCGACGAACTGCTCCGGGGCGCGCTCCGGCTCGGCGGTCAGCTCGGAGAGGTGGAGGAATCCCATCACGTCGGGGGCGAGCCGTACGAACACACCGAAGGGGACGATCCTGGTGACCGTTCCGGTGAGGACGCGCCCGAGCTGATCCGCGAACCGGATGAGTGGGTCTTCCTTCAGAGCCTTCAGGGAGAGCATGGCCTGCCCGGAGCGCGTCTCCGCGATGATCACCTCGGCGGCGATCCGCCGGCCGGCTTCGACCACCTCGGAGGGGTGGGTGATCCATTCCCACGACAGGTCCGGCACCCGGATGAAGCCGGTGCACGGACCGTCCGGTTCGCCGTCGACGTGGACGAACACCCCGAAGTTGTGCACCGCGGCAACTGTGCCGGTGACGACCTGCCCGGGGTCCAGCGCGAGGAGGAAGGATCGCAGGGCCGGAATCTCGCACGCCCTGGCGGAGAAGTGCAGCTGCCCTTCCCGCCAGCGTCCGATCTCTTCGGCCCTGATCTCCTGGCCCAGCTCGAACAGCTCGGACGGGTGCCCCGTCCGGCGCATCGACGCTTCGTGTTGAGGAATCCGACCGATCTCGGCCGTCTCTGCTCCGGCGTCCACCAGCCGCACCAGGGTGTCCGCTCCGTCGAAACCGACGACCTTCACCGTTCTCGCGGCCCCCGGCCGGAGACGGTCGGTCAAGGCCCGAAGGCGGGGGTCGGGGGTCGGCTCGGACACGGAGGCGAGTCTACGGGCCGTGCCGCCTGTAGGGACAAGGCCGCCTTGTCCACCAACTGCCTTTGCTGGAAGGCCTGGGCCGACCCGCAGATGCGCTGCTCGGGCGAGATCAACAACGAGCACGGCGGCCGAGGCGTGTACTTCAAGGACCCCTCCGGCTACGCGATCGAGCTGATCACCGGCCCGTATCTGTAACCGGGGCCGGACGGACGGGTGCGGGGCCGGGTGGATCACCCGGCCCCGCGGTCGAACGACGTTTCGGCGTACGGCTACTTGGTGAAGTAGAAGTACTGCCAGGAGCTGTGCGTGGTGGAGTTCACCGAGTCGCCCGAGCTGCCGTTGATGTAGGAAACCCGCATACGCATCCGGTACCCCGTCTCATGGGTGCCCTTCAGCGTGATGATGGTCTTCCCATTGGTGCCGAGCTTGAAGTAGTCCGAGCCCGCGTCGTACCACTTGCCCTGGTAGTTCAGCTGGAGCGACAGCTTGTGGGCGCGGTTCTTGTAGTACGTCATCGACGTCGTGAAGACCGGGTCGGTCTTCTTGTGGAAGTACTTGTACGACGTCTTGCCGATCTTCGCCGTCTTGTACTGCTTGGAGATGGAGGTCGAGACCTTCACCTTCGCGTACGAGGTCGACTTGGTCGTCTTGCCCGCGTACCGGCCGTCACCCTTGAAGACCGCGGTGACGGTGGTGTCCCGGGTCATGGCGATGACGGCGGACAGGTTGCCCTTGGAGTTGACCTTGCCGGTCTTCACCAGCCTGTTCGGCTTGTCCGCGCCGAACGGGTCCGCCCACAGCTCGACGGTGCGGTTCTTGTACGTCTTGCCGAGGTGCGCGGTGAACGTCACGTCGGCACCGTACGAGTACAGCGCCTTGTTGTGGTTCAGGGTCAGCGAGGGCACCGTGCGGGGCACGGAGACCTTCGCGGAGCCGGAGCCCGCCGAGTGGGACGCGTCGCCCGCGTACGTCACCTTGTACGTGACCTGGCCGCCCGCGGTCGGGGCGTCGGTGAACGAGAAGCTGCCGTCCGACTTCAGCGTCACCGCGGGCAGTGCCTTGCCCTTGGGCGACTCGATGTCGGTGCGGGTGACCGTGGCCTTCGCGCCGGCCGGGAAGGGGCTCGCCGAGCTTGCCTTGCCGGTGACGGTCAGCTTCTTGTTCAGCGCCGACTTCTCCGGAGCCTTGACCGTGACCGTCGTCGGCGACTTCATCGCCTCGGTCAGCACCCGCAGCGAGCGGACACCGTAGCTGTTCTCGGTGACCGCGAACAACCGGCTGTTGTCCGGAGCCCAGGCCAGTCCGGCCGGGGTCAGCGTGTCCGCACCACTGGTGTTGCCGGTGTTGGGGAAGTCGTACGTCCGGATCGCCTTGGTGGAGCCCTGCTTGTAGACGTACACGTCCGGGCTGTATATGCCGTCGATGCCCGCGGCCACCGTGCCGTCCGGTGCGATGTCCACGGCGTTGGGGTACGAGTTGGACGGGTACGCGATCCCCGGCGTCAGGTCCGCGGTCTTGTACGACTGGTGGTTGTACGGGTACCCGCTGGCCACCACGACCTGCGAACCGTCCGGCGTCAGCGCCAGGTCGCGCAGGTTGCTCCCGTCGGTACGGGTCTGCGCGGTGCGCGTGGCCGTCCCCGAGGCGACGTCGTAGACAGCGAGCTGGACGGGGCTCTGCCCCTCGATCCCGGCGGCCAGGGTGTTCGGGGCGCCCGGCGTGGACGCCAGGGTCGGCGCCGCGTACCAGGTACGGTCCGGGTCCTGGTCCAGGGCCACGACGGGCTCCTCGCCGGACAGGTCGAGCGAGCCGATGTTGCCCTCGGCCGCCGCCCCGTAGCCGAACCAGAGCTTGCCGCCGGCCAGCGCCGGATAGGCGGGCTTGGTGTTCTCGCCGGTCGCGTACCGGGCGGACTCCACCAGAGCGGCGGTGTCGATCACGGCGATGGCGTCGGCGCCGGGGACACCGGCGTACAGCGTGCCGGAGTCGGCGGAGAGTTCGAGACCCTTCACACCGGGCAGGGACGGGATGGTGCCGACCACGTTGCCGCTGTAGTCGGTGGCGAGGACCTTGCCGGTGACCGGGTCACTGATGAAGACCCGGTGGTGCACGCCGTCCGCGACGACATCGCCGACGGAAGCGGCGGGAATGACCTTGCTGGAGTCGGCGGCGGCCGGATTCGCCGCCCCGCCGACCAGAACCACTGAGCTGAAGAGGACCGCGAGCGTGGTCGCGGTCGAGATTCTGCGCGTACGCAAAATGAATTACCCCCACGGTAAGAGGGGGGCCGAGGCATCCGTCGACAAGAGACGGGACGCGACCCCACGCACGCAGGGTATGACATGTACGTCCACGGGTCGCACACATTTGCGGTGCCGGGGTCCGGATGACCGTCCCCGACCCGCGAATTGTTCCGTTTCGCTCAGTCCGCCCAGGTGAGGAACGCAGCCCAGGCTCCTGGAGCCACGGCGAAGGCGGGCCCGTCGGTCACCTTGGAGTCCCGGACATGGACGGCGTGCGGGCAAGTGGCCACCTCGACGCAGTCACCGCCGCTGGCGTTGCTGTACGAGGACTTGTGCCAGTCGAAGGCCACCTCGACGCACTGGCCGCCGCTGGCGTTGCTGTAGCTGGATTTGAACCACCGGAGGGACGTGCTCATTCCGTTTCTCCTGCCAACCGCTTGAACAGGTCCAGCGATTCACGAGGACCCATGGCCTGTGACTGGATCTTCGCACACCGCTGGGAGTACGTACTCACCTTCGCCGGGTCGCTGAGCGTCCAACTCTCCTCCTGTGCTTCCAAGTAGGCGAGGTGCTGGTGGTCCGGAGTCTCGATCAGGCTCAGGCCGCCATGTCCTCCGGCGTACTCCCCGCCCAGCCCGGCGTCCAGAGGGAGCACCCGAAGCGTGACATTGCGGCGCTGGGCGCACTCGACCAAGTACTGCATCTGCTCCCGCATGATCTCCTTGCTGCCGATGATCCGCCTGAGCACCGACTCTTCCAGAACGACCTCGATCAGAGCCGGCGGCTCGCGGTCGAACAGTGCCTTACGTGCCATCCTCGCGCTGACCAGCTCCTCCACCCGATCGTGGGGCAGTGGCGGGTATCCTCCGCCGATCAGCGCTCGCGCGTATGCCTCGGTCTGGAAGAGACCATCGATGAGATAGGTGGCGTACAGCCGAAGGCTGAGCGCTTCCTGCTCCAGCAGCGCGTAGTTCTTGAACTGCTCCGGGTACGTCTCCAGCCGCATGTACCGGCGGCAGCGGTTGAAGAATTTCGTCTCGCCGTGGAACACCTCGTTCAGACCCACCAACATCTCGTCACTGGCTGGCTGGGCGCAGGTCTCCATCGCGCTCACCGCTGCCGCGGAGTAGCCGAGCTCTTCGCCCAGCCGGGTCTGCGTCCAGCCCCGTTCGGTGCGCAGATCACGCGCCATGTCGGCGACGATCCTGGCCATGGCACTGGCCGTTTCCTTGTTCTCCGCTCGCGCCATGTGCGATCCCCTTTCGACTCGACCGGTCTCAACCGGTCACTACTCGAATCAGCCCGACTCGACTGGAATTCAGAGGAGTTCGCGCAGGTCAACGAGTGTGCGACGCCCCTGTGTGGCCTGAGGAAACGCTAGCCAGTCAGGGGAAGACTGGTCCTGTGAACGCAACGAAAAGTGCGGTCGGATTCGGGTGGATTCCTTACTCCGGATTTCAACTGCGCAAAACAGGAGTCCAATTCGACGCCGTGCGCTTCGACGGTGACGCAGGGCGTCGGCTCGCCCTGATGATGGAGACGATCACGGGCGGTGAGCCCGGTCCGGTGGTGGCCGAGGCCAGTGGGAAACGGTCGGTGTACTTCCTCGTGCCGGCCGGGAGCGCCGAGGGGAAGGCGTGGCCGGACGGGGCCGTGGTGCTGAACGCGGCGCCCGGCCGGGTCAGCTACGTACCGGTTCCGGCTCTCCACGGCCGTACCTGGCCGGTGTCGTGGTACTTCCCGCCCACCGCTCCCGGCAGGTTCGTCCACACGTTGCTGCTGCTCAGCACGGCCACGGCGATACTGAACTGAGGGCGTGGGGCCGCGAGGTCAGCCACCCTTGGTGTAGGTGAGCCGGTCGCCGCTGGCGCTGTTCTCGCGGGTCAGGGTGCCGTTCGGGTGCAGGGTCAGTGTGGTGGCGCCGCCGGCGGTGCAGGACGTCATCGGCTCGCCGGACTCGACCTCGGACGGTCCCACCCTGACCGGGCCGCCCTCGGCGGGCTCCGCGGCGAGGTCGGCCCGGAAGACGCAGCGGTAGGTGTTTCCGTTGTCGAGCGGGCCCTCGGCGGTGAGGGTCAGGACGCTCTGGCCGACCGAGCCCTGCTGGATGACGAGTTTCCGGGTGGAGCGCCCGGCCGGGTTGTCGATGGTGCCGGTCCAGGTGCCGAGGTAGCCGGTGGGGATGGCGCCGTCGCCGTTCTTCCCGTCCGTGCCGGGGGACGGGGCCGGGCCGTCCGCGTCAGGGGAGGACGGGGCGGTGGTGGAGCGGTCGGGGCGGTGGTGGTCCGTCGGCTCCTCGTTCATGAGCGTGTAGACCGAGCCGCCCGCGCCGATCGCCACGAGCACGGCGACGATGACGAGCGCGATGGTCGAGCCCTTGCCACGGCGGGCCGGTTCGGGCTCGGGGTGGGGGTTGCCGGGGTGGGTGGGGCCGAAGGGGGGCGTGGGCCCGAAGCCGGTGTGCGGGTACGACGCCTGCTGGTGCTGCGGCGGGTAGCCGTACCCAATGGGGGGCTGCGGCGCACCGAAACCCTCGCCGGGATGCGGCTGGGCGGCCGGTGGATAGCCGTAGCCGGGGGCCGGGGTCTGCGACGGGTAACCGTAGCCGGGGGCCGGGGCCGGGGTCTGCTGCGGGTAGCCGTGGCCGGGGGCCGGGCCGTAACCGGGAGGCGGGGTCGTCCGGGGGTGCTCCCGGGACCGCTCCCCCGGGAAGCCCGACAGATCCTCCGGGCCCTCGGACCCCCGGGCACCCTCGGGCCCGGCGGCCTGTGCGGACCCCGCGGCCCCCTCCGGAACCTCAGGGTCCTCAGGATCCTCGGAGTCCAGCAACTCAACCGCGTGACGGCCGAGTTGGGCGATCAAGGCGCCCGGGAGCCACGGCTCGGCGGGGTCGGCGTCCGCCAGCCGGTCCAGGATCGCTTCGGTCGTCGGGCGGGCGGCCGGGTCCTTGTGCAGGCAGTCCCGCACCAGGTCGACGAGGTCCACCGGGACCCCGGTCAGGTCCGGGTCCTCCTGCGCGATCCGGAACATCTGCGCGTGCACCCGGCTGTCGCCGGTGCCGAACGGGAGCCGGCCGGTCGAGGCGTACGCCAGCACCGTGCCGAGGCAGAACACGTCGCACGCCGGGGTCACCCGCTCGCCGCGCACCTGCTCCGGCGCCATGAACCCGGGCGAACCGACCAGGGCGCCGGTGCGGGTGACCCCGCCGTCGGTGGCGGTGTCGAAGGCCCGGGCTATGCCGAAGTCGATGACACGCGGACCGTCGATCGTCAGCAGAATGTTGGAGGGCTTCAGATCGCGGTGGATCAGCCCCGCCGCGTGGATGGCCCCGAGTGCGTGGGCGAGCCCGGACCCCAGGATGTGCACCGAGCGCTCCGGCAGCGGACCGTACGCCCCCGAGGGCGCCCCCGCCGCGCGCGGGCGGCCGGTCACCGTGGCGTGCAGCGAGGGCCCGGCGACGTACCCCGTGGCGACCCACGGCACGGCGGCCTCCGTGTCCGCGTCCAGCACCGGGGCCGTCCACGCGGACCCGACCTGGCGGGCGGCCCGCACCTCCTGGCGGAAGCGGTCCCGGAACTCCTGCTTCTCGGCCAGCTCAGCGCGTACCAGCTTGATCGCGACGGTCCGGCCCCGCTCGGACCGGGCCAGATAGACCTGGCCCATGCCCCCGGCGCCGAGCCGTCCCAACAGCCGGTAGGCGCCGATGGTGCGCGGATCTTGCGGTGTCAGGCTCTGCATTGACGCTGACACGTCCTTCCCCCAGGGATCGGCACTCTGCCCGGCCGGGCCCGGTCTGGTCCGCCCGATGCCCGCACGATCATAGGGATGCACGCGGGGCACGCCCGGAGCGGTTGCGGTTCCGGAACCACCGGAAGCACTTCCGGCGACCCGACACCCTGCCCAGCGGAACGCCCCACGCCATACAAGGTGGTCATGTCGGAACGCTCCCGGTACGGCCTACGCTCGCCGCATGACCCCTCATGTCGACCCCGCCGCCGGTGCGGCCGTCAAGGCCGCCGACCGAGCGCACGTGTTCCACTCCTGGTCCGCCCAGGGCCTGATCGACCCGCTCGCCGTCGCCGGCGCCGAGGGGGCGTACTTCTGGGACTACGACGGCAACCGCTACCTCGACTTCACCAGCGGCCTCGTCTACACCAACATCGGCTACCAGCACCCCACCGTCGTCGCCGCGATCCAGGAGCAGGCGGGCAAGCTCGCCACCTTCGCCCCCGCGTTCGCGATCGAGGCGCGCTCCGAGGCCGCACGCCTCATCGCCGAGCGCACCCCCGGCGACCTGGACAAGATCTTCTTCACCAACGGCGGCGCCGAGGCCGTCGAGAACGCCGTCCGGATGGCCCGGCTGCACACCGGCCGCACGAAGGTTCTCTCCGCGTACCGCTCGTACCACGGTGCCACCTCCACCGCGATCAACCTGACCGGTGACCCGCGCCGCTGGCCGTCCGACAACGGCTCGGCGGGCGTCGTCCGCTTCTGGGCGCCGTTCCTCTACCGCTCGCCGTTCTACGCCGAGACCGAGGCCGAGGAGTGCGCCCGCGCCCTCCAGCACCTGGAGGACACCCTCGCCTACGAGGGCCCCGCCAACATCGCCGCGATCATCCTGGAGACCATCCCCGGCACCGCGGGCATCATGACCCCGCCGCCCGGCTACCTCAAGGGCGTCCGCGAGATCTGCGACCGTTACGGCATCGTCTTCATCCTCGACGAGGTCATGGCCGGCTTCGGCCGCACCGGCAAGTGGTTCGCCGCCGAGCACTTCGACGTGGTGCCCGACCTGATGACCTTCGCCAAGGGCGTCAACTCCGGTTACGTGCCGCTCGGCGGCGTCGCGATCTCCGCCGAGATCGCCGCGACGTTCGACACCCGCCCCTACCCGGGCGGACTGACGTACTCCGGCCACCCGCTGGCCTGCGCCGCCGCCGTCGCCACCATCCGGGTGATGGAGGACGAGAAGGTCGTCGAGAACGCCGCCCGTATCGGCGAGACGGTCCTCGGCCCCGGCCTGCGCGAACTCGCCGAGCGCCACCCGTCCGTCGGCGAGGTCCGCGGCCTCGGCGCGTTCTGGGCGCTGGACCTGGTCCGCGACAAGGAGACCCACGAGCCGCTGGTCCCGTACAACGCGACGGGCGAGGCCAACGCGCCGATGGCGGCCTTCGGCGCGGCGGCCAAGAAGAACGGCCTGTGGCCCTTCATCAACATGAACCGCACCCACGCCGTGCCCGCCTGCAACATCACCGAGGCCGAGGCGAAGGAGGGCCTCGCGGCCCTCGACGCCGCGCTCTCGGTGGCCGACGAGCACACCGCGTGACGCACCCCGTGACGCGCCGCGTGACACACCGTGTGGCGCACCCCGTGACGCGCTGCGTGACGGACCCCTCGTGACGTGATGGCGCCCCTCCCCAGCCCTCCGACACCGCTCAGGTTCCCCTTCTGCCCGGATACGGGCACGGCGGCCCTGGATTAAGGTGACCGCAGGTAAAAGGAACGGGGAGGGGCGCCATGCGCGCGAGCGGAGCTGTGACCCGCAGCACACTGCGGCAGCAGATCGCGGACGCGCTCCGTGACGAGGTTCTCGCCGGACGGCTCCAGCCGGGGCGGGAGTTCACGGTCAAGCAGATCGCCGACCAGTACGGCGTGTCGGCGACCCCCGTGCGCGAGGCGCTCTTCGATCTCTCCGCCCAGGGACTGCTGGAGACGGACCAGCACCGGGGCTTCCGGGTGCGGGAGTTCACCGTCGCCGACTACCGGTCCCTGGTCGAGGCCCGCAGCCTGGTCATCGACGGCGTGGTCCGCAGCGTCTACTTCGGCGGCGGGGCCCCGGTCGCGCCCCCCTCGGCGTACCTGGACCGCCTGGTCGCCGTACGCCGCCGCGCCCAGGAGGCCGCGCGGGCGGCCCGCGGCGGCGACCTGGACATCCTCATCGGCTACGACCTGCGGTTCTGGCGCGAGCTGGGCGCCCTCGTCGGCAACGCGTACATCAACGAGTTCCTGCACCGACTCCGCGTACAGGCATGGGTGTTCGCGGTGCCGTACCTGCGCCGCGACGCCGGCGGCCGGGACGCGCTCTGGAACGGGCACGAGGACCTGGTCGCGGCGATCACGATCGGCGACCCCGGCGCGGTGCGCACCGTGCTGGACGACTATCAGAACCACGCGCTGGGCTGGGCGGACCGGCTCGCGACGGAGAACCGGTAGCGCGCGGGGGCGCGGAGGACCGGGTCCACTGTGCGTGGCGCGCACGCCGCATTACGCTGTCCCGACCACCCCGAACATTCCGATGCGCACCCGTGGGAGAGCGAGACCTCGTGGCCTGTGACCTGTGGCTGGTCCCCCTCGTCGATGTGCTGTGCCACAGCCCCGACAACCCGTTCGCCGAAGAGATCGCCGCCTACGACAAGGCGTTGGGCGAGGCCGGACTGCCGTCCGTCCCGGTGTACGCCTACATGCCGGGCCTGACCGGCGAAGTGGCCCCCGTCGCGGGCTTCGACTACGACGCGCTGCACTGCCTGCGCCGCGCCCACCTGCTCCAGCTCAGCGGACTGGCCGTCACCCCGGTCGGTGAACTCGGCAGCGACTACGAGCAGTTGCTGGAGATGTTCGAGGAGGCGGCCCGCCAGTCCCACCTGGTCTGGCACTACGACCACGCCGGGGCGTACGTCCCGCTGGACTTCGCCACCCCGCTCGCCGCCGACGACCTGCTGGAGGGCGGCGGCCCGCTCGGCTCCTCGCACGGGCTGCTGCGGGAGCTGGAGTTCGTCGCCCCGGCCATCGGTATCGACCCGGCGAACCCGCCGGCCGCGCCGTTGCCGCCCGCCGCGCCTACCTCCCTGGAGGAGCCGTCCGCGTCGACGCCGTACGACGACGGCCCGTTCGCCCGCGAGCGGCACGTCTGGCTCGGGCTGCACGCGGCGGCGACCCGGAGCCTGGCCCAGGGATCGATGATCGTCTTCGGGTAGGCCCCGGGACCTGGGGGCCGGAGAGGCCTCAGGGGCTCTGCGGGGGACTCCGGCAGTGTCAGCGAGGGCCCCGGGGGTCTCAACGGGGGACTCCGGCAGTGTCAGCGGGGGGACTCCGGCGGGCGCTGGCGCGGCATGTTCGGCCGGGCCAGCGTCTGCAGCGGGAACCGCCCGGACAGCGTCCCCGGGTCCGGACGCGCGGTGCTCCCGGCGTTCGACGACAGGGCCTGCATCCCCATCGGCGCGGGCCCGGCCCGGAACTCCACCATCCAGTCCGCCGTCTCCGTACGCACCAGCTCCGCGACGTCCTCCGAGAACCGCCGCAGCACCCCCAGGCACCGCTCCGCCGCCTCGCTGGCCGTCCCCTCGGTCGGCCCGAGCATCTCCCGTACGCACTCCGACGCCCAGTCGAACTGGAGTACCTGGAGCCGCCGTTGCACGGCCTGGGCGGTGGCGAGATTCCTTATCCAGCCCGAGGTGAGCCCGAAGTACCGGTCGCAGGCCATGCACGCGGCGCCCAGCAACAGCGACAGATAGCCCCAGCCCGCCACCCCGCGCAGTGCCCCGGTCAGATCGAGCAGCGGCAGCGCGGCGCCCGCCACCGCCCCGAGCGCGGTGCCCATCCGCAGCGTCCTGGCCGCCCGGCGCTTGCGCACCCGGTCGCCCAGGTACCACGTGGCGGTGCGCAGCGCGTCGGCCTCGACCCAGCGGTAGACCTCGTCGAGACGGTCGGAGGGCTCGCCCCAGTCGCCGAGCGGGAACGGTGCGACGGTCAGGTCCCCGCCCCGCCCCCGGCGTCCCCGAACCGCCCGCCCCCGGTCGTCCCGTCCCCGATCGTCATCGTCCCGGCCTCGATCGTCCCGCCCCCGGTCGTCCCGGCCTCGTGAGCCGGAGCCCGGACCGGGCTCGTTGCGGGGCGGCCCCTCGGGCTGCATCTCCGGCTGGCTCACCGGGTACTCCTCTGCGTAGCGACGCCTGACATGGCGATGGGCGAGACGGGGTGGGTGCGCACTGCTTTCCGGCGTGGCCGACAGTACCGTGACGGTGACATTGAGTGACGGCCGATGTGCCTGGGTGTCCTGATGTGTATGCCCTTCCTATCGCCGAACGGTGGGCCATGGGGGAGAAAACGCGTGATTACCGGTTGCGCCGGTCCTGTGATCAGGTATACGAGCGCGGCAAGGGCCGCCTGAAACTCACCCGAAAGAGTTGCCCGTGAGTGAGTGGGGCGCGTTGTCCGGGGAGCACGTAGGCTCGGCATACCGAAGCTTTTTGTCGTCGAATTGCCAGGAGTGACCGTGATCCCCGGTGGCGGGCAGCCCAACATGCAGCAGTTGCTGCAGCAGGCCCAGAAGATGCAGCAGGACCTCGCCGCGGCCCAGGAGGAACTGGCCAGGACCGAGGTCGACGGCCAGGCGGGCGGCGGTCTCGTGAAGGCCACCGTCACCGGCTCCGGCGAGCTCCGCAACCTGGTGATCGACCCGAAGGCGGTCGACCCCGAGGACACCGAGACGCTGGCGGACCTCGTCGTCGCCGCGGTCCAGGCGGCGAACGAGAACGCGCAGGCGCTCCAGCAGCAGAAGCTGGGCCCGCTGGCCCAGGGCCTGGGCGGCATGCCCGGCCTCCCCTTCTGAGCCCCGCGCCCACCGAGAAACCAGACGACGCAGGTAGGAAAGGAAGGCGTTCCCGTTGTACGAAGGCGTGGTTCAGGACCTCATCGACGAGCTGGGCAGGCTGCCCGGCGTCGGTCCCAAGAGCGCGCAGCGGATCGCCTTCCACATCCTCCAGGCCGAGCCGACCGACGTGCGCCGGCTCGCCCACGCGCTCCTGGAGGTCAAGGACAAGGTGCGGTTCTGCTCGGTCTGCGGCAACGTCGCGCAGCAGGAGCAGTGCAACATCTGCCGGGACACACGCCGCGACCCGTCGGTGATCTGCGTGGTCGAGGAGCCGAAGGACGTCGTCGCGATCGAGCGGACCCGCGAATTCCGCGGCCGTTATCACGTACTGGGCGGTGCGATCAGCCCGATCGAGGGCGTCGGCCCGGACGATCTGCGTATCCGCGAGCTGCTGGCCCGCCTCGCCGACGGGTCGATCACGGAGCTGATCCTGGCCACCGACCCCAACCTGGAGGGCGAGGCCACCGCGACGTACCTCGCCCGGATGGTCAAGCCCATGGGCCTGCGGGTCACGAGGCTGGCCAGCGGTCTGCCGGTCGGCGGCGACCTGGAGTACGCGGACGAGGTGACCCTGGGCCGTGCCTTCGAGGGGAGGCGCCTGCTCGATGTCTGACACCGCCGGTGCGGGTGCCGGAGCCGGAGGCGATGCGTCCTTCGGTGTTCTTCCGGCGGCCGTTTACCCGACCGGTGCCGCGACTCACGGCAGCTTTAGGTTCGGCGGCGCTATGTTCTACTCACCGTTTGCGACCGTGCTCCGCGGGAGGTCCCCTCGATGTCCGACGCCACGCTGAACTCCGTCACGCAGGACCCGGACGACTTCGCCGTCCAGATCGCCGACCAGATCAAGACGTTCATCGTCGCGGTCACCGAGGTGTCCAGGGTCGAGGAGCCCGAGGAAGCCGTTCCCGTCCTGCTGCTCCAGGTGTCCCAGCTCCTGCTGGCGGGCGGCAGGCTCGGCGCGTACGAGGACATCGTCCCCGACGAGCGCTACGAGCCGGACCTGGGCGCGGAGCCGGACGCGGACGGGCTGCGCGAGCGGTTCGCCGTCCTGCTGGAGCCGATCGACGTCTACTCCGAGGTCTTCGACCCGTACGAGCCCCGCAAGGCCCCGGTCCCCGCCCGGATCTCGGACGGCCTGGCCGACCTGGTGACCGACCTGCGCCACGGCCTGGCCCACTACGAGGAGGACCGCACCACCGAGGCCCTGTGGTGGTGGCAGTTCTCCTACTTCTCCAACTGGGGCTCCACCGCCTCCGCCACCCTGCGCGCCCTCCAGTCCCTGATCGCCCACATCCGCCTCAACCAGCCCCTCCAGGAGCTGGACGGTCTGGACACCGACTCGGAGACCATCGACGACGAGCTGGCCGAGGAGGCGGGCCGCGTCATGGCCGAGGAGATCGCGGGCCCGCTGGGCCTGCGCCCGGTGCAGTAGCGGAGCTGTTCCTGCTGCTCGCGTCCGCGTGCGGTCGGGGTGCGGATCGTGCGGCCGATGTGGCCGGTGCGGTTGGCCCGGTGCGGAGCGTCGGTGATCGATTGGTGAGCGAAACATCTCACCATGTGGTATCAACGGGGCGTTTTCGGACCGCTCGTTAGACTGAGTCGACCGCAGTAATGGACTGAGCGAGGAGCGCACGTGGGCCTTGTCGTGCAGAAGTACGGAGGCTCCTCCGTAGCCGATGCCGAGGGCATCAAGCGCGTCGCCAAGCGAATCGTCGATGCCAAGAAGAACGGCAACCAGGTGGTTGTCGTGGTGTCCGCGATGGGCGACACGACGGACGAGTTGATCGATCTCGCGGAGCAGGTCTCCCCGATCCCTGCGGGGCGCGAGTTCGACATGCTGCTGACCGCCGGAGAGCGGATCTCCATGGCCCTGCTGGCGATGGCGATCAAAAACCTGGGCCACGAGGCCCAGTCGTTCACGGGCAGCCAGGCAGGCGTCATCACCGACTCGGTCCACAACAAAGCGCGCATCATCGATGTGACGCCGGGCCGGATCCGTACGGCGCTGAACGAGGGGAACATCGCGATCGTCGCGGGGTTCCAGGGCGTGTCCCAGGACAAGAAGGACATCACCACCCTCGGACGCGGCGGGTCCGACACCACCGCCGTCGCCCTCGCGGCCGCGCTGGACGCCGAGGTCTGCGAGATCTACACCGACGTGGACGGCGTCTTCACCGCCGACCCCCGGGTCGTCAAGAAGGCCCGGAAGATCGACTGGATCTCCTTCGAGGACATGCTGGAGCTGGCCGCGTCCGGCTCCAAGGTGCTGCTGCACCGGTGCGTCGAGTACGCACGCCGCTACAACATCCCGATCCACGTCCGCTCGTCCTTCTCCGGACTGCGCGGCACCTGGGTCAGCAACGAGCCGCAAGGGGACCAGAAGGTGGAGCACGCGATCATCTCCGGAGTCGCCCATGACGTCTCCGAGGCCAAGATCACCGTCGTCGGAGTGCCGGACAAGCCGGGCGAGGCCGCCTCGATCTTCCGCACGATCGCGAACGCGGAGATCAACATCGACATGGTGGTGCAGAACGTCTCCGCCGCGTCGACCGGGCTGACCGACATCTCGTTCACCCTGCCCAAGGCCGAGGGCCGCAAGGCCATCGACGCCCTGGAGCGCAACCGCGACGGCATCGGTTTCGCCTCGCTGCGCTACGACGACCAGATCGCGAAGATCTCGCTGGTCGGCGCCGGTATGAAGACCAACCCGGGGGTCACCGCGGGCTTCTTCGAGGCGCTGTCGGACGCCGGGGTCAACATCGAGCTGATCTCGACCTCCGAGATCCGCATCTCGGTCGTCACCCGCGCCGACGACGTCAACGAGGCCGTCCGCGCCGTGCACACCGCCTTCGGCCTCGACAGCGACTCCGACGAGGCCGTCGTCTACGGAGGCACCGGCCGATGACCGCCCGCCGCCCCTCGCTCGCGGTCGTCGGCGCGACCGGGGCGATCGGCGGCGTCATGCTCCAGATCCTCTCGCAGCACGCGGACGTCTGGGGCGAGGTGAGACTGGTCGCCTCGTCGCGCTCGGCCGGCCGCAAGCTGGTCGTGCGCGGCGAGGAGAGCGAGGTCCTCGAACTCACCGAATCCGTCTTCGACGGGGTCGACGTGGCACTGTTCCTGGTCCCCGACGAGGTCTCCGCGCGGTGGGCACCGATCGCCGCCACCAAGGGCGCGGTCGTCGTCGACGACTCCGCCGCCTTCCGGCTGGACCCGGACGTCCCGCTGGTCGTCCCCGAGATCAACCCCCATGCCGCACGGATCCGGCCGCGCGGCATCGTCGCGAGCCCGAACTGCACCACGCTCGCGCTGATCGTCGCGGTCGGCGCGCTGCACGCCGAGTTCGGGGTGCGGGAACTGGTCGTCTCCTCCTACCAGGCGGTGAGCGGGGCCGGCCGGGACGGCGTCGCGGCACTGCGCGAGCAGCTGTCGCTGGTCGCCGGTACGGAGCTGGGCACCAAGCCGGGCGACGTGCGCCGGGTCCTGGGCGACGCGGAGGCCGGCCCCTTCGCCGCGCCCGTCGCGCTCAACGTGGTGCCCTGGGCCGGAACGGAGGCCGGGGACGGCTGGTCGTCGGAGGAACTGGCGATCCGCGAGGAGTGCCGCAAGATCCTCGACCTGCCGGAGCTGCGCATCTCGGCCACCTGCGTGTACGTACCCGTCGTCGCGACGCACTCGATGTCCGTCCACGCCAGGTTCGAGAACGAGATCGCGGTCGACCGGGCCCACGAGATCCTGGCGACGGCACCGGGCGTCGTGCTGTACGACAACCCGGCGGCGGGCGACTTCCCGACACCGTCCGACGTCGTCGGCACCGACCCGACCTGGGTCGGAAGAGTGCGCAGGTCGATGGATGATCCGCGCGCCCTGGAGCTGTTCGTCTGCGGCGACAACCTCCGCAAGGGGGCCGCGTTGAACGTGGCACAGATCGCCGAATCGGTGGCCGCCGAGTTCCCCCGGTCCTGAACGGACCACTTTTGTACGGTCTGTGAACGCTCTGTGAGTAAGTTGAAACTCTCAACCTCTTGAGCTGGGGTGTCGCGGTATCCGACGATGATTTCCGGCCTGCTGCAACCACTGGCCCGGAGAGGTGCGTCTCTGTCGTCACCCCTGGCGCGGCGGGGCGCGCATTCGGGGCATCCGGGGTCTTCGGGGAAGAGCAGGTACGTATGAGGGCATGTCGCACGGCGGGGAACGCGGTGCCGCGCGCGTACAACCCTGACGGGGGGAAATGTGTCCAACTGGCGTGGCAGAGGTTCTCGACATCACAGTGGTGGGCCCGTTGCGCGGCGCTTCGGTGCGCCCGCTCCGGCGGCCCCGCGCGCCCGGCGGCATGCCGGTGATCGCGCCCATGCCCGCAGCCCGCTCCACCAGGTTGCCCGCGCAACGCGGGGGCGTTGAGGAGGGCGTGGCCGCCGGAACGACGGTCGATCACCTCACCGAGACCTACCGGGCCCACTACCGGTCGCTGCTGGGCCTCGCCGCCCTGCTCCTGGACGACACGGCCTCCTGCGAGGACGTGGTGCAGGAGGCGTTCATCCGGGTGCACTCGGCGCGCAACCGGGTGCGCGACCCGGAGAAGACGCTCGCGTATCTGCGCCAGACCGTCGTCAACCTCTCCCGCTCCGCGCTGCGCCGCCGCATCCTCGGGCTGAAGCTGCTCTCCAAGCCCATGCCGGACATGGCGAGCGCGGAGGAGGGGGCGTACGACCAGCTGGAGCGGGACGCGCTGATCAAGGCGATGCGGGGGCTGCAGCGGCGCCAGCGGGAGGTGCTGGTACTGCGCTACTTCGCGGACATGACGGAGGCTCAGGTCGCCGAGACGCTCGGGATATCCCTGGGTTCGGTCAAGGCGTACGGATCACGCGGGATCGCCGCGCTGCGGGTCGTGATGGAGGCGCAGGCATGAGCCGCCGTACGAACGGAAACGGTCCCGAGCACGAACAGGAACGTGGGAACGGGAACGGGAGCGAGGCTCCCCGCCCCGCCGGCGCCGAGGACCGGAACGAGCCGGTCGGCCCCGACGAACTGGCCGGTCCCGATGAGCCGGCCGGTCCGGACGAGTTGGGTGACCTGAGTGATCCGCGGGCGCTGAAGGACCTGCGCGACCTGCGGAACGTACGGGACCTGCGAGGGCTCTTCGGAGCGGGGCCGCACGACGCCCCCGACGACTCCCCGGGCGAAGCCCCGGACGGTGACGGCGGCGGGCGCGCCTTCGACGGGGACGTGCTGCGCGACCTGATGCACGGCGCCGTCAAGGACCTGAAGCCCGTCGACGGCACGCTCGACCACCTCAAGCGCGCGGTTCCCGCCCGGCGGGCCAAGCGGCGGCAGGCCGTCGTCGGTATGGCCGCGGCGGCGCTGCTCATCGGCACCGCCGTACCCGCCCTCGTGCACGTCGCGAACTCGGACGGGTCCAGCACCGCCAAGACCGCGATGGCCGGACACGGCGAGCAGGCGCAGGGCGGCAACGGAACGGACCGCGGCGCACAGGCCGGCGGGAAGAACACCAACGGGTCCACCGACGGCCAGGGCGACGGCGACCCGGACCGGCCCGCGAGCGCCGACGGCCCTGCGGACACCAACGGTTCCGACGGAGGCGGGGGGCTGTCCGGCGGCACCGCCGACCCGCACGGAGCCTCGGCCGACTCCCTGCCGAGCTGCGACGCGGGGCAACTCGGCGTCGCCTCGGCCGAAACCGGCGCGGCCGGCCCCGACGGGACGGTCTACGGCACCTTCCGGATCGCCAACGTCTCCGGCACGGAGTGCTCGGTCAGCGCGAGCGGCAGTGTGGGCTTCCAGGCCATCGGCGCGGCCGACCCGTCCAGGATCGCGGTCGTCCAGCACACCGCCGGTGACGCCGCGTCCGGGCTGCCCGACCCCTCTCAGGAGCAGCGGATGGTGCTGCTGAAGCCGTCGATGGCGTACGAGGTGAAGTTCGCCTGGGTGCCCAAGGACACCTGCCCGTCCACCGGAGCCTCGCCTAGCCCGACGCCGAGCGACGACACGGGCGGGGCGGGCGGCGCCGCGGCCGGAGCGGGCAGCGGCGACGGGAACGCGGCCACCGTCGCGCAGCTGGGCAGCGAGGACGGCAGCGGCGGCACGCAGGACGGCAGCATCGCCGTGACCCACATCCCGGAGGCGGGGGCGCCGGTCGCACAGACGCGGATCTCCAACGCCTGCTCGGGCACGATCTACCGGACCGGAGTACTGGCCCCGGCCTCCTGACCCCGTCGTCCCGCACAGCGCACGCGGCACGCATGGCACCCGCGGCGCACCGCGATACGTGCGACGCACGCGGCACGCGGTACGCATGGGACCCGTGCGGCGTACGTACCGTGCACGTACGTACCGCCCACGGGCCCTCAGGCCGTCCGGGACGGGGCCTCCGCCTTGTCGTCCCCGTGGTCGGCGGCCGCGCCCGCCTGGGCATCGGCTCCGGCTTCGGCTCCGGCCTCCGCATCCGCCCCGGCTTCGGGTCCGGTCTCCGCGACCAGACCCAGCTGCTGGTCACGTGCCGCCTCGGCCTCGCGGCGGACCAGCCGGAACCACATGAAGAGCACGAACCCGGCGAAGACGAACCACTCGCCGGTGTAGCCGAGGTTCTGGAACGCCTTCAGGTCGAGCCCGGTGCCCTGCGCCACCGCCGCCGGTACGGGACGCAGCGCCCCGGACGCCTTGGCCGCCCCCGGTTCCCCGGTGTCCTGGACCGTCACCCACGCGTCGTAGACGTCGTACGGGACGAGGTTGACCAGGGACGCGGCGCTGATCATGCCGAGCTGGCCGGCGGGGAGCCCGCCCCGCGTGTCGACCCCGTCGGTGGAGGCGGTCTCGGACGCCTGGAGGTCGCCGGTCACGGTGACCGTGCCGGTCGGCGCGGCGGGCACGGCGGTCCGGCCGGGCTCACCGGGCAGCCAGCCCCGTACCACCGGCAGCGCCTTGCCGCTGTCCGTGCGGAGCATGCTCAGGACGTAGAAGCCGGGCTTCTTGTCCAGCTCCCGGCCGGGCACCAGGAACTGGTCGGCGTACCGGCCGGTGGCGGTGGCGGGGCGGCCCGAGGTCACCGTGCTCACGGGCAGCAGCCGGTCGATCGGTTCGGCGGCTCTCGTGCCCGGTGCGGGCTGCTTCTCGGCCGCGTCGTGCGTCTGCACGCGGTCCTCGAAACGGCCGAGCTGCCAGGTGCCCATGAACACGCAGAACGGAATGGCCAGCACGACGAAGAGGTTGATCCCCCACCAGCGCGGGGTCAGCAGGAACCGGTACACCCCTCCACGGTACGGTCCTCCCTCCGCCCGCCCGGAGCGGGGTGCCCGCCCACGCGTCGCGCACCCCGCCCCTCGGCCTTCCACTTCCCGCCTTCCGCCTACGCGCCGGGCGCCTCAGCCCCGCCCAGGTGGCGCCGGGCGAAGTCCAGCTCCAGCCGGACCTGCTTGATCCGCTCCTCCACCACGAGCGAACCGTGCCCCGCGTCGTACCGGTACACCTCGTGCGGCGCGTCCCGCTCCTTCAGCCGGTCCACGTAGTTCTCGATCTGGCGGATCGGGCAGCGCGGGTCGTTGACGCCCGCCGAGATGTAGACCGGCGCCCGCACCGCGTCGACGTACGTCAGCGGGGACGAGGCCTCGAAGCGCTCGGGCACCTCCTCCGGCGTACCGCCCAGCAGCGTGCGGTCCATCGCCTTCAGGTCCTCCATCTCGTCCTGGTACGCCGTGACGTAGTCGGCGACCGGGACCGCCGCGAGGCCGAGGGCCCAGACGTCCGGCTGCGTACCGAGGCCGAGCAGGGTCAGGTAACCGCCCCACGAGCCGCCGGAGAGCACCAGCCGCTCCGGGTCCGCGAGGCCGGACTTCACCGCCCACTCCCGGACCGCCGCGACGTCCTCCAGCTCGATCAGCCCGATCCGGTGCTTCAGCGCGTCCGTCCACGCCCGGCCGTAACCGGTGGAACCGCGGTAGTTGACCCGGACGACCGCGTAGCCGTGGTCCACCCAGGCGGCCGGGCCGGAGGCGAAGGCGTCGCTGTCGTGCCAGGTCGGGCCGCCGTGCAGCTCGAACACCGTCGGGAACGGCCCCTCGGCCGGGGCGGCGGGGCGCTGCACGAGCGCGTGGATCCGGCCGCCGGGCCCGTCCACCCACACGTCCTCCACCGGGACCGACCCCGGCGCCTTCGGGCCCGGCGGATCGAGCACCACCGCCCCCGAGGTGGACCGGATCACCGGCGGCTGCGCGGCCGAGGACCACAGGTACTCCACCGTGCCGTCCGGCCGGGCCGTGGCCCCCGACACCGAACCGGCGGGCGTCTCCACCCGGACGGGCCCGCCCTCCGCCCCCGGCACGTACCGCCACAGGTCGCTGCGGGCCTCGAAGGCGTGCACGACCAGCAGCGCCGAGGCGTCCGGATACCACTCGGCGACCACGTCACCGGGCAGGCCGATCGAGAGCTCCGTCTCCTCGCCCGTCGTCGGGTCCCAGATCATCGGCTCCCAGCGGCCCCGGCGCTGATGCCCGACCAGCAGCCGGGTGTCCCCGGCCACCGGCGCGAAGCCCAGCACGGTCAGCCCCAGCTCCTTCGTACCGCCCTCGGTGTCGTCCAGCTCGGCGACCGTCGACCCGTCCGGCCGGACCACCCGCAGCGCGGAGTGCATCGCGTCGCCGTGCTCGGTGTGCTCCAGGGCGATCAGCGTCCCGTCCTGGCTGAGGTCGCCGACGCCCGCCGACTCGCGGTGGCGGTAGATCTCCACCGGGGGCTCCCCGGGCCGCACGACATGGACCGTCGTCCCGTCCTCGTCGGTGGAGCGACCGATCACCGCCGTGCCGTCCCGGCCGATGGCGAGCCCGGCCGGGTACGCGGGCCCGAGACCGGGCGCCGCCGGCTCGTCGGCCCCGCCACCGTGGAACGGCCGGCGCATCCACACCCCGAACTCGTCCCCGTCGGTGTCGTCGAACCACCAGATCGATTCCCCGTCGGGCGTCAGCGCCCCGTCCGTCGTGCCGTTGGGTCGGTCGGTCACCTGCCGCTGCTCGCCGGTGGCGCGGTCCCACGCGTACAGCTCGTACGTGCCCGTCGCGTTGGAGACGAACAGCGCGCGGTCGGGGGCGTCCTCCGCCCAGTCGGGCAGCGACACCCGCGGCGCCCGGAAGCGCTGCTCCCACGTCGGCGTGGAAGCGGGAGCGGGCGTTGTCGATCCGGTCGGTCCGGTCGAGCCGGTGGTCTCAGTCATGCCCCCATTCTGCGCGGCGACGCCGACAATTCGTTCGCCCCGCCCCCAGCCTGTGGATAACCTCCGGACCATGCATCTACCGACCCCCGCCGACTGGCACGAGGGGAACCGCGCACACTGGGACGAGCGGGTCCCCATCCACGCCGGGAGCGACTTCTACGACCTCGCCTCCTTCCGCGCGGGCAAGGAGGCCCTGCGCGATTTCGAACTCGCCGAGGTCGGCGACGTCACCGGCAGGTCGCTCCTGCACCTCCAGTGCCACATCGGGGTCGACACCCTCTCCTGGGCCCGGCACGGCGCCGCGCAGGTCGTCGGCCTGGACTTCTCCGAACCGGCCGTCGAGACCGCGCGCTCCCTCGCCCACGAGCTGGGGTTCTCCCCGGACCGGGCGGCGTTCGTCGCGGCCGACGTCTACGACGCGGCGCAGGCCGTCCCCGACTCCTCGTACGACATCGTCTACACCGGCGTCGGCGCGCTCAACTGGCTGCCCGACATCGTCCGCTGGGCCGAGACCGCCGCCTCGCTCGTGGCACCGGGTGGCTTCCTCTACCTCGCCGAGTTCCACCCGATGACGGACTGTCTGGACGACGGGACCGGGACGACGATCGCGTACGACTACTTCAGCCGCGACGCCTGGGTGGACGAGACGCCGGGCACGTACGCGGACTTCGACGCGCCCACCGTCCACAACCGCAGCGTCGAATGGACGCACCCGATCGGCGAGGTCGTCTCGGCGCTGGCCGCGACCGGGCTGCGCATCGAGTTCCTGCACGAGCACGACGTCTCGCTCTTCGCCCGGTTCCCCACGCTGGAGCGGCGGGACGACGGCTTCTACCGCTTCCCCGCCGACCGGCCGCGCATTCCGCTCATGTACTCCATCAAGGCGTCGAGGGCCGTCGCTTCCTGAGATCCGGAGAGGATCCCGGGACGCGCCCAGGCCCTGGTCCGGGCCGGTTGTCAGTGCCGGGGTCCACACTCGGATCCATGACGACGACTGCCGATCTGCGCGCCGCGGTGGAGACGTACTGGAGCGCGGCCGAGGCCCGCGACTGGGACGCCCTCGCCGCCACCCTGGCCGACGACGTGCTGTACGAGGTGCCGCAGACACGTGAGTACGTGCGCGGGAAGGAGCGGTACCTCCGGTTCAGCCGCGCGTGCCCGGAGGGCCGTAGCGTGCGCGTCGAGTCCGTGGTGACCGACGCCGGGGCGCGGCGGGCCGCCGTCCGAACCCGCTTCGTGATGGAAACGGACCTGGGCCTGGACCCGGACCTGGACCCGGGCGCGTCGGAGGCCGGTGCGCCCGGGGCGCACCGGCACCCGGGGGAGTCGCTCGCCCTGCACTTCTTCGTGTTCGACGAGGCGGGGCGGATCAGCGCGATCACCGGCTTCCGGCCCGAGCCGCGCGAGTTGTCCGAGTCGCCCGAGTCGTCCGAGCGCGGCGGACCGCCGTGGGAGAACCCGGGCGGCCCGCCGCGCCCCGTACCTCCGTCGCCCGCGTCCTACGCGGCCGAGCGGAAGGCCGGCAGATAGCCGCCGGACTGACCGGCGGCCTTGGGGTGGTACGAGTTGTAGACCGGCAGCGTCACGCTGTTCAGCCACGCGTCGCCGGAGCACAGCTCGTGCCCGGTGAACTCGTCGACCACGCTGGAGAAGGTGAACCCGGCGTTGGCGGCCTGCTTGGCGATGACCCCGTTCAGGACGTCCGAGGCGTTGTTGATGGCGGACCGTTCCTTCTCGGTGAGGCCCGCGATGCAGCTGCCGCTCAGCTGGTAGAAGCGCGGATAGCCCAGCACCACCACATGGGCCTGCGGCGCCCGCGAACGGATCGACGCGTAGAGCGAACTCAGGCCGGAAGGAAGCGAGTTGTTCATCTGGGAGACAGCGGTGGAGATGCTGCTGAGACAGGCGGTCTCACCGGACAGCACACAGTCCTGCATGACGCTGGCGAAACCGACGTCGTTCCCGCCCGCGGTGACGCTGACCAGGCCGGTGGACGAGCTGAGCGACCCGAGCTGGGTGGAGGCCACCGAGCTGGTCGTGGCGCCCGAACAGGCCACGAAGGCGAACGAGGAAGGCGAGTTGGCGGCGGCCCAGAGGTAGGGGTAGGCCTTGGTGCTGCGGCGGCAGTCGCCGCTGTCCGAGATATAGCTTCCGGAACCTACGCCGGAGGAGTACGAGTCGCCGAGGGCGACGTACCCGCCGGCGGCGGCCGAGGAGCTTGCCGAAGCGGGCTGGGCAACGCCCAGTGCGGCGACGGCGGCAAGGACCAGGGTGGATGCGGACGCCCAGAATCTCCGTACTGACATGGCTGTCAGCCCTCCGAAATGTGGGGGGTGGGTGGGGGGTTGATCGAGCGCCACGTTTCTAGCAGCTGTCAGTACCGGCCGGTAATAGCTGGGGAAGAACTAGTCTGATATGCCCGAATGATCGTTCGGGTGTCATAACTCCGCGCGTAGACAAACCCCCGTCCGAGCCCCGGACGGGGGTGGTGCGGAGGCGCGCGGAGTCAGGAATTCACCACGTGAAACCGCCCTCCGCGGCGGCACCCGGTGGGAGTGCCGCCGCGGAGGGCGGTTGGGGTGGCGGTTCGGGGGCTGCCCGGCGGATCAGCTTTGGGCGTGACCCGTTTCCGCCATCGTCTGGGGGTGGGAGGGTCAGTTGTGGCCGAACCTCCGCTGCTTCCGGTGGGAGACCTGCTCCGAGATCGAGCGCACCGTTTCCTGGGCGGCCGTCGGCCGCTCCTGCTCCTGGGTCCCCTTGGTCTCCGGGGTGGAGCTGCGTTCGTGGCCGCCGGTGCGGGCGCCCCGATTCTGTCGAGTCTGCTTCTTGCCCACGATCGTGCCTCCTGTTGCGGCTTTCGGACGATGGGCCATGACCAGACTCGCACGCGGTGACAAAAGGTGCATTCCGGGTTGTGTCTGTCGAGTGCGGCTCTCTCCGGATCACGCCCTCGGGCGGCGGACCAGCGCCTGGGCCAGCACCAGCACGCTCAGCCCGAACATCAGGACCCCGAGCGGAACGTGGACCGAGGGGACATGCGCGATCCCCAGCACCACTTGCGCCGAGGCGAGTACGAGAAAACCGGACGCGTACACGATCGACCGGGGCGAACCGCCGCCCGGCCGCCAGAGGAGGACCGCCGCGAGTACGTACAGCATCGACGCCCCGTACATCACCCGCGCACCGACGCCGTGCAGCGTCTCACCGTAGGAGGTGGCGAGCAGCAGCCCCGCCGTCACCGCCTGGAAGAAGATCGCCAAGGTCTGCAGAACCGTCGCGACCTGCACAAAGGTGACCAGGCCCCCCGATGTCGTGCCCGCGTCCGCTTCCGCCGTACCCGGTACTTCCGTCGCCCGTATGGCCATGACACGGTCCCCTCTTCTGCCTCGCGGCGGTGGTCAGTAACCTCTCGATGATTCGACGAAGCAGCCCCACGGAATGTGAGGCGGCAACGGGGGGCGAACATGGTCATGAGTACGGCGTTCGACAGAGCCCCCGGGGCGATGGACGGCGAGCGGCGCCGGTTGATCAACCTGGCCTACCGGCTCCTCGGCTCGCTGGCCGAGGCGGAGGACGCCGTACAGGAGACCTACGCCCGCTGGTACGCGCTGTCGCCGCGGCGTCGGGAGGCCGTCGAATCACCCGCCGCCTGGCTGACGACGGTGGCGAGCCGCATCTGCCTGGATGTGCTCGGCTCGGCACGGGTCCGGCGCGAGGCGTACGTCGGCGCGTGGATCCCCGACCCACTGCCCGACCGGATGGAGTGGCTCGGCGGGCGGCCGGTCGGCGGCGCTGCGGAGGCGGCCGATCCGGCCGACCAGGTCACCCTGGACGAGTCGGTGGACATGGCCTTTCTCGTCGTACTGGAGTCGATGACGCCCGCCGAGCGCGTGGCGTTCGTCCTGCACGACGTCTTCCGGTACAGCTTCGCGGAGATCGCCGGGATCATGGACCGTACGCCCGCGGCCTGCCGGCAACTGGCCTCCTCGGCGCGTCGGCGGATCGGGGCCGAACGGGCACGGCCTCCGGCCCTTCCGGTGTCCGATCAGGCCGGGCTGGTGCGGCACTTCAAGGAGGCGTGGGAGGCCAAGGACATCAGGGCCCTGGTCGGCCTCCTCGATCCCGACGCCGCACTGACCGCCGACGGCGGCGGCCTGGTCGGTGCCGTCCTCCGGCCGGTCGAGGGCAGTGAGCGCATCGCCCAGTACATGATCTACATCGCCGACAAGGCCCCGGGGCTGGAACTCCTGGAACGCTCGGTCAACGGCCGCCCCGGCCTGGTCGCCCAGCACGCGGGGGTCACGCTGACCGTGGCCGCGTTCCAGCTCACCGGCGATCGCATCAGCCACATCTGGGCCGTCCGCAATCCGGAGAAGCTCCGCCCCTGGACAGGCGGCGGAGGCCGCGCGGGAGACACGGAAGGCGCAGGGGGCACGGGAGGCGCGGGGGACACAAAGAACGAGGAGTGACAGCAGGGGCCGTACCCGTCCAGGGAGCCCGACACGGCCCGCACTTTCAGCCGACGCTCCGGGCGCACGCCGCCACCGCCGCGATCAGCCGGTGGTTCTCGGGCGCTCCTCCACCCCCGCCGAACGAGAACCGCCTCCGGGTGTAGCTGTAGGCGATCCCGGCGGCGGGATCGGCGAGGGCCTGGGCGCCGACCTCTCTCATCCCGATACCCCGACACCGCGCCGGGCTCGCTCCGTTGAGGAGAAGCAGGACGCGAGCCACAGGGCCTCCGGCATGTTCAGGATCACTCCACTGATGAACGGGATGGGCATGCTCCGCCGGAGCTCCTCCGGGAAGTCCCCGCCGAGATCGAGCCCCTGGGCCCAGGCGCCCGGCAGAAGCAGCCCGCTCGGCCTGATCGGTATCGGATTCCAGTCGAGGTCGCTGTGGAGGAGGGTGGCATGGGGCTCCCCGGGGCGCTGCCAGAAGATCAGCTGCTCATCGAACTCGTTGACCCAGTGCAGGACATGGTCCGAGCGATCGAAGACGACCCCCGCCATCTCTCCCAGGTGGGCCAGGACCGCGTTCCGTCCCCGGTACCCGCCGACGTACGCACGGGCCTCGTTCACGAAGTCCGCCACGGTGTTGTCGTCCAGCACCGACGACCCGGACAGTCTGATGGTGCGCGGCCGGTGGCCCTTCTGTCTTCCCACGCGGAGTTGCTTCGTGGCGTTGGCCCAGTACAACTGCTCCGTGTCCGGATCGAAGACGACGCAGAACACGGGCACGTTGCCGTTTGCCCACGTCTCGCCGTGCTGCCGCACCGGCACCGCGTAGCCGTACGACCGTCTCCACGAGACGCCGCCCTTCACCTGGACCTTGATGACGTCGTTGGTCACCCGCCCGGCGTGGGCGAAGGTGACGTACAGATCCTCGCCGTAGTCGTTCTGCCCCGAGATCTCCTCCACGACGTGATCGTGGCTCTGCAGCAGCGCCCGCAAGGCGTTCACCGCCGCCTGTTCCACCCTCCGCCCACTCGGGATCCTCGTCATGCCCCGCCCCCTCACGATCCGTGGTTGTCCGCTTTCAGCGTGCCACCAGGGTCTGACAACGGGGTAAGGGAAGGCGCCTCGTGTGGAGAGCGGCGGGCGTGGGACGGCCAGGGCGCCGGAGCGGCACCCTCGCTCGATCCGTGGCCCGAGCGGGGGTGCCAAACGGCTCCCGAAAGGTCTCGGAAACCACTCAGGGGCCTGATCCGATTTCTCGGATCAGGCCCCTGACCTGGTCTTACTGGCTGTCGGGGTGGCGGGATTTGAACCCACGACCTCTTCGTCCCGAACGAAGCGCGCTGCCAAGCTGCGCTACACCCCGATCGTCGCTGGTGTCCCGGCGACATCGATTACTTTAGCCCACCCGCGCCCGCAGACGAAATCCGGTTTCTGTGGAGCGGGGCGGGGAAGGGGGCCGGTGGTTCAGTCCCGGGCCGTCAGGGTCAGGAGCGTCGCCTCCGGGGGGCAGGCGAAGCGGACCGGGGTGTAGCGGTTGGTGCCGCAGCCGGCGGAGACGTGGAGGTAGGCGCGGCGACCGTCCACGGAGTGGGTGGAGAGGCCCTTGACCCGGTCCGTGTCCAGGTCGCAGTTGGTGACCAGGGCGCCGTAGAAGGGGATGCAGAGCTGGCCGCCGTGGGTGTGACCGGCCAGGATCAGCGGGTAGCCGTCCATGGTGAAGGCGTCCAGGGAGCGCAGGTACGGGGCGTGGACGACGCCGATGGAGAGGTCGGCGCCGGTCTCCGGGCCGCCTGCCACCTCGGCGTAGCGGTCGCGCTTGATGTGCGGGTCGTCCAGGCCGGTGAAGGCCAGCTCCATGCCGTCGATCTTGAGGCGGCCCCGGGTGTTGGACAGGCCCAGCCAGCCCGCCTCGTCGAAGGCGTCGCGCATGGGTTCCCACGGGTTGTGGACGACGCCGACCGCGGGGGCGTTCCCGTTGAGGCCGTGCTTGCCGCGGGCCTTCTCCACCAGGTAGCGGGCGGGGTTGCGCAGCTTCGGGCCGTAGTAGTCGTTGGAGCCGAAGACGTACACCCCCGGGAACTCCATCAGGGGGCCGAGCGCGTCGAGCAGCTCGGGCACGGCCTCGGGGTCGGAGAGGTTGTCGCCGGTGTTCACGACGAAGTCCGGGCGCAGGCCGGCCAGCGACTGGAGCCAGGCGCGCTTCTTGCGCTGGCCGCTCACCATGTGGATGTCGGAGACCTGGAGCACCCGCAACGGGCGTGCCCCGTGCGGCAGCACGGGGATGGTGACCCGTCGCAGCCGGAACGAGCGGGCCTCGAATCCGGCGGCGTAGGCGAGACCGGCCGCGCCGATCGCCGCGCCGACTGCCGTGACTTTCAGGGGGACTCCGTAGCGTGCGCGCATGTGTCCATCGTCGCAGACACCCTGCGGCCAGCGGAAAACCTGCGGGCGCGGGCTGCCCCGTACCTGCCACAATCAGCACATGACCACCACGCTCAAGGCGCAGCTCAAGGAAGACCTCACCACGGCCATCAAGGCGCGGGACGAGCTGACCTCGTCCACGCTCCGGCTGACCCTCACGGCCATCACGAAGGAGGAGGTCAGCGGTACCGCGGCCCGCGAGCTCTCCGACGACGAGGTGCAGAAGGTGATCGCCAAGGAGGCGAAGAAGCGCCGCGAGGCGGCCGAGGCCTTCGCGCAGGGCGGCCGGACCGAGCAGGCCGAGCGGGAGAAGGCGGAAGGCGTGGTGCTCGAGGCGTACCTGCCGAAGCAGCTCAGCGACGACGAGCTGGGCGCGATCGTGGCCGCCGCCGTCGAGGAGGCCAGGGCCGCCGGGGCCGAGGGGCCGCGCGCGATGGGCGCCGTCATGAAGATCGTGAACCCGAAGGTGGCGGGGCGTGCGGACGGTGGCCGGGTGGCCGCCTCGGTGAAGAAGCTCCTCGCGGGCTGAACCCGGCCGGGCAGCGCCCCGCGCGCGCAGCACGGCATCGAACGGAGCGGTCCGCGCGCGCGGCACGGAACACGGCGGAACAGAGCAGAACAGAACAGAGCGGGGGGCCTCCCGCGGATCCAGTATCCGCGCGAGGCCCCCCGCTCTGCTGTCGGGGCCGCTCAGGGGCCCTGCGTGCCGCCGTTGTTCTGGCCGCGGTGGCCGCCGTTGTTGCCGCCGTTCATGTTGGGCGGGACGGTGATGCCGGGGAAGGGGTTTCCGTCGTCGGGCTTCCCGCCCCCGTTTCCGGGCTGGTTGTGATCGCGGCCCTTGTCCTTGTTCTTGTCCCTGTCCTTGTCGTTCTTCTGCGGGTCCGGGATGTTCACCGTGTTGAAGGCGGGGGCGTCCACGCCCGCCAGTGCTCCCGTCATGGCGTCGCGCCAGATCGGTCCGGGGACCTGGCCGCCGTAGACCTTCGCCTGGAAGACGCCGCCGATCGTGATGTTCTCCATCTTGACGCCCTGGGTCGGGCTGCCGACCCAGACGGCACCGGACATGTTCGGCGTGTACCCGACGAACCAGGCGTTCTTACGGAAGTCGGTGGTACCGGTCTTGCCCGCGTTGTCGCGGTTCTGGAGGCCGGCCTGCTGACCCGTACCGGAGTCGATCACGCCGCGCAGCAGGGTGTTCACCGTGTCGGCGGTCGTCGGGGACATGGCCTGGGAGCAGGAGGTCTTGGGCACCGGGAGCGAGCGGCCGTTCGCCTTCGTGACCGAGAGGACCGCGACCGGTGTGCAGTACGTGCCGCGGTTGGCGAAGGCGGCGTACGCGCTGGCCATCGTCAGCGGGGACATCCCCTCCGTGCCGAGCGCGATGGCCGGGGTCTGCGGCAGCTTCGCGCCGTTGCCCTGGATCACGCCGAGCTTGTCGGTCAGCTGCGTCACGGGGCAGAGGCCGATGTCCTGCACCATCTGGATGAAGTAGGTGTTGACGGACTTCGCCATCGCCTCCTTCAGCGCGTACGGCCCGCGCTCCGACTCGTCCTCGTTCGGCACCGTCTCGCCGCTCGTGTTCACGTACGGCTTGGAGCAGGTCTGGACCGACGGGTAGGGCATCTCGTACGGCGAGGAGTAGACCTGGGTGGCGGGCCTGCCCCGCTCGATGGCGGCCGCGGCGACGAACGGCTTGAACGTCGAGCCGCTCGGGAAGCCGTAGTTCGAGCCGCCCATGTCCTTGTTGACCGAGTAGTTGTACTGGGTCTCGTCGTTCCCGAAGCCGTACGGCTTGGACTGGCCCATGCCCATGATCCGGCCGGTGCCCGGCTGGACCAGGGTCACCGCCGTCGCGACCTTGTCCGTCTTGTAGACGTGCTGGGCGATCGAGTTCTGCACCGACTGCTGGGACTGCGGGTCGAGCGTGGTCCGGATCGTCAGGCCGCCCTGGTTCCAGAGCTTGGCCCGGTCCTCCTTGGTCTTGCCGAAGACCGGGTCGGTGAGGAAGACGTGGCGCACGTAGTCGCAGAAGAAGCCGGCGCCGCTGACCGCGGTGATGCAGCCGTTCTTCGGCTTCTTGATGTGCAGCTTGATCGGTGTCTTCTTCGCCTTGTCGGCGGCGTCCTGCGAGATGTTCCCGACGTCGGCCATGCGCTGGAGCACCATGTTGCGGCGCTTGGTCGCCTCGGCCGAGTCGTTGACCGGGTCGAACCGGCTCGGCGACTGCACCACGCCGGCCATCAGCGCGGCCTCCTCCAGCGTCAGGTCCTTCGCGGACTTGGAGAAGTAGCGCTGCGAGGCGGCCTCGATGCCGTAGGCCTGCTGCCCGAAGAAGGTGATGTTGAGGTAGTTCTCCAGAATCTTCTTCTTGCCCAGCTCCTGCTCGACCTGGATCGCGTACTTCAACTCCTGGATCTTGCGGCCCATCGTCTGCTGGGTGGCCTGCGCGACCTTGTCGGGGTCGTCGCCCGCCTCCTCGACGAAGACGTTCTTCACGTACTGCTGGGTCAGCGTCGACGCGCCCTGCGCGGTGCCGCCCGACTGCACGTTGCGGTTGAGCGCGCGCAGGATGCCCTTGAGGTCGACGGCCCCGTGCTTGTAGAAGCGGGCGTCCTCGATCGCGATGATCGCCTGCTGCATGTACGGGGAGATGTCCTTCAGCGGGACGACGGTGCGGTCGCGCGAGTACACCGAGGCGATGAGGCCGCCCTTGCTGTCCAGGATCGTGGTGCGCTGGCTCAGCGGCGGAGTCTTCAGATTGGAGGGGATCTCGTCGAATCCCTCCACTGTCCCCTTGGTCGCGAGACCCAGTGCTCCGGCGGCCGGCAGCGCGATGCCCGCGAGGACGACTCCGGAGAGGGCGGCGACACCGAGGAACTTGGCGGCCTGCTGGGTCGTCGAGAGACCCCCGCCCGAGCGCTTCTTTGGCATGGGGGCAGCCTACGTTCTCATTCGCCGGACACACGTATATGCCTTGGCCTAAGCTGCTCCCAACTGTCACAGCAGCCCGGTTCCGCATCAACCCCCGTGCACGGCCCGGTCCCGATCCAAGGCGCACCCGAATTCGCCTTGTGTGTCATGGAGTGCCCGTTGTGAACCAGGAGGAGTGTCCCGGTTCGCAGGGGATCTTCTTATATGCCCTCGCCTCACTCCTCTGGGTGATCTGCCGTATACGCATAGTCCGTTCGGGCCATTCAAGATTGGGCCCGAAGGGGGTGTTGTGCTGTCGCCACCTTCCGTAACGTCCTCAACTGGCAGCGGTGAATATGCCGCTGTCGCCGTGGGGGAGCCTCGATTCGGGAGAGGACGGCGCCGTGATGGGCTGGGTAACCGACTGGAGTGCGCAGGCAGCCTGCCGCACTACCGATCCGGATGAACTGTTCGTACAAGGGGCAGCGCAGAACAGGGCCAAGGCGGTGTGCACCGGATGCCCGGTGCGGACCGAGTGCCTGGCCGACGCGCTGGACAACCGCGTCGAGTTCGGCGTGTGGGGCGGGATGACTGAGCGGGAGCGCCGCGCACTGCTGCGCAGACGTCCCACCGTGACGTCCTGGCGTCGCTTGCTGGAGACCGCGCGCAGCGAGTACGAGCAGTCGGCGGGCATCCTGCCCGTGGCGATCGGGCTGGACGACGACGAACTGCACGCGAGGTACGCCGCGGTGGGATAGTACGGACGAGCGCTACACGGCTCCGGCCGACGAGGAAGCGGACGAAGCGGAATCGGCGGAACCGGTCGAGAGCCTGTCACCCACGGCCCGGAGTCCTTCCAGGTCGTGCACGTCACCGGGCAGCGCGGCGACATGGGCCACCGCGACCTCCGGATGCAGCGCGGTGAAATGATCACGTGTGCGCTGTTCCCGCGCGACCAACTGCATGCGCTCGGCGTGCAGGCGCAGCAGCCCCGCGGTCAGCTCCTCGATGCTCTCCGTGCTCTCTGCGCGCTTCGTGGTCCTCGTGGTTCTCGTGTGCTCGTCGGTCCCGTCGTTGTTGCCGTTCTCGCCGTTCTCGTCGTTTTCGCCGCTCTCGGTCTCCGCGGTGTCGACGCTCTCCGTCTTCTCGACGTGCTGGGCGTTCTCGGTGTGCGCGTACTCGGACGTGGCAGCGGGCGCGACGGCGGCTTCGGGGGAGTCGGCCGCCCGGTCGGCCCGGTCACGAAGTCCAGCCTTCCCGGCCGTCTGATCCACAATGCCGATTCCGGAAAGATTTTCCGCGGCGGTGAGGGCCTGCTCCGCGGAGAGCCGGGCGGCGTCGCTGCCCTGGACCCGGTTGAGCACCAGCCCGGCCAGCGGCATCCGTTCCGCGGCCAGCCGCTCCACGAAGTACGCCGCCTCGCGCAGCGCGTCCCGCTCCGGCGTCGCGACGACCAGGAACGCCGTACCCGGCGCCTGGAGCAGCCGGTACGTGGCATCGGCGCGGGTACGGAATCCGCCGAACATGGTGTCCATCGCCGCGACGAAGGTCTGTACGTCGCGCAGGAACTGTCCGCCGAGCAGCTTGCCCAGGGTGCCCGTCATCATCGACATGCCGACGTTGAGGAACTTCATCCCGGCCCGGCCGCCCATCTTCGCCGGGGCCATCAGCAGTTTGATGAACTTCCCGTCGAGAAAGGACCCCAGCCGCTTCGGCGCGTCCAGGAAGTCCAGCGCGGAGCGCGACGGAGGGGTGTCGACGATGATCAGGTCCCACTCGTCGCGCGCACGCAACTGCCCGAGCTTCTCCATCGCCATGTATTCCTGGGTGCCCGCGAAACCGGCCGACAGGGACTGGTAGAAGGGGTTCTCCAGGATCGCGCGGGCCCGCTCGGGGTCCGCGTGCGCCTCGACGATCTCGTCGAAGGTCCGCTTCATGTCGAGCATCATGGCGTGGAGCTCCCCGGTGCCGCCGGCCCCGGCCACGCCCGTGTCGTCACCGGGCTCGGCGCCGGCGTCGTCACGCACGTCGTCGCCCTTGAGGCCCGGCACCCGGCGCGGGACGTTGTCCAGCGAGTCGATGCCCATGGACTGGGCGAGCCTGCGCGCCGGGTCGATGGTGAGGACGACGACCTTGCGGCCGCGTTCGGCCGCCCGTACGCCGAGGGCCGCGGCGGTGGTGGTCTTGCCGACGCCGCCGGAGCCGCAGCAGACGACGATCCGGATGTCCGGGTCGTCGAGGAGCGCGTCGACGTCCAGGGCGGGAGCCGGAGCGGGAACGTCGATCTCCTGGGCCTCACACGTCACTTGGCTCTCCTGGTCCTCCCCGGTCTCCTCGGTCTCGTGCCGCGTCATCCGTCCACCGCCTGTGCCGCTTCGTCGGCCACGCCCTGTTTGCGGAGCTCGATCGCCAGCTCGTAGAGACCGGCCGGGTCCATCCCCTCGCCGATCAGCGGGAGTTCGTACCCGGGCAGCCCCAGCTCGGCCAGTACGGCGCGCTGTTCGCGTTCCAGCCCGACGCGCTGGGCGTGCTCGGCGGCCTGCTCGACCAGGGGGCGGACGAGCGCGGCGGAGCCGGTCACCCCGGCGCGGGTCAGGGCCTTGGCGATCTCCTTGCGGCGGCCGGTCGCGGCGGTGCGCAGGGTGTCCTCGTCGAGCAGGTGGGGGCGGACCATGTTCACGATCACCCGGCCCACCGGCAGCTCGGCGGCGCGCAGCTCGGCGATGCCGTCGGCGGTCTCCTGGACCGGCATCTCCTCCAGCAGCGTCACCAGATGGACGGCGGTCGCGGGGGACTTCAGCACCCGCATCACGGCCTGGGCCTGGTTGTGTATCGGGCCGATCCGGGCCAGCCCGGCCACCTCGTCGTTCACGTTGAGGAAGCGGGTGACGCGGCCGGTGGGCGGGGCGTCCATGATCACGTGGTCGTAGACGTACCGGTTCTGCTTGTCCTTGCGGCGTACGGCCTCGCAGGCCTTGCCGGTCAGCAGCACGTCCCGCACGCCGGGCGCGATCGTGGTGGCGAAGTCGATCGCGCCGAGCTTCTTGAGCGCCCGGCCCGCGCTGCCCAGCTTGTAGAACATCTGGAGGTAGTCGAGCAGGGCGCGCTCCGCGTCGATCGCGAGGGCGTACACCTCCCCGCCGCCCGGCGCGACGGCGATCTTGCGCTCCTCGTACGGAAGGGCCTCCGTCTCGAAGAGCTGGGCGATGCCCTGCCTGCCCTCGACCTCCACGAGGAGAGTGCGCTTGCCCTCGGTCGCGAGGGCAAGCGCGAGGGCGGCGGCGACCGTGGTCTTACCGGTACCGCCCTTGCCGCTGACGACCTGGAACCTGCTCACGTATTCGAGCCTAACCAGTCGTGCCGCACGCTACGCACGAGGCCGTGCGTGCCAGGTATTACAGTCGGGCCCATGACCAAGTGGGAATACGCGACCGTGCCCCTTCTCGTGCACGCGACCAAGCAGATTCTGGACACCTGGGGCGAGGACGGCTGGGAGCTGGTCCAGGTCGTTCCCGGCCCGAACAACCCCGAGCAGCTCGTGGCCTACCTGAAGCGGGAGAAGGCGTAGTGGCGGGCGCGGTCGAGGCGAGGCTCGCCGAGCTCGGGCTGACGCTGCCGGACGTCGTGCCGCCGCTGGCCTCGTACCAGCCGGCCGTGCGGTCCGGGGCGTACGTGTACACCTCCGGCCAGCTGCCGATGGTGGAGGGCAAGCTCGCGGTCACCGGCAAGGTCGGTGCGGAGGTCACGGCCGACGAGGCCAAGGACCTGGCGCGGACCTGTGCGCTCAACGCGCTGGCCGCCGTGAAGTCCGTGGTGGGCGACCTGGACCGGATCGCCCGGGTGGTGAAGGTCGTGGGCTTCGTCGCCTCGGCCTCCGACTTCACCGGGCAGCCGGGCGTCATCAACGGTGCCAGCGAGCTGCTGGGCGAGGTCCTCGGCGAGAAGGGCGTGCACGCGCGGAGCGCGGTGGGCGTCGCGGTGCTGCCGCTGGACGCGCCGGTCGAGGTCGAGATCCAGGTCGAGCTGACCGGAGCCTGAGGCCCAGGCCCCTGTTCTCCGTTGTTTCTTCGGTTTCTTCCGTCTCATCCGTCTCTTCGATGTGCTCCGATCCCGTCCGGTCATGACGACCGGGCGGGATCGCGCGTACCCGGCCCTGGCGCCCGTGCGCGGGGGAGGGAGTGGATCTGTTCACCTCTCGAACATCGGCGTGGTTCCGGATAGCCTCCGGCCATGTCCAATGGTCAGTGGTACCCACCGGAATGGCCCGACCGGATCCGGGCACTCGCCGCAGGTGAGCTGAGGCCCGGGACCCCGAAGCGGGCCGCCACCGTGATGCTGCTCCGGGACTCCGCCGCCGGTACGGGCCAGGGCCCCGCCGTCCACATGCTCCGCCGCCGCACCTCCATGGCCTTCGCCGGAGGCGCGTACGCCTATCCGGGTGGCGGGGTCGACCCGCGCGACGACGACCGGCTGGTCGGCTGGGCCGGGCCCGCGCTGGAGAGCTGGGCGGAGCGGCTGGGCGTCGACACCCCGGCCCAGGCCCAGGCCATCGTGTGCGCGGCGGTCCGCGAGACGTACGAGGAGGCGGGCGTCCTGCTCGCCGGGGAGAGCGCCGACACGGTGGTGGGCGACACCACGGGCGCCGACTGGGAGGCCGACCGGGCGGCGCTGGTCGCCCGGGAGCTGTCCTTCGCGGAGTTCCTCGACCGGCGGGGCCTGGTGCTCCGCTCCGACCTGCTGGCCGCCTGGGCGCGCTGGATCACTCCCGAGTTCGAGCCCCGGCGCTACGACACCTGGTTCTTCGTCGCCGCCCTCCCCGAGCGCCAGCGCACCCGCAACGCCTCCACGGAGGCCGACCGCACGGTCTGGATCGGCCCCGGCGAGGCGGCGGACGGGTACGACCGGGGCGAGCTGCTGATGATGCCGCCGACCGTCTCCACGCTGCGGTCGCTGAGGCCGTACGGGACGGCCGCGGAGGCCCTGAAGGCGGCGGAGTCCCAGGACCTCACCCCCGTACTGGCGCGGGCGCGGCTGGAGGGGGACGAGCTGGTGCTGAGCTGGCCGGGACACGACGAGTTCACCAAGCGCATCACGCACACCACAGACAGTACGGACACCGCGCGCATACCGGGCGGCGGCGTGAGCGGTGAGGCCGGATGAGCGGGGCCTCGGCCCTTCCCGGGCAGCCGCGGGGCGGGGTGCTGTCCGGCCCCGCCACCAGCCGTGCCGTCAACGTCCTCGCCCCCAACGCCTCAGCGATGACGCTGGACGGCACCAACACCTGGATCGTGGCCGAGCCCGATTCCGATCTCGCCGTCGTCATCGACCCCGGCCCGCTGGACGACGGGCACCTGCGGGCCGTGATCGACACCGCCGAACGGGCCGGGCGCCGGATCGCGCTCACCCTGCTCACCCACGGGCACCCCGACCACGCGGAGGGCGCGGCCCGCTTCGCCGAGCTGACCCGTACGAAGGTGCGGGCCCTGGACCCGGCGCTGCGGCTGGGCGACGAGGGGCTGACCACGGGCGACGTGATCACCACCGGCGGCCTGGAGCTCCGGGTGGTGCCGACCCCGGGCCACACCGCGGACTCGCTCTCCTTCCACCTGCCCGCCGACCGGGCGGTGCTGACCGGGGACACCGTCCTCGGGCGCGGCACGACGGTCGTCGCGCATCCGGACGGACGGCTCGGCGACTACCTCGACTCGTTGCGGCGACTGCGTTCACTGACCGTGGACGACGGTGTGTACACGGTGCTGCCGGGGCACGGGCCGGTGCTGGACGACGCCCAGGGCGCGATCGAGTACTACCTCGCGCACCGCGCGCACCGGCTGGCCCAGGTGGAGTCGGCGGTCGAGGCCGGGTACCGGACGGCGCCGGAGGTCGTGGCGCGGGTCTACGCGGACGTGGACCGCTCGCTGTGGCCGGCCGCGCAGCTCTCGGTGCTGGCCCAGCTGGAGTACCTGGACGGGCACGGGGCGGTCTGAGCACGGGCGGGTTCGAGCACAACCGGCCCGGCCTGAGTGCGTGCCGGCCTGAGTACGCGGGCCTGGACGCGGGCGAGGCCCCGCCGAAACGGCGGGGCCTCGTACGTCACGCGGCGCGTACGGGGCGTACGCGCGGTCCTGACGGGGTCGCTCTCAGCGGGACCGCTTCGCCAGGCGCTCCACGTCCAGCAGGATCACGGCGCGGGCCTCCAGGCGCAGCCAGCCGCGCCCGGCGAAGTCGGCGAGCGCCTTGTTGACCGTCTCGCGGGAGGCGCCGACCAGCTGGGCCAGCTCTTCCTGGGTGAGGTCGTGGACGACGTGGATGCCCTCCTCCGACTGGACGCCGAAGCGGCGCGACAGGTCGAGCAGGGCGCGGGCGACACGGCCCGGGACGTCGGAAAAGACCAGGTCGGACATCTGGTCGTTGGTCTTGCGCAGACGGCGGGCGACGGCGCGCAGCAGGGCCGTGGCCACCTCGGGGCGGGCGTTCAGCCAGGGCTGGAGGTCGCCGTGGCCGAGGCCGAGGAGCTTGACCTCGGTCAGCGCGGTCGCGGTGGCGGTGCGCGGGCCCGGGTCGAAGAGCGACAGCTCACCGATCAGCTCGCCGGGGCCGAGGACCGCCAGCATGTTCTCGCGGCCGTCGGGGGAGGTGCGGTGGAGCTTCACCTTGCCCTCGGTGACCACGTAGAGGCGGTCGCCCGGGTCGCCCTCGTGAAAGAGCGCGTCACCGCGTGCGAGGGTCACCTCACTCATCGAGGCGCGGAGCTCCGCGGCCTGCTCGTCATCGAGCGCCGCGAAAAGCGGGGCGCGCCGCAGAACGTCGTCCACGAAATCTCTCCTTGTCGGCCTGTACAGGGAACCGTGGTCCCCATCATGCCGGACGGTAAAACAGTGCGATCAATCACAAACCAGTTTGACGCACGGGCGTGCCGAACAGTGCGGCAGGGGGCCGATCGGGGGCGGATGCATGGTGACAGGGGCGGATGTCAGTGCGTGGCTCTAGGCTGGCCGGGTGTCCAAACCGCCGGTGAGAGCGCAGGCCAAGGGGGCTGATGAGGTGTCGGGAGGACCTGATTCCGCTGTGGGCGAACAGGGCTCGGTTCGCCCGGGAAGAGCGGCGAAAACCGGAGTGATCAAATCCGGAAAGCCCGGGTCCGATACGTCCGGGGCCGCGGCGCCCACGGGCGGAACCGCCGCGTCCAAGGGCCGGGCCAAGGGGGCAGCCACAGCGCCCAAGGCCGCAGCGTCCAGGACCGCAGCGCCCAAGGCCGCAGCCGGGTGGAAGTCGGAGTCGCGGCTGGCGATGGTGCGCCGGGCCCGCCGGATCAACCGCGAGCTGGCCGAGGTCTACCCGTACGCCCATCCCGAGCTGGACTTCAGGAACCCCTTCGAGCTCCTGGTCGCCACGGTCCTCTCCGCCCAGACCACCGACCTGAGGGTCAACCAGACCACCCCCGCGCTCTTCGCCGCCTACCCCACCCCCGAGGACATGGCTGCGGCCGTCCCCGAGGAGATGGAGGAGCTGATCCGGCCGACCGGATTCTTCCGGGCCAAGACGAAGTCGCTGATAGGGCTGTCCACGGCGCTCAGGGACAACTTCGGCGGAGAGGTGCCGGGGCGGCTCGACGATCTCGTCTCGCTCCCGGGGGTCGGCCGCAAGACCGCCAACGTCGTGCTGGGCAACGCCTTCGGTGTCCCCGGGATCACCGTCGACACGCATTTCGGACGGCTGGTCCGACGCTGGCGATGGACGGAACAGGAGGACCCGGAGAAGGTCGAGGCCGAGATCGCCACGATCTTCCCCAAGAGCGAGTGGACGATGCTCTCGCACCGGGTCGTCTTCCACGGCCGCCGCATCTGCCACGCGCGCAAGCCCGCTTGCGGCGCCTGCCCGATCGCCCCGCTCTGTCCTGCGTACGGCGAGGGCGAGACGGACCCGGAGAAGGCCCGGAAGCTGCTGAAGTACGAGATGGGCGGCCAGCCGGGGCAGCGGCTCAGCCCGCCGGCCGACTACCCCGGCAAGCCCGCGCCGCCGCTCGGGGCCGGCTGACGGACGGGCCCGGTCCCGCGCGTCCGCTTTCGGTCGCTGTCGGGGAGACCGGAACGAAAAGCGTGACGACAGCCGTTGTGAGACGAGGGGTGCCTATGAAGACGCATGAACAGAGCACGGCGCCGGGGCCGGACGCCGACGCCGCCGACCGGCCCACCGCCGACCGGCCCGCTGCCTCGGGCCGGGGTGCCGCGACCGACGGCACCGCGACCAACGGCGCTGCGGCCGACGGAGCCGCGACTGACGGAGTCGCGGTCGACGGGACGATCGGCGTCACGGCCGAGGGGCTGCCGTCCTGGCTCGATCCCGTCGTGCACGCCGCGCGGACGGTCCAGCCCGACCAGCTCAGCAGCTTCCTGCCGCCGGAGAGCGGCGCCGGGCGGCAGTCCGCCGTGCTCGTCCTCTTCGGGGAGGGCGAGCGGGGTCCCGAGCTGCTGCTCATGGAGCGGTCCGGCAGCCTGCGTTCGCACGCCGGGCAGCCGTCCTTCCCCGGCGGCTCCCTGGACCCGGAGGACGGCGACCAGGCGACCATCGGCCCGCTCAGAGCGGCGCTGCGGGAGGCCAGGGAGGAGACCGGCCTCGACCCCCGGGGCGTCCAGATCTTCGGGGTGCTGCCCCGGCTGTACATCCCGGTGAGCGGCTTCGTCGTGACGCCGGTCCTGGGCTGGTGGCGCTCGCCGAGCCCGGTCGGCGTCGTCGATCCGGGTGAGACGGCCCGGGTCTTCACCGTGCCCGTGGCGGATCTCACGGACCCGGCCAACCGCGCGACCGCGGTCCATCCGAGCGGGCACAGAGGCCCGGCGTTCCTGGTCGAGTCCGCTCTGGTGTGGGGTTTCACGGCCGGGGTGATCGACCGCATCCTCCACTTCGCGGGCTGGGAGCGTCCCTGGGACCGGGCCCGGCAGGTGCCGCTCGACTGGCGTGCATGACAGGCTGATCCGTACTGCGCTGTCCGGCCCCGCCCGGACCCAGTCGAAGGGAACGGGCCCGGTGACGAATCTGCGAGGCTATAGACGGTGAACGTGCTGGACATCCTGCTGCTGGTCGCCGCCGTGTGGTTCGCGGTCATCGGCTACCGACAGGGGTTCGTCGTCGGCATCCTGTCGGTGATCGGCTTCCTGGGCGGCGGGCTCGTCGCCGTCTACCTGCTGCCGATCCTGTGGGACCAGCTGACGAACGGCTCCGAGGTCTCGTCGACGGCCGCCGTCGTCGCCGTCGTCATCGTGATCGTCTGCGCCTCGGTGGGCCAGGCGTTCACCACCCATCTCGGCAACAAGCTGCGGCGGCACATCACCTGGTCGCCCGCGCGCGCCCTCGACGCCACCGGCGGCTCCCTGGTCAACGTCGTCGCGATGCTGCTGGTCGCCTGGCTGATCGGCTCCGCGCTGGCCGGTACGACCCTGCCGACGCTGGGCAAGGAGGTCCGCAGCTCGTCGGTCCTGCTCGGGATCTCCCGGGTGATGCCCAACCAGGCCTCCAGCTGGTTCACGGACTTCTCCTCGGTCCTCGCGCAGAACGGATTCCCCCAGGTCTTCAGCCCGTTCGCCAACGAGCCGATCACCGAGGTCCGGGCCCCGGACCCGGCGCTGATCGGCAGCCCCGTCGCGGCCCGCGCCCAGAAGTCCATCGTCAAGGTCGTCGGTACGGCACCGAGCTGCGGCAAGGTCCTCGAAGGCACCGGCTTCGTCTTCTCCGACCGCCGGGTGATGACCAACGCCCATGTCGTCGGCGGCGTGGAGGAGCCGACCGTCCAGATCGGCGGCCAGGGCCGGCTGTACGACGCGAAGGTCGTCCTCTACGACTGGCGCCGTGACATCGCCGTGCTCGACGTGCCGGATCTCGACGCGAAACCCCTGAAGTTCGCCGACACCGACGGTGACGCCCGCAGCGGCGACAGCGCCATCGTCGCGGGCTTCCCGGAGAACGGCTCGTACGACGTACGGGCCGCGCGGGTGCGCGGCCGCATCGACGCCAAGGGCCCGGACATCTACCACCGGAGCACCGTCCGCCGCGATGTGTACTCCCTCTACGCGACGGTCCGTCAGGGGAACTCCGGCGGTCCGCTGTTGACGCCCGAGGGTGATGTGTACGGCGTCGTCTTCGCCAAGTCGCTCGACGACCCCGACACCGGCTACGCGCTGACGGCCGACGAGATCCGCCAGGACATCGAGCGCGGCCGTTCCGCCAACCAGCAGGTCGACAGTCAGGCGTGCGCCCTCTGAGCCACCGCCGCCTGCGGGGACGCGGGGAGCGCCGGGACCAGGCCCCGTCGGGCCGGTGATCCCTCACCGGCCCGACGGGGCAGAGGTCATCCGCGTGGATGGCGCAATCGCGCCGAGACCCAGCGGGCCCGACGGCGCAGAATGCGCGGAATGCCCAACTGGAGATCGTGCAGACCATGCATATCGCGCACCCGGCCCTGCGGGCCGTCCCCCTCGTGAGTGCTCGGACCGGCCGTGGCGGTCGAGCGGCGGTTGCGTGCTGCGTCACCGAAGTCGTGCGTCCAGCCCATACCGGGACGTCTGCCCGGGCCTCATGGTCGGTAACCACCTATCCGCCAGCCAATTGGCCTATGCGCCGGGCAATTGGCCGTTCCCCGGACAACTGCGCCCGTACGGCTACCGATCGGGCTCGGGGTCCTTGAGCCAGTTGATGAGTTCGGCCGAGAAGCCGATCGGGTCCTCCTCGTGCGGGAAGTGCCCCAGACCGTCGAAAAGTCGCCACCGGTACGGCGCCTCGACGTACTCGCCGGAACCGGCCGAACTGCGTGTGCGCATCGCCGGATCGAGCGAACCGTGCAGGTGCAGGGTCGGCACCCGGACCGGCAGCCGCATCCGCCGGTTGAACTGGATTCCGTCCGGGCGGGCGAGGGAGCGCACCATCCAGCGGTACGGCTCGATCGAGCAGTGCGCCGTCGACGGGATGCACATCGCGCGCCGGTAGACGTCCAGCGTCGCGTCGTCGGGGAAGTCCGGGGTACGGGGCCCGGCCCAGTCCCGGATCAGCCGGCCGACCTGTGCGGCGTCGTCCGCGACGAGCTGTCGCTCCGGCACCCAGGGGCGCTGGAAACCCCAGACGTACGAACCGGCCCGGGTCTGCGCGGGGTCGGAGAGCATCGAGGAACGCCAGCGGCGCGGGTGCGGCATCGACGAGACCACCAGCCGGCGCACCAGCTTCGGGCGCATCACGGCGGCCGTCCAGGCGAGGTAGCCGCCCAGGTCGTGGCCGACCAGGGCCGCGTCCGGTTCACCGAGCGAGCGGATCACGCCGGTGACGTCGAGCGCCAGGTTGGCGGGGTCGTAGCCCCGGGGCGTGCGGTCGCTGCCGCCGACCCCGCGCAGGTCCATCGCCACGGCCCGGAAACCCGCGTCGGCCAGCGCGGTGAGCTGGTGGCGCCAGGTCCACCAGAATTGCGGGAAGCCGTGCAGCAGCAGCACCAGCGGCCCTTCGCCGGCCTCGGCGATGTGGAAGCGGGCGCCGTTGGCCGCCACGTCCCGGTGGGTCCAGGGCCCGTCGATCCGCACCGGCCCGCCGGAGCCACCCGGCACCCCCGAGGCGTCCGGGCCGGGAAGGGCGACGGGGCCGTCAGGGCTGTCCGGGCCGGCGGGGTCGTGGGGGCCGGGCGTGGCGCCGGGGCCGGCGGAGCTGGAATCGCGGACCGTCATGCAGACGAGCGTGCCACACCGGAGGGCTTGTCCTGGCCCGGCGCCTTCTCCGTGCCGGTGCCCGCCAGCGTGCTGCCGGAGACGGCCGGACGGCGCGCCCCGGCGGGGACGACCGGCCGGGGGTGCGGCTTGACGCCCTGGAGCACGGCCGCCGTCTGCTTGGCCGAGGCGATGGACTTCTCCGGCGGCTTGACCTTCTTGAACTTGGCGACGGCGAACAGCGCGAACAGCCCACCCAGGAGGATGAACGCGCCGCCCACGATCAGGAACGACCAGGCAAGCCCGAGCCCCAGATTGTGAATCCCGTACGCCGCCGCGAAGCTCAGCACCGGGATCGAGAACAGGAGGAACACACCCGCGACGATCATCACCACACTGCCGGTGACGCCGCGTTTGACGTCCTGTCGCACCTCGGCCTTGGCCAGGGCGATCTCGTCGTGCACCAGTGCGGACATCTCGGCCGTCGCCGTGGCGACCAGCTGCCCGAGACTGCGGTCGGCGTGGCCCGCGTCGTTGCCGGGGTCGCTCATCCCTGACTCCCTCTTCTGCTCTCCTGCCAACACATCTGGTGTCAGATCATGCCGGACTGTCCGGCTTGCTGCTCGCTGCCCCCGCCAGTTCGGCAAGGCGCCGATGCTCCGCCGCCTTCTTCTCATGGATCTCGGCCATCCGCAGGTGGTACTCCGGATCGTCCTGCTCGTAGACGTCGGGTACCCCGTCCGCGTCCTCGTCGCGCTCCTCCGCCTCGTGCAGTTCGCGGTACTTCCGTACCCGCAGCTTGAGCAGCACCGTGGCGAGGACGGCGGCCGTCAGGGAACCGAACAGTACGGCGGCCTTGACCTCGTTGATCATGGACTGGTCCCCGGCGAAGGCCAGCTCGTCGATGAGCAGGGAGACGGTGAATCCGATCCCGGCGAGGGTGGCGACCGCGAAGACGTCCGCCCAGGCCAGCTCCTTGTTCAGCTCCGCCTTGCTGAAACGGCTGGCCAGCCACGTACCGCCGAAGATGCCCACGGTCTTGCCGACGACCAGGCCCAGGACGACCCCGAGCGTCTCGGGACGGGTGAAGATGTGCGCCACCGCGTTGCCGGAGAGGAAGACGCCGGCGGAGAAGAGCGCGAACAGCGGTACGGCGAAACCGGCCGACAGCGGGCGGATCAGATGCTCGATGCGCTCGCCGGGCGACTGGCTCTCGCCCTCGTGCCGGGTGCAGCGGAGCATCAGGCCCATGGCGACACCGGCGATCGTGGCGTGGATGCCGCTGTTGTACATCAGGCCCCAGATGACCAGGGCCAGCGGCACGTAGACGTACCAGCCGCGTACGTTCTTCCTCAGCAGCAGGTAGAAGACGGCCAGCCCGACGACGGCGCCGCCGAGGGCCATGAAGTTGATCTGCTCGGTGAAGAAGACCGCGATGATCAGGATGGCGAAGAGGTCGTCGACGACGGCGAGCGTCAGCAGGAAGGCGCGCAGCGCGTTCGGCAGCGAGGTGCCGATGACCGCGAGCACGGCGAGCGCGAAGGCGATGTCGGTGGCGGTGGGGACGGCCCAGCCGCCCGTCGAACCGCCACCGACCACGTTGACCAGGAGATAGACGAGGGCCGGAACCGCCATTCCGCACAGCGCGGCGACGACCGGGAGCGCGGCCGCCTTGGGGTCGCGCAGCTCGCCCGCCACCAGCTCCCTCTTGAGCTCCACGCCCGCGACGAAGAAGAAGATCGCGAGCAGGCCGTCCGCAGCCCAGTGCGCGACGGAGAGGTTGAGCCCCAGGGACGTGGGACCGATGTGGAAGTTGCTGACGGCGGCATAGCTGGAGCCGAAGGTGTTCGCCCACACCAGCGCGGCCACTGCGGCAACGAGGAGTATGACGCCGCCCACGGTCTCGGTGCGCAGGGCTTCGGCGAGGTAGTTCCGCTCAGGAAGGGAGAGCCTGCCGAGAAACGTACGGCGGCTGGGGGTGGGCGCGGCCACGAGTGGGATCCTCCGGGTCGGTTCGGCAGCGATGGCATGGCTGATGCACTTGCCGACCAGACTTCCCGGCACCCCTGTGGAGATTTTCGTATGAAGTTGTTGGGCGTAATCGCCACTCTACCCGGGGTGCGCAGGGCTGTACCCGACGATCTTCGCCTCGCTTCCCCCGGGAAACCCCGGAAAACGCCCGAGGGGCACCCGGCGTGTTGCCGGATGCCCCTCGGTACCGCTGGTCGGACCTCGCGGTCCTGCGGGCACTCCGTCCCGCGTTCTCTCCGTCCCGGTGGCTGCTCGGCCGGCCCGGTGGCTGTTCCGCCCCGGTGGTCGCTCAGCCCCGGTGCCGCTCAGTCCTCGGAGGAGGACGACGGCAGCTGGTTCTGGATGAGGTCCATGACCGACGAGTCGGTGAGGGTCGTCACGTCGCCCAGCTCGCGGTTCTCGGCGACATCGCGCAGCAGACGCCGCATGATCTTGCCGGAGCGGGTCTTCGGCAGCTCGGCGACGGGAAGGACCCGCTTCGGCTTGGCGATCGGACCGAGCGTGGCGCCGACATGGTTGCGGAGATCGGCGACGAGCTCGTCGGAAGCCTCGGCCGAGCCACGCAGGATCACGAAGGCCACGATGGACTGGCCGGTCGTCTCGTCGGCGGCGCCGACCACGGCCGCCTCGGCGACCGAGGGGTGCGACACGAGCGCCGACTCGACCTCGGTGGTCGAGATGTTGTGCCCGGACACGAGCATCACGTCGTCGACCCGGCCGAGCAGCCAGATGTCGCCGTCCTCGTCCTTCTTGGCACCGTCGCCCGCGAAGTACGTGCCCTCGAAGCGGGACCAGTAGGTGTCGATGAAGCGCTGGTCGTCGCCCCAGATGGTGCGGAGCATCGACGGCCACGGCTCGGTGAGGACGAGATAGCCGCCCCCGCCGTTCGGGACCTCGTTGCCCTCGTCGTCGACGACGGTGGCCGAGATGCCGGGCAGGGCGCGCTGAGCGCTGCCCGGCTTGGTCTCCGTCACGCCCGGCAGCGGCGCGATCATCATCGCGCCGGTCTCGGTCTGCCACCAGGTGTCCACGATCGGGCACCTGTCGGCGCCGATGTGCTTGCGGTACCACATCCACGCCTCGGGGTTGATCGGCTCGCCGACCGAACCGAGGATCCGGAGGCTGCTCAGGTCGAACTTGGCGGGGATGTCGTCTCCCCACTTCATGAACGTCCGGATCGCGGTCGGCGCGGTGTAGAGGATCGTGACGCCGTACTTCTGCACGATCTCCCAGAAACGCCCCTGGTGCGGGGAGTCGGGCGTGCCCTCGTACATGACCTGCGTCGCACCGTTGGCCAGCGGGCCGTAGACGATGTAGGAGTGGCCGGTCACCCAGCCGATGTCGGCCGTGCACCAGAAGACGTCGGTCTCCGGCTTGAGGTCGAAGACCGCGTGGTGGGTGTACGCGGCCTGCGTCAGGTAGCCGCCGGAGGTGTGCAGGATGCCCTTCGGCTTACCCGTCGTGCCGGACGTGTAGAGGATGAAGAGCGGCTGCTCCGCCTCGAACGCCTCGGGGGTGTGCTCGGCGGACTGGCGGCCGGTGATCTCGTGCCACCAGATGTCGCGGCCCTCGGTCCACGCGGTGTCCTGGCCGGTGCGCCGGACCACGACGACGTGCTCGACGGTGTCGATACGGGACACGGCGTCGTCCACGGCCGGCTTCAGCGCGGACGGCTTGCCGCGCCGGTAGCCGCCGTCGGCGGTGATGACGACCTTGGCGTCCGCGTCCTGGATACGGGCGGCGATGGCGTCGGCGGAGAAGCCGCCGAAGACCACCGAGTGCGCGGCACCGATGCGGGCGCAGGCCAGCATCGCGATGGCGGCCTCGGGGATCATCGGGAGGTAGACCGCGACCCGGTCGCCCTTGCCAACACCGAGCTCGATGAGCGCGTTGGCGGCCCGGGAGACCTCTTCCTTGAGCTGCGCGTAGGTGATGGCGCGGCTGTCGCCGGGCTCGCCCTCGAAGTGGATGGCCACCCGGTCGCCGTTGCCGGCCTCGACGTGGCGGTCCACGCAGTTGTACGCGACGTTGAGCCTGCCGTCCGCGAACCACTTCGCGAAGGGCGGGTTGCTCCAGTCGAGCGTCTCGGTCGGCTCCGTGGCCCAGGTCAGGCGGCGGGCCTGCTCGGCCCAGAAGCCCAGCCGGTCCGCCTCTGCCTGCTCGTACGCCTCCGCCTTGACGTTGGCGTTCGCGGCCAGATCGGCAGGCGGTGCGAACCTCCGCTCCTCACGAAGCAGATTGGCCAAGCTTTCGTTGCTCACGACATCTCCCATTCCCAGGGTGTCCGTTGTGTCCCGGGCATAGCTCATCAGGCCAAAGGCCGGGTGACAAGGGGCTGCCCGGAAATGGTTTAGACCTGTGTCCCTTGAGGTGCGTCCGTCCGGTGCACCTCACTCACGTGCGGGACGTGGTCCTGCCCTCCGCGTCGCGTACGACGTGGTGCCGTGCGGCGTCATGCCGTGCGCAGCGGTGCGGCGCGGGGGCAGGACCACAAGGTGTCACGGACCGGGGACGGCGGCGGTTCAGACGCCGGTGCGTTCCCGTTCGTCCGAACCGGTGGGTCCGGCAGGCTCCGCCGGGTCCACGCGGTCGAAGACCTCGTCGGGATCCAGCCCACTGCTCGCGCCCTCGGTCAGCAGATACGCCTGCGCCTCGCCGACGTGGAAGTACATGCCGTGCAGCCGGAGCGTTCCCTCGGCGAGCCGCTGTGCCACCGACGCGTGTTCCCGCAGATGGTCCAACTGCTGGACCACATTGGTCAGGCAGAGCTGCTCCAGCGCATCGGCCGGCAGCCGCCCGGAGATCCGGGCCCAGGCATGATGCCGGGACGACATCCGCTTCAGGCTCGGCAGCCCGTGTCTCAGCCACCGCCACAGGGACGTGGGGGGATGTTCCGCTTCGGGCCCGGCGCCGAGCAGCGCCTGCATCGCTCCGCAGCCGGAGTGCCCGCAGATGGTGATCGACTCCACCTTCAGCACATCCACCGCGTACTCGATCGCCGCGCCCACCGAATGGTCGCCCGAGTCGGCGTTCGGCGGCGGCACCAGATTGCCGATGTTCCGCACGGTGAACAGATCGCCGGGACCGCTTGCCGTGATCATGCTGGTGACCAGGCGGGAGTCCGCGCAGGTGATGAACAGCTGGGACGGGCGCTGCCCCTCGGCGGCCAACCGGGCCAGCTCGTCGCGTACCAGCGGGGCGGTGTGGCGCTGGAACGAACTGAGACCGCTGGCCAGCCGGTGGCCGCCCGCGCCGTACCGGGGCCCGGGTGCGGCACCGACGCCGGAGGCTTCGGGCCGGGGGCCGGCGGAGTGACCGGCGCGAGGATCGGTACGGAAACCGGGATCGGTGTGGGCAGCCGTACGGGGTGCGGTGTGGGGCGAAGGGATGGGGCCGGTGGAGTGACGGAAACCGGGAGCCGTGCCTCCGGCCGAATCCTGGTCCTGGCCCCCCTCGTCCTGGCCCTGGCCCTGGTCCTGGCCCTGGTTCTGGTCCGGGGCCGGGCGGGTGTCCGGGGCCGGGGCTGGTCCCGGACAGGTACCCGGGACCGGGTGCGGAGCCGTGTCCTCAGGTGGGCCCGCGTCCGCGTGGGTGTCCGGGAGCGGGGCCGGGGCGGCGGAGAGGAGAGCGGGGGCGTCGTGGCAGTGATGGTTGCGCCACGGCGTCCAGGGGCGGCAGCAGGCGTCCGCCGCCGAGGTGGGCTCCGCGATCCGGCTACCGGACCGGCCGGTGAACACGACCTTGCCGCCGTGGGCGGTCTGGGCATTGCTCCAGTCCTGGATCGCCTCGTACGCCGCGTGGTCCATGAAGAAGCCGTCCAGCTCGACGACGACGCTCCCGTCCTGGGGCAGCTGCCCGAGCGTGCGGCTGAGCCGGGGCACGGCGAGAAACGTGAGCTGCCCCCGCACGACGACCAGATGCAGGCCCCCCCGGTCGGTGACCGTGATTCTCGTTCTGGCCAGGCGGTGCAGCGCGACCACGACCGCCACCGCGATGCCGATCGCCACCCCCTTGAGCACGCCGAAGAGGATCACTCCGGTGATCGTCGCCCCGTACACCAGGAATTCGCGGTGCTTGTGGACGTTCCGGATGTGGGCCAGGTTCACCATCTGGATGCCGACCATCATCACCAGCGCGGCGAGCGCGGCCAACGGGATCCACTCCAGCACCGTGACCAGCAGCCCGGTGGCGAGCAGCACCCAGACGCCGTGCAACACGGTGGCGGCCCGGGTCCTGGCTCCGGCCCGTACGTTCGCCGAGCTGCGCACCGCGCCGCCGGACACGGCCAGCCCGCCGACCAGTCCGGACATGACGTTCGCGATGCCCTGGGCGCGCAGCTCACGGTCGAGATCGGAACGCCTGGCAGGCAACGAGGGCGCGGCGGAGGACGGGGGACCGGCGGATGGGGTGGCAGCGGAGGGCGGAGCGGCCGCCTCTGCTGCGGGCCCGGGCGGCGGCGCGGGTCGGACCCGTGCCGAGGACGCGGCGGACAACTTGTCCACCGCCACCGCCGCGAGCAGTGATTCCAGGCTGGCCACCAGCATCATCGTGAACATGGCGGTGGCCAGGGCGAGCACCGGGCCCTGGGGCAGTTCCGGCAGGACGTGCGAGCGCCAGGACGGAAGATCGACCCGGGCGATCCTGGGCGCTGCCACCGCGGCCACCGCCGTGGCCGCCACTACTGCGACGAGGGCGGTGGGAGCGCGTCGCAGACCTCTGCCGATCCGCCCCGGAATCCGGGGCCACAGGACGAGAACGGCGATGGTCAGCAACCCGATGAGCGGGGCGGCCGGACTCACCCGGTCCAACTGGTCCGGAAGCGCCAGGGCGTTGGCGACGGCCGAACTCTGCGGTGAGCCACCGAGCACGATGTGCAGCTGGGCGAGGGCGATGGCCACGCCGATGCCGGCGAGGGTGCCGTGCACGATGGCGGGGCTGACGGCGAGAGCGCTGCGCGCCGCCCGTAGCGAGCCCAGCAGGATCTGCAGAAGCCCGGCGCCGATGGTGATCGCGCAGGTGGTGCGCCAGCCGTAGATCTGGATCAGCTCGGCGGTGACGACTGTCAGCCCGGCGGACGGGCCGCTGACCTGGAGCGGGGTGCCGCCGAGCAGCCCGGCGACGATGCCGCCGATCGCGGCGGAGATGAGACCGGCCTCCAGCGGGGCGCCCATGGCGACGGCGAGACCGAGCGACATGGGGACGGCGAGCAGGAAGACCGTGATCGATGCGGACAGGTCGGAGCCGGAGATGCGGAAGCGTCCGCCGCGAGATGGCGGCGGGCTGTGCGGTTGCTTGATTCCCGAGGCGCGCGAGGGGCGCGAACTGCGGGATGTGCGGTCATGACGAGTGGGGACGCAAGCGAACATGTTCCCGTCTCCTCCGGGGCAGCGCGGTCGCGGAATGTGGGGCGCGGCCGTGGATCACGGCGTGCAGCGGCGGGATTTCTCAACTCTCGGTAAACGAACCGTAATGGAGAGTAAAGATTCGTGTCCATGCTTGGGATTAAATAGCTAATTTAGCCACCCGTTCAGGTGAATAATCATCTTTTCATTCGGCCTGTCGTGCTGAACAAGCGAAGCCATGTGCGAACTTGGCCGCGCCGCGTCGCCACTTCGATGCGGATCACCTGCAGGGAAGGGGTGGGCTGATGACGGCCGCCATGACAGGAGTCGCCGTGAAGAGGTGCGCCACCGGAAAGGGCTCCGAGAGGAGGAACCCCGGGAGGCGGAACTCCAGGAGGAAGGAACCTGCGGCGCGGGCCGTTACAGGGCGGGTCGCGCTGGGGGCCGTGGCCGTCGTGCTCACCGCAGGCGTGGCCGGTTGCTCCTCCTCCGGCGAGGATGGCGGAGCGGGAGCGGTGAAACAGGTCCCCGGCTCGAAGAGACTCCCTGCGGGTGCGAAGGGCGCGCCGCCGGAAGCCGCGCCCGACCGTGTGTTCCGGCTCATCGGCGACGGCTCCACCGCCTACACCGGCAATCAGCCGGAGCAGCCCGTTCCCACACGTCTGGCGCCGGGACGGAAGCCCCCGCAGTTCGTGGTCTTCTCCTGGGACGGTGCGGGCGAGGACAGCCAGAAACTGTTCTCGCACTTCCGCGAGGTCGGGAGGAAGCACCACGCGACCATGACGTACTTCCTCAGCGGCGTGTACATGTTGCCGAAGGAGAAGCGGAAGCAGTACGACCCGCCGAAGCACAACGCCGGAAGCTCCGACATCGGGTTCAACGACACCCAGGGGATCCGCGACACCATCACCCAGGTGCGTGGGGCCTGGGAGGACGGCAACGAGATCGGCACCCACTTCAACGGCCACTTCTGCGGGCCCGAAGGCGGCGGCACCTGGTCGGTCGACCAGTGGAGGAGCGAGATCCGCCAGGCCAAGTCCTTCGTGAAGGAATGGAAGTCCAACTCCCCCGGACTCGCGGCCGAGAAACCGCTCCCCTTCGACTACGACAAGGAACTCGTCGGCGGCCGCACCCCCTGCCTGGAAGGGCGGGAGAACATGGTGGCCGCCGCGCGGACGATGGGCTTCCGCTACGACTCCAGCGGGGTCGGCAACCAGGTCTGGCCGAAGAAGAAGGGCGGCATCTGGGACCTGTCGATGCAGCTCGTCCCCGTCCCGGGCCGCGCGTTCGAGACGCTCTCGATGGACTACAACTTCATGTTCAACCAGTCGGGCGTGACCCAGGGTGACCCGGGCATGCACGAGTACTGGGGGAACCAGATGCGCGACGGTCTGCTCCGGGCCTTCGACCGCGCCTATGCGGGGAACCGTGCCCCGTTGATCATCGGGAACCACTTCGAGTCCTGGAACGGCGGCACCTATATGCGCGCCGTCGAGCAGACCATCGCGGCGGTCTGCACCAGGAAGGAGGTGCGTTGTGTCTCCTTCCGGCAGTTGGCCGACTGGCTGGACGCGCAGGCTCCCGCGACACTCGCGAAGCTCGGCACGCTCGGCGTCGGTCAGGCTCCCGAGCGGGGGTGGAAGGTGTTCCTCGGCGGTACGAACGGTGGTGCGGACCGCGCTGTTCACTAGCCCGGTTGCCCGGTTGCCCGGTTGCCCGGGAGCCGGGTTCCTGGTGCCGGCCCGCCGGGCGCCGGTCCGCCGGGCAGGTCCCGGGCGGACGCGGCGCCCCGCGCGAGGCTCAGACGGGCTGAACCGCGCCGTCCCGCGCGTACCGCTCGTCGAGGACGAAGGCGGGATCGACCTGCGCGGCCAGATCGGCGCCCGTCTTCTCGTTGCCCCAGCTCTCCGCGTTCTTCAGGTGGAAGTGCACCATCTGCCGCGTGTAGCGCCCCCAGTCCCGCTGACCGTACGAGTCCTCCGCGGCATCCTGCAGCGCCTGGAGCGCCATCCGGTTCTCGGCCTCCAGCAGTTCGAAGCGGGCGGGCCGGCCCTTCTCCATCGTCCGTACCCAGTCGGAGTGGCCTACGGTGACCAGGAGGTCGTCGCCCACCTCGGAGCGCAGGAACTCCAGGTCGTCCTCGCCCTGCACCTTGTTGCCGATGACCTTCAGCGCGACCCCGAAGTCCCGCGCGTACTCCTTGTACTGGCGGTAGACGGAGACGCCCTTGCGGGTCGGTTCGGCAACCAGGAACGTCATGTCGAAGCGGGTGAACATTCCCGAGGCGAAGGAGTCCGAGCCGGCCGTCATGTCGACGACCACGTAGTCGTCGGGGCCGTCGACGAGGTGGTTGAGGCACAGCTCGACCGCGCCGACCTTGGAGTGGTAGCACGCCACTCCCAGATCCGACTCGGTGAACGGACCGGTGACCATCAGCCGGATCTCCCCGTCGTCCAGCTCGACCGTACGCGCGCAGGCGTCGTAGATCGGATTGTCCTCGCGGACCCGCAGCAACCGGGAACCCTCGCCGGGCGGGGTCGTCTTGATCATCGTCTCGCTGGAGGCGATGCGGGGGTTGGTGCCGCGCAGATAGTCCTTGATCAGAGGCAGGTGCGCCCCCATCGCGGGCAGTGCGGCGGCTTCCCGGTCGTCGAGGCCGAGCGCGGCCCCCAGGTGCTGGTTGATGTCGGCGTCCACGGCGACGACATCGGCTTCATTGGCGGCGAGATGGCGGATGAAGAGCGAGGACAGCGTCGTCTTGCCGCTGCCGCCCTTCCCCACGAAAGCGATCTTCATGTTCACCTAGGGTAGCGGTGTGAACGCGTTGCGCTGTCGAGCTTCGTGAAGAAGGCCACTCCCGGGCGGTATCGGTGCGGGGTGCGCGTAGCCTCCCTACTTATGAGTACGACTGCCTCTGATCCGCTCGCCGCCCTCGGCGCCCTGCCGGGTGTCGCCGACGCGGTGGACTCCGTACGCAAGGCCGTCGACCGGGTCTACGGTCACCGCGTCATGCGGCGCCGCAGCAACGAGGTCACCGCGGAGGCCGCGCTGCGCGGAGCCCGCGGTTCGGCGGCGCTCTCGGGTGCCGACTGGAGTCTGGAGGAAGTGCGGCGGCGCACCGATTTCGGCGGTGACGGCGAGGCGCGGGTGGTCGGCGCGGCGCTGCGGCTGACGGCCGAAGCGGGCCAACTGCTCTCCATCTGGCGGCAGTCGCCGTTGCGGGTCCTCGCGCGGCTGCACCTGGTCGCCGCCGGTGGAGCGACTCCCGACGACGCGGTCGGCCGGCCGCGGCTGGCCGGTGAGTCGGTGGACGAACCGTTGATCGAGGCGGCGCTGCCGTCGGCCGACGAGGTGGCCGGGCGGCTCGAGGGGCTTTCCGGGCTGGTGCTCTCGGGCACGTCGGCGCCCGCCCTGGTGGTGGCGGCGGTCGTGCACGGTGAGCTGCTGGCCCTGCGCCCGTTCGGTTCGTACAACGGTCTTGTCGCGCGGACCGCCGAGCGGATCGTGCTGGTCGGGAGCGGGCTCGATCCCAAGTCGATCTGCCCCGCCGAGGTGGGGCACGCCGAGCAGGGGCGGGCGGCCTACACCGCCGCGTTCGCGGGCTACCTCTCCGGGACGCCGGACGGGATGGCGGCCTGGATCGCCCACTGCGGCCGCTCGGTGGAACTGGGCGTCAGGGAGTCGACAGCCGTGTGCGAGGCATTGCAGCGCGGCGCCGCCTGACGGCGCGGCGGTTCGTCGGCCGGAGGGAGGGGCGACCGGCGGGTGGGGTGACCGGGAGCTGTGCCGGTCGGCGGGTGCGTCGGCCGACGGGCGCGAGGAGAAGAATCCACCTAAGTAACTTCACCGGGGTGTTTCGGGAAAATATCCGTGCGGTGTCGGCATGAGCCCCTGGTGCGCCGCATCGGCTCAGGGTCTCGGCGGTGCTTTGCTATCGGCAAAAGGGTTGCGGCGGCACCGTCCTCGGTACCGCCGCTGGCATGTCCGCCCAGTTACCATGCGTCCTCGAAATGTGCCCATCAGGTCGGGATTCTTTGCCCGTTCCCTGGTGCGGCTGGCCCGTAATCGACGGGTCGACGTCGCGTGGGTGCTCGGTTTTCATGCTCGGTCCGTGGGGCCGTCTCTGCGTTAAAGGTAATCCTCTCGGATGTCCTTGGTCTCGCGGGCCGTTGAGTCATTTGTACTCCAGAGCCGGGGTGAGCGGTAGTGGAGGCCCCACTTCTTTACTTTTGGGTTCAATTACGGGTGAGTTGGATAATTTCGACGCCCACTGTTCCGCCGCCCGTGCCTGCCGGACGGCGGAACAGCGGGCCGTATCAGGCGGGGCCCACTGCGGCGCGCCTGCGGGAGGTGTACCAGACGAGCCCCGCGGTGACGGCCGCTGCTCCCACCGCGGCCGCCGCGACCAGCGCCGGGCGCGGCGGCAGGGAGAACGTGGGCAGCCGCTGCTTGAGCCGGACCGGCCGGTTGAAGACGAGGACCGGCCACTCGCGCAGGGTCGCCTCGCGTCGCAGCGCGCGGTCCGGATTGACCGCGTGCGGATGGCCCACCGACTCCAGCATCGGTACGTCCGTGGCCGAATCGCTGTAGGCGTAGCAACGCGAGAGGTCGTACCCCTCCGACACCGCGAGGGACCTGATCGCCTCGGCCTTGGTGGGCCCGTACGCGTAGTACTCGACCTCACCGGTGAAACAGCCGTCGTCCCCGACGACCATGCGGGTCGCGACGACCCGGTCCGCGCCGAGCAGCTCACCGATCGGCTCGACGACCTCGGCGCCGGAGGTCGACACGATCACCACGTCGCGCCCGGCGGTGTGGTGTTCCTCGATGAGCGTCGCGGCTTCGTCGTAGATGATCGGGTCGATCAGATCATGGAGGGTTTCGGCAACGATTTCCTTCACTTGCTGGACGTTCCAGCCCTTGCAGAGCGCGGAGAGATATTCCCGCATCCGCTCCATCTGGTCGTGATCTGCACCCCCGGCAAGGAACACGAACTGTGCGTACGCAGTGCGCAGTACTGCGCGGCGGTTGATCAGACCGCCTTGGTAGAAGGACTTGCTGAAGGTCAGCGTCGAAGACTTCGCAATGACCGTCTTGTCCAGGTCGAAGAAGGCTGCTGTGCGCGGCAAGAAGCGGTTTTCCACAAGGCAGAGCATAGGGGGACACCATTCGGCGTAAACCCCGGCGCGTGGGTTTGCTTGAGAAGGCCCTCGGGTACACCATGGAAGTCACGGATCGTTCGCGACCGTGCTAACCCGGTCCGGCTCCTCCCCCCCCGAGTCGGCCGTGGGGACGACCCCCGCTCTCCCCCCCGGCGGGGGTCGTCGCATGTCCGGACGTGTTTCTTCCGTTCAGGATCACGCATTCCGCCCCCATTCCGACCGTGGCGAGTCGTCGGTCGAGCCGCCCTCCATCACCCTGCATCGTGACTGTGCGTAACGGAAGTGCTGCGCTGTGGAGATCGCCGATATGGGCGACGGAGTTATTCACAACGGCGGAGTTATCCACAGTTCTCAAGCAAGATCCACACGATTTTCCGCATCGCTGCACGGTGATTCCCAGCCGCGAAGTCCGCGGTTCGTGGAATCGCCCGTCCCGGGACACTCCGGGACGCCGCGGGCCACGACGCAGGTGCAGTTTCAGTGGGAAGAGGTGGGGGATTCGTGGCTGGGACCCGTGCGGGGGATCATTCGCAGGCCGCCGGAGCGCGGCGAGGCGGACCGCTGATCGTGACCGAGGACGTGGAACTGCTCGACGACCTGCTGCGGCTGTGCGCCGCGGCCGGGGCGGAGCCGGAGGTGCGCCCGTCACCGCCCGAGGACGGGGACGGGGACGGCTGGGAGCGGGCCCCGATGGTTCTCGTGGGCGACGACGCCGCCCAGCGATGCCGGGGCGCGGTGCGCAGGCGGGGCGTGATGATCGTCGGCCGAGGGCAGGATGTGCCGGAGATCTGGCGACGGGCCGTGGAGATCGGGGCCGAGTACGTGCTGCGGCTGCCCGAATCGGAGAGCTGGCTCGTCGACCAGCTGGCCAACGCGGCGGAGGGAGTGGGCCGGCCTGCGCTCACCGTGGGGGTGATCGGCGGCCGGGGCGGCGCGGGCGCGTCCACGCTGGCCTGCGCCCTCGCGGTGACCGCGGCCGGGTCCGGCCAGCGGACCATGCTGATCGACGGCGATCCGCTCGGCGGTGGCATCGACGTACTGCTCGGCGGCGAACGGGCTGAGGGGAAGCGCTGGCCCGACTTTGCCCATTCCCGAGGTCGGGTCGGCGGGGGCGCGCTGGAGGAGTCACTGCCCGAACTGCATGGGCTGCGGGTGCTCAGCTGGGGACGCGACGACTGGGTGGCCATTCCGCCGCAGGCCATGCGGGCCGTGCTGGCCGCTGCCCGCCGACTCGGTGGAGTGGTGGTGGTCGACCTGCCGCGCCGGTTCGACGAATCGGTGGCCGAGGCGCTCGCCCAGCTGGACCTCGGACTGCTGGTGGTGCCGGGCGAACTCCGCGCCGTCGCCGCGGCGAAGCGGATCGCGTCGATGGCCGGGGCTGCCCTCGACGACCTGCGAGTGGTGTGCCGCGGGCCGTACGCGGCGGGCCTCGACGCCCCCTGGGTGGCGCAGGCGCTGGAGCTGCCCCTGGCCGGTGAACTTCCGCTCGACAGCGGGCTGTCGACGGCCCAGGACGAAGGCGCGCCGCCGGGTGGCAGCGCGCGCGGTTCGATGGCCAGGTTCTGTACGGCGTTCTGGGAGCAGGTCCTCGTGGAGGAGCGCTCGGCGGGAAGCGCCAAGGGCGGTGTGTCATGACGGAGACACTGCTCGACGCCGTACGGCAGCGGCTCGCGCAGAGCGGCACGGCGCCGACGCCGGCCGGGGTGGCGGCCGCGCTGCGCGCCCAGGGGAGGCTGCTCGGCGATACGGAAGTGCTCGGTGCGGCCGATGAGTTGCGCGGTGAGCTGGTCGGTACGGGGGTGTTGGAGCCGCTGCTCGCCGATCCGGCGGTGACGGACGTGCTGGTGTCCGCTCCGGACCGGGTGTGGGTGGATCGGGGCGGCGGGATCGAGCTCACCGGGGTGACCTTCACGGACGCCGCCGCGGTGCGCAGGCTGGCGCAGCGGCTGGCCGCCGTGGCGGGGCGGCGGCTGGACGACGCCCGTCCCTGGGTGGACGCGCGGCTGCCGGACGGCACCCGTATGCACGCGGTACTGCCGCCGGTGTCCGTGGGCTCGACGTGCCTGTCGCTGCGGGTCGTACGGCCCAGGGCCTTCTCGCTGGCGGAGCTGGTGGCGGCGGGGACGGTCCCGCCGGGTGGCGACCGGATGCTGCGGGCCCTGGTCGAGGCCCGGGTCTCGTACCTGATCAGCGGGGGCACGGGAGCGGGCAAGACGACGCTGCTGTCGAGTCTGCTGGGGGCGGTCGGGGAGCGCGAGCGGATCGTGCTCGCCGAGGACTCGGCGGAGCTGCGGCCGGACCATCCGCATGTGGTGCGGCTGGAGTCCCGCCCCGCGAACCAGGAGGGGGCGGGCCGGGTGACGCTCCGGGACCTGGTGCGGCAGGCGTTGCGGATGCGGCCCGACCGGCTGGTGGTCGGGGAGGTGCGGGGCGCCGAGGTCACCGATCTCCTGGCCGCGCTGAACACGGGCCACGAGGGCGGTTGCGGCACTGTGCACGCCAATGCCGCCGAGCATGTACCGGCCCGTCTGGAGGCGTTGGGCACGGCGGCCGGGCTGGACCGGGCGGCGCTCCACAGCCAGCTGGCGGCGGCGCTGTCGGTGGTGGTGCACCTTGCGCGGGACCGGTCCGGTCAGCGGCGGATCGCCGAGGTGCAGGTCCTGGAGCGGGATGCGTCCGGGCTGGTGGTGACCGTGCCCGCGCTGCGCTGGGGTGCCGACGGGTTCGTGCGGGAACGGGGCTGGGAGCGACTGCGGTCCCTGGTCGGGGGTGCCTGGTGAGCGGGGGAGCGTCCACGGGGCTGTCGGTGGGGGTGAGCTGCGCGGTGGCCCTGTGCGCCGGGGCGGCGGCCTGGCTGGTGGTGGCGCGGGACCACGGGCGGTGGCGGGCCGATGCCTTGCTCGTCGCCCCGGGTGGTGCCCGGTCGGTGGGGTGGAAAAGGGCCGGGGCGCGGGTACGGCAGCGGTTGTCGGGGCGGTGGGAGCTGCTCTGCCTCGTGGCGGCGGCGGTCGTCGCGGTGCTGGGGCGGTCGGTGCTGCCGTTGCCGGCCGGTGTGGTGGCGGTGCCGGTGGTACGGAGGTGGCTGCGACGGCGGGCCCGGGGGCGGGAGAGGGAACGCCGCGCCGCCGGGGTGGTGGCGCTGTGCGGTGCGGTCGTGGGTGAGCTGCGGGCCGGGCACGAACCGGGGCGGGCGTTGCTCGTGGCCGTCCGCGACACCGGAGCCCTGGGCGCGGAGGAGGCCGCTGTGTCCGCCGCGGCCCGGTTCGGCGGCGATGTTCCGGCGGCGCTCCGGCAGGCGGCGCGCGAGCCGGGGCTGGAGGGGCTCGCCGGGGTGGCGGCCTGCTGGCGCGTGGCGGCGGACCGCGGGGCCGGGCTCGCGGCGGGGATGGACCGCCTGGAAGGCGCGTTGCGGGCGGAGGCGCGTGGCCGGGCCGAGTTGCGGGCCCAACTGGCGGGGGCCTGGTCGACGGTGGCCGTACTGGCACTGCTCCCGGTGCTGGGGCTCGGGCTCGGGGCGGCGCTCGGGGCCGACCCGTTGCGGGTGCTGCTGCACACCCCGGCCGGTCTGGCCTGCCTGGCGACGGGCGGCCTGCTGGAGGCGGCCGGGCTCCGTTGGGCCGCCGGGATCGTACGGGCGGGGGAGGCGGCATGAGCGCGGGGGCCGGCGAGGTGGTCCGGCAGCTGGTGGCGGTGTGCGCGGTGTCGAGCGCGCTCGTGGCGGTGGGGCTCGTCCTGGCCGGGACGGCCCGTCGGCGGGCGGTACGTCGTCGGGGCGCGGCGCTGATGGCGGTCGAGGGGCGAGGGAGGCCCCGGGGCGGGCCGGCGCCGTGGTGCGCCGTGCCCGGCGCCCGGGTGAAGGAGTGGGCCGTGCCGCTGGGGGTCGTGGCGGTGGGCTGGGTCCTGGTCGGCGGCCTGCTGGGGTGCCTGGCGGGGCTGGCCGGGGCGTACGGGGCCCGCCGGTGGCAACGGGGTCGGCAAGGGCACGCGGCCCGGGCGGCGGATACGGCGGAGGTGAGGCGTCAGCTCCCGCTGGCGGCCGATCTGCTGGCCGCCTGCCTCTCCGCCGGGGCCGGCCCCCGGGAGGCGGCGGAGGCGGTGGGGGAGTCACTGGGCGGATCGGTCGGGGACCGGCTGGCGCGGGTGGCTGCGGAGATCCGTCTGGGCGGTGACCCTTCGGCGGCCTGGGGGAGGTTCGGGGAGATACCGGGGGCCGGCCCGCTGGCCCGCTGTCTGGACCGTGCGGGGTCGACGGGGGCACCGGCGGCGGAGCCGGTGGCGCGGCTGGCCGAGGCGATGCGGGCGGAACGGACGAGCGCGGCCGTGGCACGGGCGCAGCGGGCGGCCGTGGCGGTCACCGCCCCGGTGGGGCTCTGCTTCCTCCCCGCGTTCCTGCTGGTCGGTGTGGCGCCGGTGGTGTTCGGCCTGGCGAACGGGCTGCTGCGTACGGGGTGACGCAAGTCAGCCGCGTACAAAACATCTGAAAAGTGCGTGTGCAATCAATTTCTGGATGAATCAAGAATTTCACGGGGGTTTGTAATGATGCGGCGAATCAGGAACTGGGTACGGGGCATGGCGCGCCGGGGCCGGTCGGACGACGGAATGACGACATCCGAATACGCGGTGGGAACCATCGCGGCCTGTGCCTTCGCGGCGGTTCTCTACAAGGTGGTCACCAGCCAGCCGGTCATGACCGCGTTGCAGTCGCTGGTGAAGGAAGCGCTCGATGCGAAGTTCTGAGAACGACCGGGGTGCGGTGACGGCGGAGGCGGCCATGGCGATTCCGGTGCTGGTGGTGTTCGCGATGACGCTGGTCTGGGCGCTGGTGGCCGCCTCCGCCCAGATCCGGTGCGTGGACGCGGCACGGGCCGGGGCGAGGGCGGCGGCCCGGTCCGAGCCGGAGCCGCAGGTGCTGGAGGCGGCCCGCTCGGCGGCCCCCGGAGGGGCGGACGTCGCGCTGGAGCGGACCGGGGAGCTGTGGCGGGTGCGCGTGGCGGCGTCCACCCCCGGTCCGGGCCCGCTGGCCCTGACGCTGCACGCGGAGGCGGTCGCACTGGCCGAGGACACGGTGGGGGCGGCGCCATGACTCCGACGGGTGGACGGAGCGAACAGAGCGTACGGGGGCGGGCGGCCGTCTCCGTACGGGCGGCCACCGCGGCCGTGGCCCGGCTCCGTACGGCGGTTTCGGCCCGGTCGCGCGGGGACCGGGGCCTGGCCACGGTGTGGGTGGCGATGACGGCGGCCACGCTGTGCGCGGTGTTCGCGGTGGTGCTGGCCCTCGGGCAGGTGGTGGTCGTCCGGCACCGGGCGGGCGGTGCGGCGGACCTGGCGGCCCTGGCCGCGGCCGACCGTGCGCTGCTCGGCCCCGAGGAGGCGTGCGCGGCCGCCGGGCGGGTGGCCGCGGCGCAGGGAGCGACGGTGGTCCGGTGTTCGGTGAGCGGGGAGATCGCCGATGTGACGGCCCGGGTCGCCTTCGGCCGGTACGGGCCGGAGGTCAGGTCCCGGGCCGGCCCTCCGGCGGCTGGACCTGGCGTTCCTGGGTCCGTCGGCCCTCCGGCGGCTGGACCTGGCGTTCCTGGGTCCGCCGGTCCTCTGTCGGCTGGTCCTGGCGTTCCGGGGCCCGACGGCTCTCTGTCGGCTGTTCCTCGCGTTCCTCGGCCAGATGGGCCTGACGGCCCAGGCGGCCCTCCGTCGGCTCGTCCCGGTGCTCCGGGGCCGCCGGCGCGGGCCGGACCGCTTCCGGGTTCGCGGGGTCCGGGGGAGCGGACCGCAGGAGCTCGGTGAGCAGGCGTACGGCGCCGCGTTTGTGCAGCGGTTCGTTGCCGTTGCCGCATTTGGGGGACTGGACGCAGGACGGGCAGCCCGCCTCGCACTCGCAGGAGGCGATCGCCTGACGGGTCGCGGTCAGCCAGGCACGGGCGGTGTGGAAGGCCCGCTCGGCGAACCCGGCACCGCCCGGGTGGCCGTCGTACACGAAGACCGTGGGCAGCAGGGTGTCGGGGTGCAGCGGTACGGAGACGCCGCCGATGTCCCACCGGTCGCAGGTGGCGAAGAGCGGCAGCATGCCGATCGAGGCGTGCTCGGCGGCGTGCAGGGCGCCGCCGAGGATCTCCGGGTTGATCCGGGCGGCGTCGAGCTGGTCCTCGGTGACCGTCCACCAGACGGCCCGGGTGCGCAGGGTGCGGGGCGGCAGGTCCAGCTTGGTCTCGCCGAGGACCTCTCCGGTGAGCAGTCTGCGCCGCAGGAAGGAGACGACCTGGCTGGTGACCTCCACGGAGCCGTAGCAGAGCCGCCCGTCACCCCACGGGATCTCGGCGTCGGTCTCCAGGACCGCGATGGAGGTGGTGTCGCGCGCCGTGGTCGAGTACGGCGGGGCGGCCTCCTCCACCAGGGCCACCGCGTCCTCCAGGTCGAGCTTCCGGACCAGGTAGGTGCGGCCCTGGTGGAGGTGGACGGCGCCCTCGTGGACGGAGGCGTGCGCGTCCGATTCGTCGACGGTGCCCAGCAGCCGGCCGGTGCCCTCCTCGACGATCTGGACGGGGCGGCCGCCCCCGCCACGGATGTCGGTGAGGTCGGCGGCACGCTCGCGGCGGGTCCAGTGCCAGCCCGACGCCCGTTTCCGCAGTAGCTTCGCGGCCTCCAGCTGCGGCAGCAGCCCGGAGGCGGCCGGGCCGAAGAGTTCCAGGTCGGGCCCGGTGAGCGGGAGCTCCGACGCGGCGGCGCACAGATGGGGGGCGAGGACGTACGGATTGTCGGGATCGAGGACGGTGGACTCCACGGGCTGCTGGAACAGCGCCTCGGGGTGGTGGACGAGGAAGGTGTCCAGCGGGTCGTCACGGGCCACCAGGACGGCCAGCGCGCCCCTGCCGGAGCGCCCCGCGCGTCCCGCCTGCTGCCACAGCGACGCCCTGGTGCCGGGGTAGCCCGCGATGACGACGGCGTCCAGGCCGGAGACGTCGATGCCGAGTTCGAGGGCGGTGGTGGCGGCCAGCCCGAGCAGCTGCCCGGAGTGCAGGGCGCGCTCCAGGGCCCGGCGCTCCTCGGGGAGGTAGCCGCCCCGGTAGGCGGCGACCCGGTCCGGCAGGGAGCGGTCCACCTCGGCGAGACGTTCCTTCGCGATGACGGAGATCAGCTCGGCGCCGCGCCGGGAGCGTACGAAGGCGACCGAACGGACGCCCTGGACGGTGAGGTCGGTGAGGAGGTCCGCGGTCTCGGCGGTGGCGGTGCGCCGGACGGGGGCGCCCTGCTCGCCGTTCAGTTCGGTCAGGGGCGGCTCCCACAGGGCGAAGACCATCTCGCCGCGGGGCGAGGAGTCGTCGGCCACCTCCTGGACCGGCAGACCGGTGAGGCGGCCCGCCGCCACGGAGGGCTCGGCCGCGGTGGCGGAGGCGAGGAGGAAGACGGGATCGGCGCCGTAGCGGGCGCACAGGCGGCGGAGTCGGCGTATCACCTGGGCGACGTGGGAGCCGAAGACGCCGCGGTAGGTGTGGCACTCGTCGATCACGACGAAGCGCAGCGCGCGCAGGAAGGAGGACCAGCGGGGATGGGCGGGGAGTATCCCGCGGTGCAGCATGTCGGGATTGGTCAGGACGTAGTTGGCGTACTGCCGGACCCACTCGCGTTCCTCCACCGGGGTGTCGCCGTCGTAGACCGCGGGCCGGACGGCGTTGCCGAGGGGGGCGGCGAGCTGTTTCACCCCCCGCCGCTGATCGGCGGCCAGGGCCTTGGTGGGGGCCAGGTACAGGGCGGTCGTGCCGCGGCCGTTCGGGGCCTCGGAGCCGTCGAGCAGGGTGCTGAGGACCGGGGCGAGATAGGCGAGTGACTTGCCGGAGGCCGTGCCGGTGGCGATTACGACGGATTCGCCGTCCAGCGCGTGCTCGGCGGCGGCCGCCTGGTGGACCCACGGGTGTTCGATTCCGGCCCGCTGGATCGCGGCGACGACTTCCGGCCGGATGCGATCGGGCCATATGGCATGGGTTCCCGTACGCGGGGGCAAGTGCTCCGTATGAGTGATGCGCGCGGATCGGCCCGCCACGGCGGCGAGCCGGTCGAGGACCATGGCGGGAGAAGGGCTGGGGTCGCTGTTCCCGGGTGGTCGACCGGGGCGGTGATTCTTGGCCATCGGCACCGAGTGTGTCACTGGCGTGACGGACAATGGTCCCAAGGCGTCGTGCATGGCTGCTGGTAAGTGATTGAATGCCATCGCGGCTGGCGATCCGTCCCCCGGCTCCGCCGGGGAGACCGAGGGGCGACCGCTCGATAGCAAGGTGCTGGAGGATCCGTGGACCTGTCCTTGTCGACTCGCAATGTGTCCGGCCCTGGTGGCGACCGTACGGTCGTCGAGGTCGGTGGCGAGATTGATGTGTATACCGCGCCCAAGCTGCGCGAGCAGTTGGTGGAGTTGGTGAATGACGGCAGCTACCACCTGGTTGTCGACATGGAAGGCGTCGACTTCCTCGACTCCACCGGCCTCGGCGTGCTCGTGGGTGGCCTGAAGCGTGTCCGGGCCCATGAGGGCTCGCTGCGTCTGGTCTGCAACCAGGAGCGCATTCTCAAGATCTTCCGGATCACCGGTCTGACCAAGGTGTTCCCGATCCACACCACGGTCGACGAGGCCGTGGCGGCCACCGACTGATCGTCGGTCCGTAGCCGGGCCACCGGCCGGAGGGCGAGGCGTTCGGAGGAACGTCGGCCAGTCGGCCGGTGAGGCGTTCGCCGATGACCGGGCAGATGCTGCCCGGGCGGCCCTCGCCGGTCCGCCCGCTGTCGACCCGTCGGTCGCCGACTGTCGGCCACCGGCTGCCGTGCGCTGCCCGCCGTCCGCCGTTCAGCGGTCCGCCGTTCAGGTGCTCGGCGGATGTCGTCCGGTGAGACCGCTTCTCGGCCGCTGTCCGGGGCGCCCGCCGCCGTGGCGGCCGTCGGCCGGGTCCGGCGGTGGGTCGACGGCCCGCCCCGACCGGTGGGCGACGACGCGACCGGGGCACCGCCGGTGCCGGAAGATGGAACGCGGAAGAAGAACAGGGACGCCGGGCCGTGCGCCCGGGGCCCGGATGCACGCCCGTACGTCTGAGGGGGATCGCATGGCCACCGTTGAACTCCGCTTCAGTGCCCAACCCGAACATGTCAGGACGGCCCGCCTCGTGGCGGCCGCCATGGCGCGCCGGGCCGGGGTCGACGAGGCCGTGCTCGACGAGGTCAGGCTCGCCGTCGGCGAGGCATGCAGCCGTGCGGTCGGACTGCACCGCACCCATGGCATCACCACACCCGTCTCCGTCGCCCTGATCGAGGGGGAGAAGTCCTTCTCCGTCGAGGTCGGCGACGAGGTGCCGGGGCCGGGGGCGGATTCCGTCGAATCCGATGGCGGCGCGCGCGGTGCCACGGAAGGCCCGGCGGGGCTCGACCAGCCGGATCGCGAGAGCGGGGCGGACGGCGAGGACGAGATGGGGCTCGCGGTCATCAGCGGCCTCGTCGACGACATGGAGGTGTTGTCGGGGGCCAACGGCGGAGTGATCCGTATGAGCTGGCCCAAGGCGCCCGCGCCGGTGTTGCCGTAACCGTCTGCTGCCGTAACCCCGGGCCGGCATAACCCCAGGCCGCCGCCGTAACTTCGCGCGGTCCGGCACGGTCCCGGTGTCGCCGCTCGATTTTCGAGGCCCTGCTGAGCAGGGCCTCTTTCCTTTTTCCGTGACCAATGATCAGCGGAGAACGTGCCTGCCCCATTACTGCATTCGGGTCGATACCGAGAGGCGATCATTTATCGGCCGGTCGGCCGCGGGTAATGACATTTACCCGCACGCTGTTTTGATCGGCTCCCGCTCCCTACAATTCGTCCACGTCTTGAGCGCTGAGCTTCAAGGAGGACGTATGGCGGAGTTCTTCAACACCCCACTGGCCGTACTGACGCAAGAATCCGCATTCTCAGCACCCCCCGGCCGGTCCGCTTCCGCGGCGGCCGTGGTTCTCACCGACGGCAACCGGGCCATCGTGGTCGGTGTCGCGGTCGTCGCCCTCGTCGCCCTGGTGGTCGCCGGACTGCTGGTACGGCAGGTGCTGGCGGCCGGCGAGGGGACCGAGCGCATGAAGTCGATCGCCGCGGCCGTCCAGGAGGGCGCGAACGCCTATCTGGCCCGGCAACTGCGTACGGTCGGTCTCTTTGCCGTGGTGGTTTTCTTCCTGCTTCTGCTGCTTCCGGCCGACAACTGGTCGCAGCGGGCGGGCCGTTCGTTGTTCTTCCTGGTGGGTGCTGCTTTCTCGGCGGCCACCGGATACATCGGAATGAGGCTCGCCGTACGCAGTAATGTCCGTGTGGCGGCTGCTGCGCGTGAGGCGACTCCCGGGGAGGGTGAGCCGGAAAAGGACCTCACCACCGTCGCGCACCGGGCAATGAAGATCGCATTTCGTACCGGTGGTGTGGTCGGCATGATCACTGTCGGGCTCGGTCTGCTCGGTGCGTCCTGCGTCGTGCTCGTCTACGCCGCCGACGCCCCGAAGGTGCTGGAGGGCTTCGGCCTCGGCGCCGCACTGATCGCCATGTTCATGAGGGTCGGCGGTGGCATCTTCACCAAGGCGGCGGACGTCGGGGCCGACCTCGTCGGCAAGGTCGAGCAGGGCATCCCGGAGGACGACCCGCGCAACGCGGCCACCATCGCGGACAACGTGGGCGACAACGTCGGCGACTGCGCGGGGATGGCGGCCGACCTCTTCGAGTCGTACGCCGTGACGCTCGTCGCCGCGCTCATCCTCGGCAAGGCCGCGTTCGGGGACTTCGGGCTGGCCTTCCCGCTGATCGTTCCGGCGATCGGGGTGATCACGGCGATGATCGGGATCTTCGCGGTCGTCCCCCGGCGTGCCGACCGCAGCGGGATGACCGCGATCAACCGCGGTTTCTTCGTCTCCGCGGTGGTCTCGCTGGCGCTGGTGGCCGTGGCCGCGTTCTCCTATCTGCCGTCCTCGTACGCGGAGCTGGACGGTGTCACCGACCGTGCCATCACGTCGCACGGCGGCGATCCGCGGATCTTCGCCCTGGTCGCCGTCGCCATCGGCATCGTGCTGGCCGCCCTGATCCAGCAGCTGACCGGCTACTTCACCGAGACGGACCGGCGCCCGGTCCGGGACATCGGGAAGTCCTCACTGACCGGCCCGGCCACCGTCGTCCTCGCCGGTGTCTCCATCGGGCTGGAGTCCGCCGTCTACACGGCGCTGCTGATCGGCCTGGGCGTGTACGGGGCGTTCCTGCTCGGCGGCACGTCGATCATGCTGGCGCTCTTCGCCGTGGCCCTGGCGGGGACCGGGCTGCTCACCACCGTCGGTGTCATCGTGGCCATGGACACCTTCGGCCCGGTCTCGGACAACGCGCAGGGCATCGCCGAGATGTCCGGCGACGTGACGGGGGCCGGTGCGCAGGTCCTGACCGATCTGGACGCCGTCGGCAACACCACCAAGGCCATCACCAAGGGCATCGCCATCGCCACCGCCGTGCTGGCGGCGTCGGCGCTCTTCGGCTCGTACCGCGACGCGATCGCCACCGCGGTCGACGACGTCGGGGCACGGGCCGGGGAGCTGACGCTCAGCCTGGACATCTCGCAGCCCAACAACCTGGTGGGCCTGATCCTCGGGGCGGCGGTCGTCTTCCTCTTCTCCGGGCTCGCGATCAGCGCGGTGTCGCGGTCGGCGGGGGCCGTGGTGTACGAGGTGCGGCGGCAGTTCCGCGAGCATCCCGGGATCATGGACTACTCGGAGAAGCCGGAGTACGGGCGCGTGGTCGACATTTGCACCAAGGACGCCCTGCGCGAGCTCGCCACCCCCGGGCTGCTGGCCGTCATGGCGCCGATCGCCGTCGGCTTCACGCTCGGGGTGGGGGCGCTGGGGTCCTACCTCGCGGGTGCCATCGGGGCCGGCACGCTGATGGCGGTCTTCCTCGCCAACTCCGGCGGCGCGTGGGACAACGCGAAGAAGCTCGTCGAGGACGGCCATCACGGCGGAAAGGGCAGCGAGGCCCATGCCGCGACCGTCATCGGCGACACGGTGGGCGACCCGTTCAAGGACACGGCGGGCCCGGCGATCAACCCGCTGCTCAAGGTGATGAACCTGGTCGCCCTGCTCATCGCCCCGGCGGTGGTGCAGTTCAGCTACGGGCAGCACGCGAGCGCCGGAGTGCGCGCGGTGGCGGCGGCGGTCGCCGTCGCGGTCATCGTCGGCGCGGTGTACGTGTCCAAGCGGCGCGGGGTCGCGGTGGGCGCCGAGGACGTGTGACCCGGGACGTGTGACCCGGGACGGGTGGCCGGGCGCCGGTCGTCGAGGTCGGGCGACCGGTGTCCTGCGCCTGGGCCCGGCGCCCGGTGTTCGGGCTCCGGGCTCCGGCCAACATGCCTGTCGGGCTGCGGTGCTGATGGGGCGTCCGCTGAAGAAGGCGGCGATGCGGTATCAACCGTTCGGGTGGTGATGCGCGCATGCGTTCCTGGGCTCCGAGCGCTGGGCGGGTGAGTTGTATCTCCTTCGATCTCCTTGGTGCAAATGGCTGCAAAAGGTCACCCATCGGACAGCTGGCATCCGGGTAGCGGGTGCTCGCCGTGTAAGTTCCGGGGCCGAGAGTCTTGGAAGGGACCGATCCGGTGAACAAGAAGCTTGCGGCCGCGCTGTCCTGCGGCGCGGTACTGGTACTGACGCTGTCGGGGTGCGGCGGCGACGACAACAGCGCCAAGGTGAACGACTGGTCCAAGAAGGTCTGCGACAAGGTCCAGCCGCAGCTCCAGAAGATCGCGAACGCCAACGCCGCCATCCAGCAGCAGACCGCGGACAACAGCAAGCCCGCCGACGTCCAGAAGACGGACTCGGCCGCCTTCCAGCAGATCTCGCAGGCGTACAAGGCGCTGGGCGCGGCGGTCGACGCCGCCGGTCCGCCGCCGGTCGAGGACGGCGAGACCACGCACAAGGAGGCCGTCAAGGAACTCGACGCCTCCTCCGTGGCGTACGCGAACCTGCAGAAGAAGGTCGACGCGCTGGACACGAAGGACCAGGCGGCGTTCGCCGACGGGCTCAAGGGCATCGCCGAGGAACTGACCAAGATCAGCAGCAGTGGTGACGAGTCGTTGAAGAAGCTCCAGTCCGGCGACGTCGGCGCCGCGATGGCCAAGCAGAAGGGCTGCCAGAAGCCGAAGCCCTCGGCTCCGGCGGAGAACACCAAGCCGTCCGAGCCCGCCGCGCCCAGCAAGAAGGCGTGACGCGGCGCCGGCGACGCCCTGTGTGAGGGACGGCCGGGCGGGCCGCGCGAGTGGTCCGGGCACGGGGCCGCTGCCGTTGTCGGTGGGAGCGGACACAATGGGTGGGTGAGTACGACCAGCCTCCCCGTGCCCGACCGTTCGCCCCGGCTCCGCGAAGCACTGCTCGCCGCCGCCTTCACCGCCGACGGGCTCCTCGACCTGCTCGGCGCGCCCGCCTACGCCGCGCTCGCCCGCAGCGAGACGGTCCCGGCGCTCCGGGCCACCCGGGGCGGCTCCCCGCTCGACACGCTGGTGCGGCTCTTCCTGCTCCAGCGGTCCGTGCCGTTCGAGCGGGCCCGCGCCGCGCTCCCGCTGGCGGAGTGCGCCGAGGACGGCTGGGTGGTCCACGAGGGCGACGAGGTGCGGGCCACGGTCGACGTGCGGCCGTACGGCGGCCCCGAGGGGCAGGACTGGTACATCGTCTCCGACCTGGGCTGCGCGGTCGGTGGCGCGGGCGGCATCGGTTCGCACGAGGAGGGCGTGGTCCTGGGCGTCGGCGGGGCGTCCACCACGCTCGCCGGGATCACCGTCCGCAGGCCCGTCGCCTCCGCGCTCGACATCGGTACCGGCTCCGGCATCCAGGCGCTGCACGCCGCGCAGCACGCCACCCGGGTCACGGCCACCGACCTCAACCCGCGGGCGCTCGACTTCACCCGGCTGACCCTCGCCCTGTCCGGCGCCGCCCCGGCCGAGCTCCGCCAGGGCTCGCTGTACGAGCCGGTCGGCTCCGCGACGTACGACCTGATCGTCTCCAACCCGCCGTTCGTCATCTCGCCCGGTGCCCGCCTCACCTACCGCGACGGCGGGATGGGCGGGGACGACCTGTGCCGGACGCTGGTGCAGCAGACGGGCGAGCGGCTGAACGAAGGGGGGTACGCCCACTTCCTCGCCAACTGGCAGCACGTCGAGGGCGAGGAGTGGCAGCACCGGCTGGGCTCCTGGGTGCCGCACGGCTGCGATGCCTGGATCGTGCAGCGCGAGGTCCAGGACATCACCCAGTACGCGGAGCTGTGGCTGCGCGACAGCGGCGACCACCGCACGGACCCCGCGGAGTACGCCGCGCGGTACGACGCCTGGCTGGACGAGTTCGAGGCCCGCAGGACCAAGGGCGTCGGCTTCGGCTGGATCACGCTGCGCAAGTCCGCCGCGGCCGCCGCCGGCCGTCCGTCCGTCGTGATCGAGGAGTGGCCGCACGCGGTGGAGCAGCCGCTCGGGCCGGCCGTCGAGGCGCACTTCGCCCGTCAGGACTACCTCCGCGAGCAGGACGACGCGGCGCTCCTGACCGGGCATTTCACCCTGGCCGCCGAGGTGGTGCAGGAGCAGGTCGGGCTGCCCGGCGCGGAGGACCCGGAGCATGTGGTGCTCCGTCAGAACCGCGGCATGCGACGCGCGACGAAGGTCGACGCGGTCGGTGCCGGGTTCGCCGGGGTCTGTGACGGGACGCTGCCCGCGGGCCGCATCCTGGACGCGATCGCCCAGCTGATGAACGAGGACCCGGTGCTGCTGCGCGACCGGACGCCGCAGGCGATCCGGCTGCTGGTCGAGGAGGGGTTCCTGGAGCCGGTTCCCGCAGTGGAGGGCTGACGCGCGCTCCGGTAGCGCCGGGGAGTCGCGGGGCCCGGCCCGGGTGTGCACCGCGTCCCGAGGACCGCGGGGCTCCGTCCGGGTGTGCGCCGGTGCGTACGGCCGGAGCGCTCCGTTCCCGTCCGGGCGTACGCCGTCGTGCGCGGGAGGGTCCGTCGCCACCAGGGCTTTCGGGTGCGCCGTCGCGGATGAGTCCCGGCGCCCGCGGATTCCGGATGAGGGCTGTCACCGGTGCTGGAACAGAGCCGGTACCGGGACGGAGAAGGGGCGGGGAAGAAGCCGGGGCGAGGCGGGCGGATCCGGCCATTCACCCGGGGTTCGCATCGACGACGCCCGGGGGTGGCAGCCTCCTCCTGACCGGGACGGGCCCCCGCCCCGGCCGGACCGGCACCGGGAGGCGTACGGGTATGGAGAGCGGACCCGCGGTCCTCGCCGGAGCGGCGTTCGCGCTGTTCGGCGCCGCGCTGCTGCTGTGGACGGGGACGCGCGTACTGCACCGCGCGCCGGTGGCGCACGGCGTGAGTCCCCTCGCCTCGGCGGCTCTCGCCACCGTGTTCGGCGTCTTCCTTCTCGTTCTCGGCGTGTGGTGCTTCACCCGGGTCTGAGCCCGGAGCCGGCGGCCCCGGACCGTGATCCGCAGCCGTGAGGTCCCGCAGCCGTGATCCGAGCCGTTCCCGGGGCCGGGCCGGGACTTGGAACGGGGCGATGCGCGGCAGGGCCCCGGGCGGCCGCGCTCCGCGGAGGCGGGGCGGGGAACACGCCCGGACCGCACCCGGTCCGCCGTCCGTGCCCGTACCGTCGCGACCACCCCCGGAAACCCGCAGGCAGCGACCGCGCACCGGGCGTATCGGGCGGTCCGGGCGGCAGGAATGCCGGAAGTCGGGTTACCGTTCGAGTGGCCGTTGCGGGCTTTTGCCGTTTGACACGGGGGCGGGTTGTACCGTCACACTCCGCAGCGACAGCACCATCGGCAGCGCCCCAGCACTGCCCGGATGCCCACCGAGCGTCGACCGGAGAGAAGAGCGAAGTTGTCCCCGACCAGCGAGACCGCACAGGGCGGCCGCCGACTCGTCATCGTCGAGTCGCCCGCCAAGGCGAAGACGATCAAGGGCTACCTCGGCCCCGGATACGTCGTCGAAGCGAGCGTCGGGCACATCCGCGACCTGCCGAACGGGGCCGCCGAGGTCCCGGACGAGTACACCGGCGAGGTCCGTCGGCTCGGCGTCGACGTCGAGCACGACTTCCAGCCCGTCTATGTCGTCAACGCGGACAAGAAGGCGCAGGTCAGGAAGCTCAAGCAGCTGCTGGCCGAGTCCGACGAACTCTTCCTCGCCACCGATGAGGACCGCGAGGGCGAGGCCATCGCGTGGCACCTCCAGGAAGTCCTGAAGCCCAAGGTCCCGGTCCACCGGATGGTCTTCCACGAGATCACCAAGGACGCGATCCGGGCCGCCGTCGCCAACCCGCGCGAGCTCAACCAGCGCATGGTCGACGCCCAGGAGACCCGCCGCATCCTCGACCGGCTGTACGGCTACGAGGTCTCGCCAGTCCTGTGGAAGAAGGTCATGCCGCGCCTGTCGGCCGGCCGCGTCCAGTCCGTGGCGACCCGGCTCGTCGTCGAGCGGGAGCGCGAGCGCATCGCCTTCCGCTCCGCCGAGTACTGGGACCTCACCGGCACCTTCGCCACCGGCCGCACCGGTGACGCCTCCGACCCGTCGACGCTGACCGCCCGGCTGAGCACGGTCGACGGCCGCCGCGTCGCGCAGGGCCGCGACTTCGGCCCGGACGGGCGGCTGAAGCAGGGCTCCGCCCAGGTGCTGCACCTGGACGAGGCGAACGCCCGCGCCCTGGCCGCCGCGCTCGCCGACTCCTCGTTCGCCGTACGGTCCGTCGAGTCGAAGCCGTACCGCCGGTCCCCGTACGCGCCGTTCCGGACGACGACCCTCCAGCAGGAGGCGAGCCGGAAGCTGGGCTTCGGGGCCAAGGCCACCATGCAGGTCGCGCAGAAGCTGTACGAGAACGGCTTCATCACCTATATGCGTACCGACTCCACGACCCTCTCGGACACCGCGGTGGCCGCCGCCCGCGCCCAGGTCACCCAGCTCTACGGCGCCGGCTACCTGCCGGAGAAGCCGCGCACGTACGCCGGGAAGGTCAAGAACGCACAGGAGGCGCACGAGGCGATCCGCCCCTCCGGCGACCGCTTCCGCACCCCCGCCGAGACCGGTCTGACCGGCGACCAGTTCCGGCTGTACGAGCTGATCTGGAAGCGGACCGTCGCCTCCCAGATGAAGGACGCGGTCGGCAACTCGGTCACCGTCAGGATCGGCGGCCGGGCGAGCGACGGCCGGGACGCCGAGTTCTCCGCGTCCGGCAAGACGATCACCTTCCACGGCTTCATGAAGGCGTACGTCGAGGGCGCCGACGACCCGAACGCCGAGCTGGACGACCGCGAGCGCCGGCTGCCGCAGGTCGCCGAGGGCGACGCGCTGTCCGCCGAGGAGATCTCGGCCGACGGCCACGCCACCAAGCCGCCCGCCCGCTACACCGAGGCCTCGCTGGTCAAGGAGCTGGAGGAGCGCGAGATCGGCCGCCCGTCGACGTACGCGTCGATCATCGGCACGATCCTGGACCGCGGCTACGTCTTCAAGAAGGGCACCGCGCTCGTCCCGTCGTTCCTGTCGTTCGCCGTGGTGAACCTGCTGGAGAAGCACTTCGGCCGGCTCGTCGACTACGACTTCACCGCGAAGATGGAGGACGACCTCGACCGGATCGCGCGCGGCGAGGCCCAGTCCGTGCCGTGGCTCAAGCGCTTCTACTTCGGCGCGGGCGACGACCAGGCGGGCGCGGGCGCGGCCTCCGACGCGGGCAACGGCGACGGCGACCACCTCGGCGGGCTGAAGGAACTGGTCACCGACCTCGGCGCGATCGACGCCCGGGAGATCTCCTCGTTCCCCGTCGGCAACGACATCAAGCTGCGCGTCGGCCGCTACGGGCCCTACATCGAGCGCGGCGAGAAGGACGCCGAGGGCCACCAGCGCGCGGACGTGCCGGAGGACCTGGCGCCCGACGAGCTGTCCGTGGAGTACGCGGAGGAGCTGCTGGCCAAGCCGAGCGGCGACTTCGAGCTCGGCGCGGACCCGGTCACCGGCAACCAGATCATCGCGAAGGACGGCCGCTACGGCCCGTACGTCACCGAGGTGCTGCCCGAGGGCACGCCGAAGACCGGCAAGAACGCGGTGAAGCCGCGGACCGCCTCGCTCTTCAAGTCCATGTCCCTGGACACGGTGACGCTGGCCGACGCGCTCAAGCTGATGTCGCTGCCGCGCGTCGTCGGCGAGGACGCCGAGGGCGTCGAGATCACCGCGCAGAACGGCCGCTACGGCCCGTACCTGAAGAAGGGAACGGACTCGCGGTCGCTCACCTCCGAGGAGCAGCTCTTCGACATCACCCTCGAAGAGGCGCTGGCGATCTACGCCCAGCCCAAGCAGCGCGGCCGGGCCGCCGCCAAGCCGCCGCTGAAGGAGCTGGGGACGGACCCGGTCAGCGGTGCCCCGGTCGTGGTCAAGGACGGCCGCTTCGGCGCGTACGTCACCGACGGCGAGACCAACGCGACGCTGCGCACCGGCGACAGCGTCGAGGAGATCACGCCGGAGCGAGGCTTCGAGCTGCTCGCCGAGAAGCGCGCCAAGGGACCCGCCAAGAAGAAGACGGCGAAGAAGGCCCCGGCCAAGAAGACCGCCGCCAAGAAGACGACCGCCAAGAAGACCACGGCGGCCGCGAAGAAGACGACGGCGAAGAAGACGACGACGGCGGCGGCCGCGAAGAAGACCACGGCCGCCAAGAAGACGGCCACGACGGCCAAGAAGACCGCCGCGAAGAAGACGACGGCCTCGGCGTCCGTGGAGGACTGACCGGCGATCGGACGCAGGAGGGGGCCGGGGTTTCCCGGCCCCCTCCGTCGTGCGGGAGCTGCGCGGGAGCCGTGCGGGCGCTGGGCGGGCACGCGGAACGGACACACCCGGCGGGCGTATGTTCGGGCGGGGCCTCCGGGGACCTCACCGCTCCGGATAGGCTGGGCGGATGACGCGAGCCGAGCAGCCAACGGTCGTGAGCCCCACCTCCGACACACTTGCCGCAGACTCACGGGAGCGTGCCGTACGAGCGCTGTTGCGCATCCCCCCGCTGAGGCGGTTGTGGAGCGCACAGCTCATCGGCGGTACCGGCGACGCCCTCGCCCTTCTCGTCCTGGTGCTGATGGCGCTCCAGGCGGCGGTCCTGGAGGGCAGCTTCGGAACCGGCTACCGGGGCGCGGCGTTCGCCGTCGCCGCGGTGTTCGGCGCCCGGATCCTCGCCACCCTGGTCTTCGGGGCCGTACTCCTCGGTCCGCTGACGACGCTCACCGCGCCCGGCGGGCCGGTCGACCGGCGGTGGCTGATGATCGGGACGGACGGGCTGCGGCTCGCGCTGCTGGTCGTCGCGCCACTGTGGATCGACTGGATGCCCGACAAGGCGCTGACGATGATCCTCGTCACCGTCTTCGTCACCGGCGCGGCCGAACGGCTCTGGACGATCGCCAAGGACAGCGCCGCCCCCGCGCTGCTGCCCGCCCCGCCCATCGAGGGCGCCGCCGTGCGCCCGCTGCCCGACCGGCTGGGCGCGCTGCGCCGGCTCTCCCTGCGCACCGACTTCGCCGCGATCCCCCTGGCGGCCACCGTCCTGCTGGTCGCCACGCTCGTCGGCGAGCTGCTGGGCACCGGCCTGGAGTGGTTCTCGATCCACCAGGCGGCGCTCGGTTCGTACGTCGCCGCCGGGCTCTTCTCGGCGTCGGTCTCCACCCTGTACTTCCTGGAACTGCCCGGTACGCAGACCCCGCGGCCGCGCTCCCCGCTGGAGGGTCTGCGCCGTCCGTCGTCGGCCGGGGGCGGGCCCGACCGGGGCCGTACCGGGGCCGTTCCGCTGCTGGTCGGCGCGTCGGCCGCGGTCGCCGGGGCGATCGCCGCCGCCTCCGCCGTCTCCGTGCTGCACGCCGCCGACCTGGGCGGCGGCCCCGCCACCTTCGCGCTGCTGATCCTCGCCCTGACCGGGGCCACCGGCGTCGGCGTGCGGACCGCGGAGAAGGTGCTGCCCACGCTGTCGCGGCGCCGGCTGTTCGCCCTGGCCACCGCCGTCACCGGGATCGCGCTGCTCGCGATGGGCCTGGTGCCCGACACCGCGACCGTGCTGCTGCTCGCGGTGCTCGCCGGTTACGCCGCCGGCGTCGCCGCCCACACCGGGCACGCCCTGGCCGACCAGGAGACCGACGAGTCCCGCCGGGCCCGGACCACCGAGCACCTCCAGGCCGTCGTACGGGTCCTGATCGCACTGGGCGCGCTGGCCGGTCCGCTGCTGGCCGCCGCGATCGGCGCCCACCGGCTGGGCTCCGGCGACTTCGTCTTCGAGCACGGCGGCGCGGCCTACGCGCTGATGCTGATCGGCGCGCTCCTGCTGCCGGTCGCCGCGCTCGTCCTGGCGAAGACCGACGACCGCTCCGGCGTCCCGCTCCGCCGCGACCTGCGCGAGGCGGTGCGCGGCGGCGACCCGGCCGTGGCCCCCGCCGCGACCGGCTTCTTCATCGCGCTGGAGGGCGGCGACGGGGCGGGCAAGTCCACCCAGGCCGAGGCGCTCGGCGACTGGATCCGGGCCAAGGGCCACGAGGTCGTCGTCACCCGCGAGCCGGGCGCCACCCCGGTCGGCAAGCGGCTCCGCTCGATCCTGCTGGACGTCTCGTCGGCCGGGCTCTCCCACCGGGCCGAGGCCCTGCTCTACGCCGCCGACCGCGCCGAGCACATCGACTCGGTGGTCCGCCCGGCGCTGGAGCGCGGCGCGATCGTCATCTCCGACCGCTACATCGACTCGTCCGTCGCCTACCAGGGCGCGGGCCGCGACTTCTCGCCGACCGAGATCGCCCGGATCTCGCGCTGGGCGACGGACGGGCTCGTTCCGCATCTGACGGTGCTGCTGGACGTCGACCCGGAGACGGCGAGGGAACGGTTCACCGAGGCCCCCGACCGGCTGGAGTCCGAGCCGCCCGAGTTCCACGCCCGGGTCCGGTCCGCCTTCCTGACGCTGGCCGCCGCCGACCCGAACCGCTACCTGGTCGTGGACGCGGGCCAGGAGCCCGAGGCGATCACCACCGTCGTACGCCACCGGCTCGACCAGCTGCTGCCGCTCTCCGAGGCCGAGATCAAGGCCCAGGAGGAGGCGCGCAGGGCGGCCGAGGAGGAGGCCCGGCGCAAGGCCGAGGAAGAGGCGGCGCGCAAGGCCGAGGAGGAGCGGCTGGAGCGCGAGCGCCAGGCGCAGCTCGCCAAGCTCCGAGCCGAGGAGGAGGAGCGCAAGGCCCGCGAGCTGGCGGAGGCCCGCCGCCGCGAGGCCGAACGCGAGGCGGAGGAGGCCCGGCAGCGCGCCGAGGAGGCCCGCCGGGTCGCCGAGGAGGAGCGGGTCCGACGGGAGGCCGAGGAGGCGGCCCGCGAGGCCGAGCAGGCCCGGCTGCGCCGGAAGGCCGAGGAGGACGCCCGGCTGCGCAAGGAGGCCGAGGCGCAGCGGCTGGAGAAGCAGCGGAAGGCCGAGGAGGCGCTGCTGCGTGCCGAGGAGGCGCGCAGGCGGGCGGCGGCCGAGGCCGCCGAGGCGGCGGAGCGGGCCCGTGCGGAGGCCGCCGCGGCCGCGTCCGTCCCGGAGAACGAGATCACCGTCCCGACGCCGATCATCGACCCGAACGACGTGACGCAGCAGGTGCCCGCGCCGGAGGGCCCGGGCGCGCGCGCCGACGAGGCCGAGACGGCGATGCTCCCGAAGGTCCAGGACGGGAACGACCGCTCCGGGTGGTCCGGTGCGTCGGACGAGACGACGGTCCTCCCGCAGGTACGGGACGCTCCGGAGACCCGGGACACCGACCCGGCGGACCGGGTGCCGCGCGGCATCTTCCGCGACGAGCGCCCGGGGGCCTCCGCGGCGGAGAGCGAGAACGAGCGGACCCGGGAGCTGCCGCAGGTCGGCGACGCCCAGCCGGTCCAGGACCGGGGCGGCCGGGGCCGCCGACCGCGCCCCGACTGGGCCGAGGAGACCCCGCTGGACGACCTGCCGTCGCTGGCGGACGAGCTGCTGGGCGATCACCACGACGGTCCGGGGGACGACGAGGGGCAGGGCCGCCGGGGCCGCCGACCGCGCCGCTGACGGCCGCTGACGGCCGCCCGGCGGGGGTTTCCGCCCGGCGGCCGTCCTTCGCCCGGCCTGGATTGTCGGACCCGTCCCCCACAATGGGAGCCGGACCGGAAGATCCGGCCCGGCGAGCGCCGATGGACCCACCGGCACGCGGCCGACGTGAGCGCCGGCCGCAGTCGGCTCGCACATCGGCACGCAAGCGACAGCAGAGCGCGTCCGCACAGCGCGACAGCGCGACAGCGCCGGAAGGGCGGTGACCCCATGTCCGTCTGGGACGACCTGGTCGGCCAGGACCAGGTGGAGGAACAGCTCGGCGCCGCCGCCCGGGACGCCGACGCGCTGGTCACCGCCGGTGCGGCGGGGGAGCCGGTGCCGCCCACGTCGAAGATGACCCACGCCTGGCTGTTCACCGGACCGCCCGGTTCCGGCCGGGACACCGCGGCCCGGGCCTTCGCCGCCGCCCTCCAGTGCACCAGCCCCGACCGCGCCCTGGGCGGCGCCCCCGGCTGCGGATTCTGCGACGGCTGCCACACCAGCCTCATCGGTACGCACGCCGACGTGGAGGTGGTCCGTACCGACCTGCTCTCCATCGGCGTGAAGGAGACCCGCGACCTGGTCCGCCGCGCCCAGCTCTCGCCGGCCGTGGGCCGCTGGCAGGTCATCGTCCTGGAGGACGCCGACCGCCTCACCGAGGGCGCGGGGAACGTCCTGCTGAAGGCCGTCGAGGAGCCCGCGCCGCGGACGGTGTGGCTGCTCTGCGCCCCCTCCCTGGAGGACGTGCTGCCCACCATCCGCTCCCGCTGCCGCCACCTCACGCTGCGCACGCCCCCGGTCGACGCGGTCGCCGACGTCCTGGTCAGACGGGACGGCGTCGAGCCGGAGCGGGCCGCGTTCGCCGCCCGGGCCACGCAGGGCCACATCGAGCGGGCCCGTCGCCTCGCGACCGACGAGCGGGCCCGCGCGCGCCGCGCCGCCGTGCTCAAGCTCCCGCTGCGGGTGGAGGACATCGGGGGCTGCCTCAAGGCCGCTCAGGAGCTGATCGACACCGCCACCGAGGACGCCAAGCAGGTCTCCGAGGAGGTCGACGTCAAGGAGACGGAGGAGATGAAGGCCGCGCTCGGCGCCGTCGCCGGGGGACGGCTGCCGCGCGGCACCGCCGGGGTCATGAAGGAGCTGGAGGACCGGCAGAAGCGCCGCAAGACGCGTACCCAGCGCGACAGCCTCGATCTCGCGCTCACCGACCTGACCGGCTTCTACCGCGACGTGCTGGCCATCCAGCTCGGCTCCCGGACCGCCATCGCCAACGCCGACGCCGAGGACGCCCTCGACCGGATCGCCCGCGCCTCCACGCCCGAGCGCACCCTGCGCCGGATAGAGGCGGTGATCGCCTGCCGCCGGGCCCTGGACCGCAATGTGGCACCGCTCCTCGCGGTCGAGGCGATGACGATGGCCCTGCGCGCGGGCTGACGCGGCGTCCGGTCCCAGGAGGTTGATTCACCCGTACGGGGAGCGACCCGGGCGAACCGGTACGGGGCGACTACGCTCCGGGGATGGACTCCAGGCGTTCGCTCCGCACCCTCGTCACCACGCTGCTCGGTACGGTCGGCCTGCTCGTCGCGGGCTGCACCGGTGGCGGTTCGACGGGCTCCGCGCAGCCCTCGGGAGCCTCGTCCGTGTCCGCCCCGGCCGTTCCCGCCGGGCTCACGTCGTACTACGCGCAGCGGCTGAAGTGGCGGGACTGCGGCGTCGAGGGGTTCCAGTGCGCCACGATGAAGGCGCCGCTGGACTACGCGGAGCCGGACGGCGGCGCCATCGACCTCGCCGTCTCCCGCAAGGCGGCGACCGGTCCCGGCAAGCGGATCGGCTCCCTCCTGGTGAACCCGGGCGGCCCCGGCGGCTCGGCCGTCGAATACCTCCAGGACTACGCGGGCATCGGCTACCCGGAGCAGGTCCGGGCCCGTTACGACATGGTCGCCGTCGATCCGCGCGGGGTGGCCCGCAGCGCGCCCGTCGTCTGCCTCACCGGCCCGCAGATGGACCGCTTCACCCAGGTCGACCAGACCCCGGACAACGCCGCCGAGGTCACCGCGCTGAACGAGGCGTACCGGCAGTTCGCGCAGGGCTGCGCGAAGCGGTCCGGCAAGGTGCTGCCGCATGTCTCCACCGTCGAGGCCGCCCGCGACATGGACATGCTGCGGGCCCTGCTCGGCGACGAGAGGCTGAACTACGTCGGGGCGTCGTACGGCACCTTCCTCGGCGCGACGTACGCCGACCTCTTCCCCGCCCGGGTCGGCCGGCTGGTCCTCGACGGCGCGATGGACCCCTCGCTGGACGCCGCAGAGCTGAACCGGGACCAGACCGCGGGCTTCGAGACCGCCTTCCAGGCCTTCGCCGCCGACTGCGTGAAGAACGCGGACTGCCCGCTCGGCACCGCCTCGGCCGCCGACGCCGCCGCCCGGCTGAAGCGGCTCTTCGCCGAGCTGGACGCCCACCCGATCGGCACCGGCGACACCCGCGAACTCACCGAGTCCCTGGCCACCACCGGGGTCATCGCCGCCATGTACGACGAGTCGGCCTGGCCGCAGCTGCGCGAGGCCGTCGCCGCCGCCCAGGACGGGGACGGCTCCGGCCTGCTCGCCCTCTCGGACAGCTACTACGAGCGCCGCCCGAGCGGCTCGTACGCCAACCTCATGTTCGCCAACGCCGCCGTGAACTGCCTGGACCAGCCGCCCGCCTTCACCGACGCCAGGGCCGCCACCCGGTCCGTCCCGGACTTCGAGAAGGCCTCCCCGGTCTTCGGCAGGTCCTTCGCCTGGGCCGCCCTGAACTGCGCCGACTGGCCCGTCCGCCCCACCGGCACCCCGCACCGCGTGACGGCCGAGGGCGCGGCCCCGATCGTCGTGGTCGGCACCACCCGCGACCCGGCCACCCCGTACAAGTGGGCCCGCTCCCTGGCCGGCCAGCTCTCCTCCGGCACCCTCCTCACCTACGAGGGCGACGGCCACACCGCGTACGGCCGCGGCAGCGACTGCGTCGACACCGCGATCAACACCTACCTCCTGGAGGGCACCCCGCCCGCCCGGTCCAAGAAGTGCTCCTGACCTGCACGAACGGCCCGCACCAGGGCTGGTACGAAGCACCCCTGGAAACTGTGTAGACTTGGCGACGCTGCTGATCGCACCATAGTGCGACAGGGTGTGCCGCCTTAGCTCAGTTGGCCAGAGCAACGCACTCGTAATGCGTAGGTCTCGGGTTCGAATCCCGAAGGCGGCTCCGTGAAAATCCCCAGGTCAGGCCTCTGACCTGGGGATTTTTCTGTCGAATGACCTTGGAGTTCCGGGTGGATCCGACATCTGCGGGAGGTCAGCCGCGCAGGTAGGCCAGGACGGCCAGTACCCGGCGGTTGGTGGCGTCCGACAGGCTCAGGTCCAGCTTGGTGAGGATGGAGCCGAAGTGCTTGCTGACGGTGCCCTCGCTGACGTGCAGGGCCGCGGCGACGGAGGCGTTGGACCGGCCCTCGGCCATCAGCGCGAGGACCTCCTGCTCGCGCGGGGTCAGTTTGGCCAGCGGGTCGCGGCGGTGGCGCAGGAGCTGGCGGACCACTTCGGGGTCGACGACGGTCGCGCCGGCGGCCACCCGCTGGAGGGCCTCGATGAACTCCTGGACGTTGCCGACGCGTTCCTTGAGGAGGTAGCCGACGTGGGTGCCGTCGGAGGAGTCGAGCAGCTCCTCGGCGTAGGCGCGCTGGACGTACTGGCTGAGGACGAGGATGGGGAGCCGGGGGTTCTTCTCGCGCAGTCGCAGCGCGGCCCGCAGCCCTTCGTCGGAGAAGCCGGGCGGCATCCGTACGTCGGTGACGACGATGTCAGGGTCGTGCTCGGCGACGGCTGCCGTGAGTTCGTCGGCCGTGCCGACGCCGGCGAGGACCTGGTGGCCGAAGCGCTCCATGAGGCCGACGAGGCCCTCCCGCAGCAGCACGCTGTCCTCGGCCAACACGATGCGCAACATCTGGCTCCTCTGACTCAGGTCACTAGCGAGCCGGCGGGGCGTCGGGTCGGCGGTCCGGAGCCGGGGTGCAGGGCACGAGGAGGCGGAAGAGCGTGGGCCCGCCGGACGGTGAGGACACTAGCAAATGCCCGCCGAGGACGGAGATGCGATCAGCGACCCCCTCCAGCCCGGTGCCGTCGGCCTCGTTCGCGCCGCCCACGCCGTTGTCCCGCACGCGGACGACGAGTTGGCCCTGGTCGACGCGGGCCTCGACGGTGGCCCGGGTGGCCCGGCTGTGCTTGGCGACGTTCGCCAGCGCCTCGCACACCGCGAAGTAGACGGCGGACTCGACCGCTTCGAGGAACCGGTGGGTCAGGTCGAGATCGAGGTCGATGGGGACCGGGGAGCGGTCGGCGACGTCCTCGATGGCCGCGGCCAGACCCCGGTCGGTGAGGATCCGGGGGTGGATGCCCCGGATCAGTTCCCGCAGCTCGACCAGAGCGGCCTGGGCCTCGCCGTGGGCCTCGGCCAGGAGCCCGGCGAGGGGCTCCTCGTGGGCGTCGAGGCGTGCCAGGCCCAGCCGCATGGACAGGGCGACCAGCCGCTGCTGGGCGCCGTCGTGCAGGTCGCGTTCGATACGGCGGCGCTCGGCCTCGAAGGCGTTCACCAGACGCATCCGCGACCGGCTCAACTCCTTGACCCGCACGTCGTCGTGGGAGGGCGGCGCATCGAGGAGGAGGCGGGTGAGCTGTGCGCGTCCCGCGGCGAGCAGACCCAGCGGATAGGCCAGCAGGGGGAGCAGGAGCAGCCCGGCCAGGGCGACGGCGAACGCCGCCGGATAGGAGTGGACCAGCCACAGCTTGATGACACGCGCCTCCTCGCCGCCGCCGACCGTGGCCATGACCAGGGGGGTGGAGATCAGCCCTCCGCTCACGCCGATGACCGTGCCGATGACCACTGCCTCCAGCGGCCACAGGAGGAAGCCGAAGAGAAGGGCGTAACCCAACTCCCGCCAGGTGGAGCGCTCCTGGAGGCGGGTGCGCAGCCAGGCGGCGGGCCCGGTGTGCGGCGGGTCCTGGTGGGCGTCGGCCAGTGGCACGGCCGGATCTATCAGACGCAGCCGGCGCCGTTCCACCTGCGCGACCGGCAGGCCGGCGAGGACCAGCGTCAGCAGGAGCGGCACCCCGACGAGGACCACGGTCAGCAGGCCGCCGGCCAGCGCGAGGACGAGCAGACAGACCAGCACGGCGGCGCCCACCGGCACGCTGGTCAGGAAGTACAGGGCGCAGCGCCACGGCCAGCCGCTCCGGAGGTACCGACGCTGGTGCAGGGCCTGCCAGAGGCTGGGTGCGTGCATGGGGGCACGATAGGAGGCCCGTGTCGCGCGGACCATCCAGCCGGCTCCACCATCGGACCGGTAGCGAACTCCCGGTATGGGCGGCCACCAGGTGTATGGGGCGGCTCCGTGCGGGTGCCCGGGTGGAGCCGTACCCGGGGTGGTCGGGGCTGGTCGCGCTGTTGTGGGCGCCCTGCTGCGCGGGGCTCGGGCTGCTCGGCGGGAGCCCGGTCCGTCCCTCCCCGGTGCGGGCCGGTGCCGCGGTTGCCCGACCTGTTCGGCGGCAGGGGCTGCCCACGCACGTTGCTGTCGCCGCCGGCTCTGCCTTTCCCGCCCAGGGCCGCCGCCGTGCGGGGAAGGGTGGAGTTACCTCCACCCCGAAGACTCCCTCCGGCTGCGATGTGCGCCGATTCCGGGCCCGGTTGAGTGGACGCCATGAATCAAGCAGCCGTCCGACTCCGTTCGGTCACTCGCTCCTACGGCAGGGGCGCCGGTGCCGTGACCGCCCTGGAGAACGTCTCCCTGGACATTCCCCGGGGCACCTTCACCGCCGTCATGGGGCCCTCGGGCTCCGGCAAGTCGACCTTCCTCCAGTGCACCGCGGGCCTGGACCGGCCGTCCAGCGGCCAGGTGCTGCTCGGGGAGACCGACCTGAGCGGGCTGAGCGAGAAGAAGCTCACGCTGCTGCGGCGGGACCGCATCGGCTTCGTCTTCCAGGCGTTCAACCTGCTGCCCTCGCTCACCGCCGAGCAGAACGTGGCGCTGCCGCTGCGGCTGGCCGGACGCCGCCCCCGGCGGAGCGATGTCCTGGACGTGCTGCAGAAGGTCGGACTGCGCGAGCGGGCCGGGCACCGGCCCAGTGAGATGTCCGGTGGACAGCAGCAGCGGGTGGCGCTGGCCCGCGCCCTGGTCACCCGGCCGGAGGTGCTCTTCGGCGACGAGCCGACCGGCGCCCTGGACACCACCACCAGCCGTGAAGTGCTCACCCTGCTGCGGCATATGGTCGACCAGGGGCAGACCGTCATCATGGTGACGCACGACCCGGCGGCCGCCTCCTTCGCGGACCGGGTGCTGTTCCTCACCGACGGACGGATCCACGACGAGCTGGTCTCCCCGACGGCCGAGCGGGTCGCCGCACACATGACCCGACTGGCGGCCCTCCCGTGCTGACACTCGCGCTGCAGGGAATGCGGACCCGCTGGGTCACGTTCGTCGGCTCGTTCATCGCCCTCGCCCTCGGCGTCGGCCTCATCGCCACCACGGGGCTCGCCCTCGCGGCGACCTTCAGCGCACCGGACCGCGGGCCCGAGCGGTTCGTGAAGGCGCCGGTCGTCGTGAAGACCTCCGGCCTCGTCCGGGCGGACACGCCCATCGGGGAACGTACGCAGACGATCACCGACCCCGCGCCGGTCCCGGCCGCCGTCACCGCGAGGCTCGCGGCGCTCGGCAGGACCGTCGAGGACCGTACCTTCCCCGTGTCGGGCCCCGGGCTCGCCGAGGACACGGTCGGCCACCCGTGGTCGGTCGCCGCGCTCACCCCCTACACACTGACCTCCGGACGCGCACCCTCGGCGCCCGGCGAAGCCGTCGCCACCGGGGACGCGCTGCGGCCCGGCGCCCGGGTGCGGGCCGCCACCGTCCGCGGGACCGAGCAGGTCACCGTCGTCGGGACGGTCGCGTCGGCCGGCTTCGAGAACGCGCTGTTCTTCACCGACGCCGAGGCCGCGCGGATCTCTCCCGCCGTGGACGCCGTCGCCGTGCACGCCCCGGCCGACCGGGTCGAGGCGGCCGTGGGCGCCGGATTCGACGTGCTGACCGGCGGGGAACGCCGACGCGCCGACCCGGACCCCGACCGGGACGAGGAAGCACTGGTCTCGGTGAACGCGCTCCTCGGCACGGCCGCGGGCGTCACCGGCTTCGTGTCGGTGTTCGTCGTCGCCTCGACGTTCTCCTTCGCGGTCGCCCAGCGGCGCCGGGAGTTCGGGCTGCTGCGTACCGCGGGCGCCACCCCCTCCCAGGTGCGGCGGATGGTGTTCATCGAGGCGCTCGTCGTCGGTGTGCTCGCCTCGGCGGCCGGCTGCGGGCTCGGCGCGGCGGGCGCGCCGCGGATCGCCTCCTGGATGGCCGACAGCGGCATCGCCCCCTCCTGGTTCCGGATCGGCGAGCAGGCGTGGCCGCTGCGCACCGCCTTCTGGACGGGCCTGTTCGTCGCCCTGAGCGGGGTGGCCGTCTCCTCGTGGCGGGCCGGCCGGGTCGGTCCGACGGAGGCGCTGCGCGAGTCCGCTGTGGACTCCCGCGCCATGCCATTGAGCCGCTGGCTGATCGGCATCGTGGTCCTCGCGGCCGGCCTCGGCCTGCTCTCGCTGGACCTGCTGGACAACCCGGGCGACGTCCTGAAGCGCAAGACCTACGTCACCCAGCCGATGCTGCTGATCGTCGGCTTCGCCCTGTTCGCGCCGGTCCTGGTCAAGCCGCTGACCCGGCTGCTGACCTGGCTGCCGGCCCGCCTTCCCGGCGCGACCGGCATGCTGGCCAGGGAGAACGCGTCCGCCGGGGTCCGCAGAACCGCCGCCGTCGCGGCGCCGGTCGTCATCACGGTGGCCCTCGCCGCCTCCCTGATGGGCACCACCGCGACGATCGGCGGGGCCAAGGCCGACGAGGCGCGGCAGCAGATCACCGCGGAACTGGTCGCCACGGCGGGCGGGGAGGGCCGCGCGCTGCCCGACGAGTTCGTCCGGCGCGCCCGGTCCGTCCCCGGTGTGACCGTCAGCGAGTCCCGGTCCACCGGGGTGACCGTCCTGGAGGAGAGGGTCGCCCTCGTCAAGTCCGAGGCCAGGGCGGTCGATCCGGTGGTGCATGCGGCCGTCTCCCGGCTGCCCGTCGTCGCGGGCCGCCTCGCCGACCTGGACGACGACAGCATCGTCGTCAACGAGGAGTGGCTGACCACGAAGGTGGGCGACAGGGTCTCCGTCTGGCTGGGCGACGGTCGCAAGGCGGATCTGCGCATCGCGGCGGTCCTCTCCACCGGCACCGGCGGCAACGGCGTCTACCTCACCGAGCACAATGCCGCCGGCGCCCCGGTGGACCGCGTCGACCTCGCGCTGCCCCGGGACGGCGCCCACAGCGCGGCGGCCGCACTCGGCGCCGCCGCGAAAGCGGCCGGCGTGCGGCTCCTGACGGGGGACCAGTGGGTCGGGGCCCACTACCCGGGCTCCAGCAGGGACACCGGGCTCGGCCTGTGGATGATCCTCGGGATCGCCCTGGTCTACACGGGCATCGCGCTCGCCAACACCCTGATGATGGCGACCTCGGACCGGGTCCGCGACCTCGCCTCGCTGCGTCTGACCGGCGCCACGAAGGGACAGGTGCTGCGGCTCGTCGGGGCCGAGGCACTGGTGGTGGTCGCGGTCGGCACGGTGCTCGGGGTGGTGATCGCCGGGGTGAACCTGCTGGGCGTGTGGGGCGCCCTCGGCCTGCTCGGCGTGTGGTCCGACGTCGTGGTGCCCTGGGGCACGGTCGCCGCCGTGGTCGGCGCGAGCGCCCTGCTCGCCACCGTGGCCTCCGTGCTGCCCGCGTCGTTCGCGCTGCGCGTCCGGCCGGTCGAACTGGCGGGCATGCGCGAGTGACCGCTCGGTCCGGGAACTGCTGGGCGGCCGGGGGCGGAACCTCGGCGCCGGATCCGACCCGGTACGGGCGGCCCGCCCGAGCCCGCGGTTCCGGGGCGCCCGACGCCGCGTCCCTTCCCGGTGAGCCCACAGGGGAGGAATCGCCGACGCACGGGGCGCCGCCGGTGAGGGCTGTGGAGCACGGGTGAAAACTCTGTGGAGGCGATGTCGGTGGTGCGGCCTATGCTGCACCCGAAGACGGCGGTTCCAGGGGAGGGTTCGGCATGCTCGGCAGGTTGTTCGGCAGAGGCGGGGCGGGGGGCGAGGCCGATCCGTACGCGTTGCCCGTGCCGTTCCACAAGAGGGCGTCGGTGTACGAGCTGCGGGCGCTCGGGGACCGGCGGGTGCTCGCGCTGGTGGAGGCGGCCGGGGCGGGGGACTGGGCGGCGGTGCGGGCGGCGCTGGCCCCCTTCGACCTGGGCCGGGACCACGCGGTGCTGAATGAGTTGGCCGATGTGGCCGGGGTGGAGGAGTGGATCGGTCACGCCGTCGAGGAGGACGGGGAGCACCGGGCTACGGCTCTGCTGATATCCGGGGCGCGTCAGATCATGTGGGGCTGGGAGGCCCGCACCTCGGCCCGCGCGGCGGACGTCTCGCGGGACCAGTGGCGGGTCTTCCACGAGCGGCTGAACCTCGGCGAGGCCCGGTTGCTGGAGGCCGCCGAGCTGAGGCCGGAGTGGATCACGCCGTGGAGCCAACTGCTCATCTCGGGGCGCGGCATGTCGCTGGGGCCCGTCGTGAACCGGGCCCGGCTCGACGCGGCCCTGCGCCGCGACCCGCTCGACCTGGACGCCCACCTCGCGTGGATCTCGCAGCTCCAGCCCCGATGGGGCGGTGAGCCCGGTCAGGCCCTGGCGTTCGCGCGTGAGGCGTTCGCCCGCGCTCCCCACGGAAGCAGGCTCGGTTGTGCGATCGCCATGGCGCACATCGAGGAGGCGGTCGAGGCGGGGCATGCGAGCAGCATCGAAACCCCCGAGATCCGCGCCGAGTTGAGCATGGCGGCCGAACGCAGCATCCTGCACCCCGACCATGTACGGATCCTCGGGTGGCAGTACGACTTCAACACGTTCGCCATGGCCCTGTCGATGGCGGGCGAGTGGCGCACGGCCCGGCGGGTCTACCAGGTGCTCGGCGGTGCCTGCACCACCTGGCCGTGGGAGTACTTCGGGAGTCCCCGGAGGCAGTACGCCCGCGGCCTGCGCCGGACCTGACCGCCTCTCCCCCTCTCCTTTCTCTCCTCTCCTCTTCTCTCTCCTCTCCCGGACTGCCGATGACTCTGCACGACACCCCGGCGACCCCGCCCGGCGCCGATCGCACCTTCCAGGTGGATCTGCGCGGCCTCGTCGACCTCCTCTCCCACCACCTCTACTCCAGCCCCCGCGTCTACCTGCGTGAACTCCTGCAGAACGCGGTGGACGCACTGACCGCCCGGCAGGGCCTCGCCCCGGACGCGCCTGCCGGGGCCTTCGGGATCCGGCTGTACGCCGACGGCTCGGTGGTGCGCGTCGAGGACGACGGGGTCGGCCTCAGCGAGGCCGATGTGCACACCTTCCTCGCCACGATCGGCCGCAGCAGCAAGCGCGCCGACCGGATCGCCGAGCAACGCGCCGACTTCATCGGCCAGTTCGGGATCGGGCTGCTCTCCTGCTTCCTCGTCGCCGACGAGATCCACGTCCTGAGCCGCTCCGCCCGCACCCCGGACGCGCCCGCCGTGGAGTGGCGGGGGCGCGGTGACGGCAGCTACACCGTCCGTACGCTGCCCGCCTCCGCCCGGACCCGGCCCGGCACGACCGTGACGCTGACCCCGAGGGCCGACACCGGCGAGTGGACGGGCCCGGAGCGGGTGCACGCGCTGGCCCGGCAGTTCGGCTCCCTGCTGCGCCACCCGGTGACCTTCGACGACGGCTCCGGCACCCCCGCCGTACCGGTCAACCCCGAGCCCGCGCCCTGGGAGCGCACGTATCCCACGCCCGGGGCGCGGTCCCGGGCGCTGGCCGGGTACGGGGAGGAGGTCTTCGGGTTCACCCCGCTGGACACCATCGAGCTGGACCTGCCGGCCGTGGGGCTGAAGGGCATCGCCTGCGTGCTGCCCGAGGCGGTCCCGGCCGGGCGCCGACACGGCCACCGGGTGCACGTCAAGGGCATGCTGCTGTCCGAGCAGGCCGAGGAGATCCTGCCCGAGTGGGCGTTCTTCGTCCGCTGCGTCGTCGACGCGGAGAGTCTGCGCCCGACGGCCAGCCGCGAGTCCCTGTACGAGGACGACACGCTCGCCGCCGTCCGCGACGCCCTCGCCGAGCGGCTGCGGGCGTGGATCGCCCGGGTCGCCGCCAGCGAGCCGGAGCTGCTCGAACGGTTTCTGCACGCCCACCACCTGGCCGTGAAGTCGCTCGCCGTGCACGACGACGAGATCCTGCGGATGCTGCTGCCCTGGCTGCCGTTCGAGACCACCGACGGGCACACCACGCTCGACGAGTTCGCGCGCACCCACCGCACGGTGCTGGTGACGTCGAGCGTGGAGGAGTTCCGGCAGGTCGCGGCGATCGCCTCGGCCGCCGGGCTCGGCGTGGTCAACGGCGGCTACACGTACGACCGCGAGCTGATCCACCGGCTGCCCGAGATCAGGCCCGAGGTGGTGGTCGCAGACCTCGACCCGGAGACCCTCACCGCCCATCTCGACCCGGTCGACCGGGAGACGGAGCTGGCCGCCACGGCCTACCTCGCCCTGGCCCGGGACGCGCTCGCCGTCTTCGACTGCGACGTCGCCCTGCGCACCTTCCACCCGGCGTCCGCCCCCGCCCTCCTCGTCGACAGCCGCGAGGCCCGGCACGAGCGGACCCGCTCCCGGCTCGCCCGGGAGCAGGAGGGCGGGGTGTGGGGCGACATCCTCGGTGCCCTGCGCCGGGAGGCCCCTCGGGCGCAGCTGATCCTCAACCAGCTCAATCCGCTGGTCCGCGCCGCCGTCGCCATCGAGGAGCCCGAACTGGCCCGCACCAGCGCCGAAGCCCTCTACGGGCAGGCCGCGATGCTGTCCCGGCGCCCGCTCCGGCCCGCCGAGTCCAGCCTTATCAACCGCTCCTTCCTCGACCTTCTCGCCCACGCCCTCCGCAAGGACAGCCGATGACGCCGAACACCCCCCGGAACACCGACGAGCTCTACCGGGCGCTGGCCGCGAACGACGAGCGCCCCTACGGCCGCACCCGTACGCTCACCGCCGAGGAACTCGTCGACGTGGCCGAGCGGTTCGAGGAGCCTGCCCCGCTCGTCGACGCGCTCTTCGAGCTCCAGGAGGCGTACACCTACGGCTCCGAGCCCCGGAAGTCGCCCGTCGTCTTCGCCCGGCTGCTCAACCTGTTCGACGAGCAGCCCGACGTCTTCGACGAGCGCCGCCGCCACACGCTGTTCTGGCGGTTCAAATGGGTGGCCAACGCGCTGCTGGTGCTGCCCGAGGTGCCGCTGACCGGTGTGCGGCAGTGGCTGACGGAGATGCGCGACCGGTACGAGAAGGCCGGGCTGGACCTCCAGCCCTACTACGGCCAGGCGTACCAGCTGGCCGCGCACACCGGTGAGGGCGCCGACCTCGCCTACGAGCTGTGGGCGAGCCGCACCCGCAGCCGCCTCAGCGACTGCGAGGCGTGCGAGATCTGCGAGCAGGCCCGGTACCACCTCGCCGCGGGCGACGACGGGCGGGCCCTGGAGGTCTGGGAGCCCGTCCTGAAGGGGAAGGCGTCCTGCCAGGAGGAGCCGGCCCGCTCCGTCTCGTACGCGCTGCTGCCGCTGGTGCGCTCCGGGCACACCGACCGCGCCCGCGAGCTGCACCTCTCCGGCTACCGCATCTGCCGCCGCAACCCCTCGATGGCCGGGGAGGTCGGGCGGCACCTGGAGTTCTGCGCGCTGACCGGCAACGAGAGCCGTGGCCTGGAGCTGCTCGCCGAGAACCGGAACCTGTTCGCCGAGGTCGACTCGCCGCTGGACCTGCTCCAGTTCCTGACCGGGGTGGAGGTGCTGCTCCGGCGCGTCGAGGCGCTCGGCCACGGCGGTCTGCCCGCCGCCGGGTACGCGGGCCGGTCCTGGACGGTGGCCGAACTCCGCGCCGAGGTGGGGGAGCGGGCCGACGAGCTCGCCGCCCGCTTCGACGCCCGTAACGGAACCCCGGCCCACACCGACCGGCGCCGGGCCCGCCTCGACCGGGCCCCGCTCGTCGACGCGCTGGAGCTCACCCTGCGCACCCGCGGCCTCGACGAGGTGGCCCCGGCCGCCGCGCCGGCCGCCCCGGCCCCCGCCGCGCTCCCCGACACCCCGGCCGAACTCATGGCGCGGGCGAGGGAGTTGGACCAGCAGGGGCATCCGGAGGCGCGGGAGTACTGGGCGCGGCTCCGGGCCCTCGTCGCCGCCGGTGACTACACCCACCCCGACGACCCGGCCGTGGGCCCGCTCGCCCGGCTGCGCGCGGACCTGCTGGGCGACGAGGCGGACCGTGCGAACGAGCGGGACGCGTTCGCCGAGGCCACCGCCCTGTACGAGGAGGCGGCCGGGCTGTACGAGGACGCCGGGGAGCCGGGCGCCGCCACCGAGGCCCGTGCCAGTGCGCTGCTCACCGCCGCGGAGAACGCCGCGAGCGGGACCGGTGGGGCTGAAGGGGCCGAAGGAGACGGCGAGGACGGCGGGGCCGGGGCGAAGGCCGCCGCGCTGACCGCCGCCCACGCGTCGATGGTCCGGCTCCACGAGGAGGCGTCCGGGCTCGCCCCGTACCAGGAGGCGCGGCTGCTGCGGCTGCGGGCCACCGCGCTCGGCATGCGGCTGCAGGCGTCGGGGAGCGGGGAGCACGTGGAGCCGGTCCTCGCCGAGACCGAACTGCTGCACGCGTTCGCCACCCGGCACGACCTCCCCACCCAGATATCCGGCGCCCTGATGCTGCGGGCCACCACCCACGCCCTCGCCGGTGACCTGCCCGCCGCGGTCGCGGTGCTCGACGGCCACGTCGGCCGGCTGCGGGAGCACGGCCCCGCCTGGCACCTGCCCCGCACGCTCGCCCTGCGGGGCCGGATGCGGCTGGGCCTCGGGGACGTGGAGGAGGCGCGGGAGAGCCTGGCCGAGGCGCTGCGGCTGACCGCCGACTGGCCGGGCGACCAGTCCGCGACCGCCCGCATCCACGCGGATCTGGCCGAGGTGGTCCTCCGCCTGGGCCGCCCCGACGAGGCGCTGCGCCATCTGACCCGCTCGGCGGAGCTGGAGATGCGCGAGGGCCGCCGGTTCGACGCGTACTGCACGTACAGCGGTGCGGCCGGGCTCTGCCTCGACCTGGGCCGCTTCGAGGACTGCATCGCCCTGCTCGACTCGCTGCTGGCCGAGCCGGACATCGCGGCCGGGGAGGTGGACGACCGGCTCGTCGCCCAGCTCCGGCTGACCCGGGCCCGCGCGCTGTACGCGGGGGAGGACCTCAAGGCCGCCACGGAGGAGTTCCTCGCCCTCGCGGCCGAGTCGGCCGGCTGGGACGACGACCCGGGCAGCCATGTGATGATCGCGGCGGAGACGGCCGTGGCCCTCGCCGAGTCCGGGGAGGCCGACCGGGCCCGCGAGGCCGTCGACCAGGCGCTCGCCGCCCATGCCCTGGCCCCGCGCTACGAGCGGATCAGCGGCTGTCTGCGCGAGCTCGCCCGGCTGCGGGTCCAGCAGCAGGGCGAGGACGGGCTGCCCGGCGCCCTCGACCTCCTGGCCGACGCGGGCCGGGTCGCCGACGAGGCCCGCGCCGCCGGGTTCGAGGCCCAGGACCGTCCCCTCGACACCGCCCTGGCCTACGAGTACGGCCGGGTCCACGCCCACGCCGGTGCGTACGAGGAGTCCTTGGCCGCGCTGGAGCGGGCCGCCGCGCTGGCCGGCGAACCGGCGGCGGAGGGGGACGAGGTGGAGGAGTGGGCCGAGTGCGTCCGGCTCGCCGCCGCGGTGGAGGGCATCTACCTGGAGCGGACGGACGCGGCCCTCGCCCGCCTCGGCGCGGCCGTGACCCGGCTGACCGCGCTGGGGCGGGCCGAGGAGGCCGAGCCGCTGACCTCCCTGGCGGCCCGCCTGCGCGACGAGGAGTAGGCCGCGGGCCGACGGTCCGCCCCCGTCGGCCCGTCAGGCCGTCAGGTCCCGGACCAGGGCCGTCGCCGGTCCGACGAGGGCGCGTTCGTGCGGGCTCATCGTCGGATTGGCGGTGCGGTGGCGGGCCGCCTCGGCCAGGTCGGGGTCGGGGAGGGGGCCGGCGGCGGCGAGGCGGGGGGCCAGGGCGCGCAGCAGGGTGTGCGCCGGGTCGGCCAGGGGGGACGTGGTGTCCACCGCGATCTGGGCCAGGATCAGCGCGGACATCGCGCGGTCCAGGGCCGGGGCGCCCTCCGCCGCGTTGCTCCAGTCGATCACCACCGGTCCCCGGTCCGTCAGCATCACATTGCCGGGGTGCAGGTCCAGGTGGAGGATCCGATCCCCGGGGTCCGGGGAGAGCCGGGCCGGGACGGTGTGGAGTTCGGCGAGGAGCCCGGCCAGCAGGGCGCCCGCCTCGTCCGCCGACACCTCCCCGGCCAGCAGCGCGTCCAGCATCGTCGGGCCGGTCAGCCGCTCCAGCACCAGGTCGCCCGGGGGCGTCTTCGCGTCGCGCGGGCCCAGCCGGGGGACGGGGCAGCCGTGCGCGGCGAGGTAGGCCATGACGATCCATTCGGGTGTGGCGTCCATGCCGTCCCGGTAGCGGCGCAGGACCCACTCCTCGTCGAGCGCGTACACATCGGCCGAACGTCCGGCGCCGAGCAGCTCACCTATTCGCATGAGGCGAACCTACGGGCACCGGCGGCGGATTGGGACGCCCGGGGCCGCCCGGAAGGGTCTTCCCGGCGGCCCCATAACGTGAAGTGAGGGGGAGAACGGGATCTCCTGGCAATGACGTGTACGCGGCTACGTTGTCGGCAATTCCCCCGAAGTCAAGGAGAGTCCCGTGGAGAGCTCCACACTCCGCAGACGTGCCCTGGCCGCGTGTACCGCCACCGTGGCCGTCGGGGCGCTCGCGCTGGCCGGCCTGACTGGCAGCGCGTCCGCCGATCCGGCGCCCCAGCTCCGCACCCCCACCGCCGCGGGGACCGGGCAGCTCTCGCCCGGTCTGCTGGAGGCCATGCAGCGCGATCTCGGCCTGAACGAGGCCCAGGCGCGCGGCCGGATCGGTCACGAGACCCGGGCGGCGGCGATCGCCTCCGCGCTGAAGCACACGCTCGGCGCGGACTTCGCCGGCGCCCGGGTCAGTGGTGACGACGCGGCCCTGACCGTGTCCACCACCGACGCCGCCCACGCCGAGGAGATCCGCCTCGCCGGGGCCCGGCCCGTCGTCGTCGCGCACAGTCAGGCCGAACTCGACGCCGCGAAGGGTGCGTTGGACCGGGTAGCGCTGCGCGGTGCCCCCTCCGGCGTACCGGTCTGGTACGTCGACGTGGCGAGCAACCGGGTCGTCGTCGAGGCCGCCGGCACCAAGGCCGCCAAGGCGTTCCTGGCCGAGGCCGGGGTGTCGGAGAAGCTGGTGACGGTCCGCCGGTCCACGGAGCGGCCGCGCACGTTCGCCGATCTCCGGGGCGGCGACGCGTACTACATGAACGGCCTGGGCCGGTGCTCCATCGGCTTCCCCGTGAAGCGCGGCACCCAGGGCGGTTTCGTCAGCGCCGGCCACTGCGGCACGCCGGGCGTCACCACCAACGGCTCCAACCAGCAGGCGCAGGGATCCTTCCAGGGCTCCACTTTCCCGGGCCGCGACTACTCCTGGGTCGCCACCAACACCAACTGGACGCCGCGCCCCCTGGTGAACGGCTACGGCAACGGCGACATCACCGTCACCGGTTCGACCGAGGCCGTGGAGGGCTCGTCGGTCTGCCGCTCCGGCTCGACGACCGGCTGGCACTGCGGCACCGTGCAGCAGCGCAACACCAGCGTCACGTACCAGGAGGGCACCGTCTCCGGGGTCACCCGCACCAATGTGTGCGCCGAACCCGGTGACTCCGGCGGCTCGTTCATCTCCGGCAGCCAGGCGCAGGGCGTCACCTCCGGCGGCTCCGGCAACTGCTCCCAGGGCGGTACGACGTACTTCCAGCCGGTGAACCCGGCGCTCCAGGCGTACGGGCTGACCCTGGTGACCAACGGCACCGGGCCCGACCCGAGCAACCCGCCGACCAACCCGGGCGGCACCTGGAAGGAAGGCACGACGTACGCGGCGGGCGACGTCGTGACGTACGGCTCCGACAGCTACCGCTGCCTCCAGGCGCACCTGGCGCAGCCCGGCTGGACGCCGCCGAACGTGCCGGCCCTCTGGGCCCGCGTCTGAGGAACCGCTCCGCAGTGAGCACCGGCGGCCCCGTCCGCACCGGGGCCGCCCCGGTTACCGCGCCCGCCCGGCTACCGCTCCGGCCTCCCGGCCGGGCGGCGCGCACCCCGCACCGCTCCGTGTCATGAACGTGCCCTTCCCCCACCCCGAGGAATCAGCCATGACCCCAGAACCGACCGAGGGCCAGAACCCCGGCGACGGCAAGATCAGCCGCAAGACCCTGCTCAAGGCCGCGCTCGTCGCCGGTACCGTCCCGCTGCTCGCGGGCGGTGGCGTCGCGCTGGCCCGGGACGCGGGCTCCGGCGGCAAGCCGCTGGCCCCGACGCCGAACTGCGACGACGGCGACGGACCGACCCACGACCAGATCGAGGGCCCCTACTTCAAGCCCAACTCCCCGCTCCGCACCAGCCTGATCACCGACAGCACGCCCGGTGTGCGGCTGACCGTGAGCGGCTACGTCTTCGGCCGGGCGTGCCGGCCGATCTCCGGCGTGCTCCTGGACTTCTGGCAGGCCGACACCAACGGCGCCTACGACATGAGCGGATTCGCCTTCCGCGGGCACCAGTTCACCGACCAGTCGGGCGCGTACAGCCTGACCACGATCGTGCCGGGGCTCTACCCGGGGCGCACCCGCCACATCCATGTGAAGGTGCAGGCGCCCGGCTCGTCGATCCTGACGACCCAGCTCTACTTCCCCGGCGAGCCGCGCAACAACACCGACATGCTCTACGACCCGGCGCTGCTGATGAACGTCCGGGACGTGGGCTCGGGCCGGCAGGGGACGTTCGACTTCGTCCTGAACATCGCCCAGAACCCGACCGATCCGCCGACCGACCCCACCGACCCGCCGACCGACCCGCCCGGCTCCACCTGGAAGTCCGGCACGGCCTACAAGGCGGGGGACCGGGTCACGTACAACGGGGTCGCGTACCGCTGCACCCAGGCCCACACGTCCATGGCCGGGTGGGAACCGCCGAACGTCCCCGCGTTGTGGGAACGCGGGTAGACACGCGGCACGGCGGGCGACCCCGCCCCGCAGGTCCGGGCCGGGGTTCCGCCGGCCCGGACCTTCCGCTGTCCGGTACTCGTCCGAGGGGGGGTGGGTGCCGGGCAGCGGAGTAACCTGGACGCGTACGGCTCCCCGTGGGCCGCACCGCTCGGCCTGCGCGTCCGAAGGGGGCCGGAATCGTATGGACACCCTGGTCACCGTCGCGGTCGTCCTCGTGATGATCGCGGTCGCGGCGTACGTCATCCATCGGCTGAACGCACGCCACCGCCACCACCATCTGCGCCCGGCGCACTACGACCACGGGCTGGCCGGGTTCGGCGACGCCCCGGGGCCGGGAGACAGTTCCTCGACGGAGGCTACTTCGCGTCGGAGTAGCGCTCCACCACCGCCGTGGTGAACGGGAAGCGGACGGGGGTCTCGCCGAAGACGGTCCGCCCGGCCAGTTCCCCGGCCGCCCGGATCGCCTCCACCACGGCCGCCGCCTCCTCCTCGGGACAGTGCACGATCACCTCGTCGTGCTGGAAGAAGACCAGCTCGGCGCGGAGCCCGGCGGTACGGACCGAGCGGCGCAGGGCTGCCAGGAGCAGCAGCGCCCAGTCGGCCGCGCTGCCCTGGACCACGAAGTTGCGGGTGAAGCGGCCCCGCGCGCGGGCGTTCGACGAGGCGTAGCCGGGGGTGGGGCCCGGGCCGGAGCCGTCGTCGGAGCCGTCCGGCCGGGCGCCTTCCTGCGGGATGCCGGCCTCCTCGTACTCCCCGCTCCCGGCGGCCGGGGGGCTCGTCCGGCCCAGCCATGTGCGCACCAGGCGGCCCTCCTCCCCGGCCTTCGCGGCGTCGTCGACATAGGCCACGGCCTGCGGGAACCTCCGGCGCAGGGCGGCCAGGTTCTTCAGGCCGTCGCCCGAGGTCTGGCCGTAGACGGCGCCCAGCAGGGCGATCTTGGCGTGGTCCCGGTCGCCCTGGAACGCCCGGTCGGAGAGGGCGGTGTACAGGTCGCCCTCGTGGCCCGCCACCTCCATCAGGCCGCGGTCGCGGGAGATCGCGGCGAGGACCCGGGGCTCCATCTGGTCGGCGTCCGCGACGACCAGGCGCCAGCCGGGGTCGGCGACGACCGCGCGCCGGATCACCTTGGGGATCTGGAGCGCACCGCCGCCGTTGGTCGTCCACCGGCCGCTGACCGAGCCGCCCGGCTGGTACTCGGGGCGGAAGCGGCCGTCGCGCACCCAGTCCTGGAGCCAGGACCAGCCGTGCGCCGTCCAGATCCGGTACAGCTTCTTGTACGCGACGAGCGGGGCCACCGCCGGGTGGTCCAGGCCCTCCAGCTCCCAGCGGCGGGTGGACCGGACCGTGATCCCGGCCTGCGCGAAGGCCCGCACCACGTCTGCCGGGAGGTCGGGGCGGACCCGTCTGCCGAAGGCGGCGGACACCTCGTCGGCCAGCTCGGCCAGCCTGCGGGGCTCGCCGCCGCCCGCGTACCGCTCGCCGAGCAGCTCGTGGAGGACCTCGCGGTGGACGTCGGCCCGCCAGGGGAGGCCGGAGCGGTGCATCTCGGCGGCGACCAGCATGGCGGCCGACTCGGCGGCGGTGAGCAGCCGCATCCTGCCGGGGTGCTCGGTGGCGTCGTGGCGGCGGAGCTGGTCGGCGTAGACCTCCAGCAGGGCGTCGAAGGGGAGTGGGGCGGCGGGCCGGGGCTCGAAGAGCGAGGACTGTGCGCCGGGCTCCGCCGAGCGGGGCGGCGGGTCGGCCGGCACCGGGGCGCCGTGCAGCCGGGCGTGGGCGGCCGCGGCGGAACGGGGCTCGCCGAGGCGGCCCTCATGGGCCAGGAGCAGGGACTCGGCCACCTCGATGTCGTAGCAGCGGTCCACCGGGACACCGGCGGCGAGCAGCCTGGGGTACACCTCGGCGGTGGAGCGCCAGACCCAACGGGTGACCTCGGGGCGGGCGCGGACCGCCGCCACCGCGTCGGGCTCGGCGACGACCGGCCCCACGGGCAGGCCGTCCGGGGCCAGCGGTGCGAGGAGCGCACCGCCGGTCTCCGTCATGGCCAGGGCCCACCGTTCGGTCATGCCTTCGAGTCTGGCAGCCGGGACTGACAACGCCCGGTGGCCGCGCCCCGTACCCGGTACGGAACGCGGCCGTCCGAGGGCCTCGGGGCCTCAGAGCCCCGATTCGGACGCGGAGGTCCAGGTGCCCAGGGAGATCTCGGCGGTGATGCCCGGCCCGAACCCGGCCATCAGCCCGCGATGGCCGTCGAGCGCCGATGCCTCGTCGAACATCCGGCCGAGGGCGTCGATCACCACGGCGCTGGCGATGTTGCCGTACTCGGTGAGCGTGGCGCGGCTGAAGCGGAACGCCTCGGGCGGCACGTCCAGGAAGTGGCTCAGGTCGTCCAGGATGCGCGGGCCGCCCGCGTGGATGATGTAGAAGTCCATCTTCCCGGCGTTCCACTGGTGCTCCTCGGCGACCGCCTCCAGGGCCGGAGCAAGCGGTTCCATCGTGCCGGGCACCCGCTTGTCGAGCTGGAAGTGGAAGCCGGTGGACCGGACCGCGTAGGAGATCCAGTCCTCGGTGTCCGGGATGATGAACGAACCGTTCCGCTCCAGCCGTACGCCCGTGCCGCCGTTGCCGCGCAGCACGACGGCGGCTATGCCGTCGCCGAACAGCCCGTTGGAGAGCAGGGAGCCGACACCGAGGTCGGTGGGCTGGTAGCAGAGCGAGCAGAACTCGCAGGCCACGATGAGCACGTTGGCGTCGGGGTACGCCGTGCAGTAGTCGTGGGCCCGGTTGACGGCGGCGCCGCCGGCGGCGCAGCCGAGCTGGGCGATGGGCAGTTGGCGGGTCTGCGGGCGGAAGCCCATCTCGCCGATGAGCCAGGCGGTCGGCGGCGGCATCATGAAGCCGGTGCAGGAGACGTACACGATCAAGTCGATCTGGTCCGGCTCCAGTTCGGCCTGGTCGAGCGCCTGGCGGACGACCGCGGGCACCCGGGCCTTGGTGTGTTCCTCGTACGTGATGCTGCGGGCGTCGAAGCCGGGGTGCTGGAGCACCTTCTCGATCGGCTGGATCAGGTGCCGCTTCTGTACCCCGGTGTGCTCGATCAGGCGCAGGACCAGTTCGAGCTGCGGGTGGTCGCCGTGCAGCCGTCGGGCCAGCTCCAGGGTTTCCTCGTTGGTGATGACGTGCTCGGGAACCGCGATGGCCGGCTTGCAGAGAACCGCCATGGAACTCCTCCTAGCGGATGTGGTCCACACGGCCGGGCCCGTACGGGTGTCAGGGGCGTCGGCGGGCCGGAGACGGGGAAGCTCCGCCGCACGCAGGCACCACGGTGTGCTGCGTGGAGGTGGCGGGCTGATGGATTCCGGCGCCGGGCAGGTGCTCCTGAGCGTGGGCGCGGACGGGCCGACCGTTGAAGACTTTGTCCCGGGGGCCTCTCCGTCCGGAGGAAGAGACCCGGCCGTTCGTGGGCGGAATTCGGATCCGCCACGGCTTGGGTGGCCGTCGGGATCACGCTACGGCAGCCGGGTGGGCGCCGCACGTCGAGCGATCGTCGACGATCGTTCACCCAGGTCGGAACGCGGCTCGCGCGGGCCCGTGCGGCGCGGGCGGGGCCACGGCGCGGCTGCGCCCGCCCCGGTTGCCGGTGGCCCGGGGCGGGCGCATCATCGAGGGCGGCCGGTCGGCGGCCCGTCGCTCACCAGGTGACGGGCAGTTCGAGCGGGTAGCGCCAGATCGACGTCTTGTTCCAGCGGATCTCCTCGGCCGGGGCGGCCAGCTTCAGGGCGGGGAAGCGCTTCAGCAGCGTCCCGATGGCGACTTCGAGCTCGGTGGCCGCGAGCGGGGCACCGAGGCAGTGGTGCCCGCCCCAGCCGAATGTCATGTTCGACGGCCCCTGCCGCTCCAGGTCGAGCACGTCGGGGTCGTCGAACTTCCGGGGGTCGCGGTTGGCGGTCAGATAGGAGACGTGGACGATGTCCCCCTCCTTGATCCGCACCCCGCTCAGCTCCACGTCCTCCAGGGCGACCCGGGGGATGCCGACGCCCTTGCGGAACGGGATGAAGCGCAGCAGCTCGTCCATGGCCTGCGGGAGCATGTCGGGGCGCTCGCGCAGCATGGCCAGCTCGTCGGGCCTGGTCAGCAGCGTGTAGGCGATGTTCCCGATCTCGTACGTGGTGGTGTCCTGGCCGGTGATGAGCAGCACCATGGCCATCACCGTCAGCTCCTGGTCGTCCAGGATCTCGTCGCCGTCACGGGCGGTGGCGAGGGCGCTGATCAGGTCGTCGCCCGGGTTGGCGCGCCGTTCGGCGGTCAGCTCGGCGAAGTAGGCGCGCAGATCGGCCTTGGCCTGAATGGCGTGGGGCTTGTTCTCGACGGTGGTGTCCATCATGGTCCGCGCGTAGGCGCGCAGCTGGGCCTGCTCGGCCTCCGGGATGTCGAGGACCTCGCAGATGGTGGTCAGCGGCAGCGGGGCGGCGAGGTGCGCGAACAGGTCGGCGGGGGCGCCCTGCTCCTCCATGCGGTCCAGCAGTCCGTCCACCACGTGCTGGGTGCGCACCCGCATGCGCTCCATGTGGCGGGGGGCGAACCCCTTGGAGATCAGGCTGCGCAGCCGGCTGCTGGCCGGCGGGTCCATGACGTTGATCGCCTCGTCCTGGACGATCGGCTCGGGGGTCATGCGCGGGAAGTCCCGGCCGATGATGGCGTGGCGGCTGAACCGCCGGTCGGTGGTCACCGTGCGTACGTCGTCGTAGCCGGTGACGAGCCACGCCTCGCCCTCGCCGTGCGGGAGGCGGATGCGGGAGACGGGTTCCTCGTTCATCAGGTGCCTGAGCACCGGGTCGAATTCGAGGGCCTCGGCGTAGTCGAACGGGCAGAGCCGGGCGCCGGTGGCTGGTTCCATGCGGAGCTCCAGAGGGTCTGGCGGGTGGTTCGGGTGCGTGGGGTGGGAGGGCCGGGGACGGGGACATGGGTGCCCGGTCCTCGGCCGGGCCACGCGCCGGGCCGGTCCGATTGGTCCATATGCAGAACGGAATCGGTGCCGCCGGTCGCTGGACCGGCGCAACACGGCCCGGCCCGGGGCCGGATCGGAGCCTGTCGGGCGGCCTTCGGCCGGGCCGGTCGGAGGCCGCCCGACAGGTCTCAGCCGCCCGGCACGACGTTCGTGGCGTCCACGGCGGCCCGCAGGGTGCGGGCGAGCCGTACCCCGTCGTCCACCGCCCAGAAGTGGGTGAAGAACAGCCGGGGGCTCTCCGAGAGGTGGTGGTTGTGCAGCTCGACAAGCTCGATCCCGCCGCGCCGCAGGGCCTTCAGCACCTGCGGGACCTCCTCGGCGAGCATCGCGCAGTCGCCGCTGAGCGCGGCCCGGCCGCCGCCGACCGGCTGGAAGTTGAACGCGCTGGTCGAGCCCAGTCCGGGCGGCAGGACCAGCGGGCCGTCGGCGATGGTCTCGCGGCGCCAGAAGAGGACCTTGAAGAGCCCGTCCTCGACGCTGCCCCGGGCGCCCAGCGCCGCCTCCATCCCGGCGATGTCCAGGTCGACCGGGGTGCGCCGGTCGGGCGGTTCGGGCGGTGGGGTGCCGGTGCGGTCGAGGCCGGCGCGCAGCCCGCGGGCCAGGGCCACCGGATCGTGGCCGTGGCCGTGCACATGGACCCACCAGAGGTCGGGGATCTGGGCGAGCAGGTGCTTGTGGAGGGCGGTCTGCTCGATGCCGTGCGCCTGCCAGGCGTCGATCACCCCCTGGAGTTCGCGCTCGGTGACCACCATGTCGCCCATGAGCATCGTGGTGCCGTCGGCGTAGCGGATGAAGGCCACATGGGTGCCGAGGGCGAGGCCGGGGGTGACGACGACCCCGTCGGAGACCACCAGGAGGTCCCGCCGGGGAAAGCCCGTGTGGTACGTCGTCTCGCGCAGCATGTTGCCGGGGCGGCCGAGCGCCTCCGCCACCCCGGCCCAGTCGGCGGGCTCGGTGGGCACCGGCCGGACGAGCGGTCCGTGCGCCGTCCCGTCCGCGCGGGCCGTCCCCGTGGTGCCCGCCGCGGCCAGTACCGGGGTGAGGGCGGCGGCGGTCAGTAATCCCCGCCGCGTCGGGGCCGCCGCGGCCGCCCGTACCCGAGGTTCCTGGGGTCGTCTCCCGGTCATCGCACCATCGCCTCCGCCTGTTCGATCGGATCCATGGCGCGATGAAAGCATGCGAAATCGTGATGAAAACATAGAAAGCGGATACACCGTCAGCGGGTGCGGCCGGACGAGTGAGGCCTAATACCGTACGGAAGTTCGATATCCACAGGGTGTGGACGGTCGGGCCCGGCTCCGGCCCGCCGTGCCGCCCTGCCTACCCTGGCTCCATGCAATCGGTGACCGACCAGGCGTGCGCGGCGGCCCTCTACGCGGACGGCGACGCCGGGCTCGACGCCGGGGCCTCCCTCCTCGCCGCCGACCCGGCGTCCGACGCGGAGCTGGTCCGGCGCGGCGAGGAGTTCGTCCGCCGCGCCTGGGAGCGCGGCTGGCAGCCCGCCGACGTCGTCCGCACGGTCCGCCGCGAGCTGGACGAGACCGCCGCCGGGATCGCCGCCGGGCTGATCGGCGCGGAGATCGCGCGCTACGAGGTCCTGCCGCCGCGCTGGCGGGCCCAGCTCGACGCGCTGCCCGAGGCCCCGCCCCGCAACCGTCCGGACCGGTTCTCCTACGCTTTCGCGGTGCTCGGGCTCTACCGGCTGCTGCTCGGGCTCCCCGCCATCGAGCCGGTCGGCCCCCCGCCCGGCGCCGCCGGGGACGTGCTCCGGCGTGCGCCCGCGCCCGACGAACCCCGGATGCTGACCCGTATCCGCGCCCTGCTCGCCAAGGCGGAGGCGACCGGTTTCCCGGAGGAGGCCGAGGCGCTCACCACCAAGGCGCAGGAGCTGATGGCCCGCCACTCCATCGACGAGGCGCTGCTCGCGGCCCGCACCCATGGCACGGACGCGCCCGGCGCCTGCCGGATCGGGGTGGACGCGCCGTACGAGACGGCGAAGGCGATCCTGCTCGACGCGGTCGCCACCGCGAACCGCTGCCGCTCGGTGTGGAACAGCGACCTCGGCTTCTCCACGCTGGTCGGCTTCGATCCCGACCTGGACGCGGTGGAGCTGCTGTACACCTCCCTGCTGGTCCAGGGCACCGTCGCGATGACGCGGGCGGAGGCGGGCCAGCGGGCCGGCGGACGCAAGCGGACCAAGACGTTCCGGCAGTCGTTCCTGATGGCGTACGCCCAGCGGCTGGGCAGCCGCCTCGCCGCCGACACCGCCCGGGTCACCGCCGAGGCCGAGGCCGAGGGCGGGTCCGGCGGCGGTACGGAGCAGGGCGCCGCCCCCGCCCTGCTCCCGGTCCTCGCCGCCCGCGACGTCGCGGTCACGGCCACCGCCGAGCGGATGTTCCCGAGGACGACCACCACCCGGGTCCGGGGCGCCACCGACCTCGACGGGTGGACCCACGGCACGGAGGCGGCGGACCGGGCGCGGATGGCCGGCCGCGACCCGCAACTGCGCGGCGGGCGCGGAAAGCGCTGAGGGGGCGCGAAGGGGCGCCCGCGCCCGTACGCGACGGCGCCCGCGCCCCGTAGGCGAAGGGCGCCCGCGACTCGCGCCCTTCGCACCCCGCCCCTCCCGCGCTCCGAAACCGTGCAATTCGGGCCAATAAGTCATCAATCCGGCTAGGCTCAAGGCATGAGCTGGCTCCGGGCGCTGAAGGAGACCGCCCGCTCGGGGCTCTCGATCGAGCGACGGCGGCTCGAACCGCTCATCGCGATCCGCGGCGCGACCGGGCTCGCCCTGGTCATCGGGGTCGCCCTGGCGTTCTTCGGGCCGGTGGTCGCCGCGAGCTCCGCCTTCGGGGCGTTCCAGGCGGCCATCGCGACCTTCCAGCGCAGTTGGCGCCCCCGCCCGGTGCTCGCCCTGGTCTCCGGGGCGAGCCTCGCCGTGTCGACCTTCCTCGGCTATCTCACCGGCTCGCGGGAGGTGCTCTTCCTCGCCCTGCTGGTGCTCTGGACGTTCCTCGCCGGCCTGTCCTGGGCGGCCGGGCCGACCGGGGGCATCATCGCCGCGTCCAACGTCGCGATCATGCTGGTCACCGTCACCCTGCCCACCTCCGTCGCCAACTCCGCCGTGCACGCCGGGATGATCCTCTTCGGCGGGGTGGTGCAGGCGGTGCTCATCGTCCTGTTCCCGGTCCGCAGATGGGGCCCCCAGCGCGACGCGCTCGCCGACGCGCTGGCCGCCGAGGCCGACTACGCCCGTCGGCTGCGCCACGACCCGCTCGCCCCCTTCGACCCCGTCCCCCTGATGACGGCCCGCAGCGCCGCCGCCGTCACCCCGCGCCAGGCCCGCCGCCGGCCGCCCGAACTGCGCGGCCCGCGCGGGGTCGCCGAACGGATCCGGCCGGTGCTCGCCTCGCTCGCCGACCCGTCCCTGGGCGTACCGTCCGAGGGCCCGGAGCGGGAGCGGGTCCGCGAGCTGCTGGCCGCCGCCGGATCGCTGCTGGACTCGGCGGCCCGCGCGATCCGGCACGGCGACCCGGTCGAGCTGGACCCGTCCGCCGTGGCCGCCCTGCGCACCCCCGACACCGGCACCCTGCTCACCGGCCCGCCGCTGCGCGCCGCCGACCGCCTGGCCGTGCTGCTCTCCGACGTCATCGAGACCGCCGAGGGCGAGGGCACCAAGGAGCAGGACGGCCGGGCGGCGGAGGCCGCCGAGGAGCTGAAGGCCCGCGCCGACCACCGCCCCGCCGCCCCGCACCGCCACCGCAACCGCCCCCACCGCCCCGGCCTGTTGCGGCTGATCCCGGTCGTGGCGAAGGCGATGCGCGCCGAGGTGCGGCCCGGTTCCCCGATCCTGCGGCACGCGATCAGGCTCTCCGTCGTCGCCGCCGTCGGCTACCTCATCGGCACCACGCTGCCCTTCGGCCACGGCTACTGGGCACCGATGGCCGCCGTCATGGCGATGCGGCCGGAGTTCACCCAGACGTACGGACGGGCGATGGCCCGCTTCGGCGGCACGATCGTCGGGGTCTCGCTGGCCACCGCGATCGTCCAGACCGCCCACCCCGGAGTGACCACGGCCGCGGTCCTCGCGGTGGTCTGCGCCCTGCTGATGTACCTGCTGATGCGCACGGGATACGTGGTCGGCCAGGCCTGTGTCTCGGCCTATGTCGTCTTCCTGCTCGGCATGGCGGGCGACGACTGGTCCCAGACCGTCCCCGAACGCGTCGTGCTCACCCTGGTGGGCGGCCTGCTGGCGATGGTCTCGTACGCCCTCTACCCGGCCTGGGAGACGCCCCGGCTCCACGGCCGGCTCGGCGACTGGCTGAAGGCGGACGGTCGGTACGTCGCCGCGGTCGTCGAGCAGTACGCCGACCCGGCCGAACGCGGCCACGACGACGTGCGCGCCGCGCTGCTCGACACCCGCGAGGCCCGGGTCGCCTGGCAGGAGGCGCTGGAGGCCGCGCGGCACGAACCGGTCCGCAACCGCGGCCTCTCCCGGGCCGCCGCCGACGACACCGAGCACGCGCTCGCCCAGTTCGGCCGGGCCGCGATGCTGCTGGAGGCCCATCTGCCGAGCGGCGGCGCCACCCCCGTACCGGGCGCGGGGCGGCTGGCCGACGCGCTGCGCCGGGCCACCGAGCGGGGCGCGAAGGCGGTACGCGAGCGCCGGGTGCCGGACTGGTCCGAGGTGGGGGAGGCGCTGGCGGAGTGGGACGCCCGGGTCCGGGCGGCCGAGGGCACCGACCGGGCGGAGGCGGACCCCTTCGTGCGGGAAGGGGTCCACCTCCTCCTCGACTCCCTGGAGGAGTTCTCCCGGGGCCTGGACGGCCGCCCGGACACCGGGCGGCAGCGCGACGGGCGTTCCGACGCCGCGAAGTGACGTGCGGTCAGGACGTCGGCAGGTCCGACAGGTCGGGCAGCCCGGACGGAAGCGCGCCGGCCGCGGTCTTGGCCAGCGTGTCGCGGACCCCGCTGGACCAGGACACCACGAGGGTCTTCCCGTCGAGGGACTCGACGGTCCCCGAGGTGCGGTCGTCGCCGCCGTCGACGCACTTGAGCGTGAACGTCACCGTGCCGGAGCCCGCCACGGTGCCCGTGCAGGCCCGCTGTTCGGTGACGAGCGCGACCTTGCCCGAGGCGACCGACAGGACGACCGCCTTGCCGCCGGTCCTCCCGGCCCAGCCGCCCTCCAGCGCCGCGGCGTCGGTCCCGCTGTCCCCGGTCCCGCCGTCACCCTCCGTACCGGAGGTCGGGTCGGCCTGCCCGGTGGCCGCCCCGCTCGGCGCGCTGTCGCTCTTCCCGCCGTCGCCGCCGCTGCCGCAGCCGCTCAGTACCAGCGAGGCGAGAAGACCGGTGGCGACCACGGCGCCGGTACGTACGATTCTGTGCATCTGTAATTCCCCCTTGCCGACAAAAGACCGGGCCAAGTTATCAGCGGGATACAAGGGGGTGGAGAGGTTCATCGGGGGTAGACGGAGCCGGAGCGGCTTCCCGTGCGTCTGTCATGGGGGAGTAAAGGCTGTAATCGCGGGAACACCCCCCGTGCACGTGCATCCGCGCATGCATCTGCTCATGCAGCGGTAATTGAACACAGCTATGATCCGGGACAGTTGACACTTGCACCTTGCAACTCGGGAGCGTCCTGTGCACCACGTTCACAACGGCATGGCGGCCACGGAGCTTCGCGGAGTCGTCTGGCAGAAGAGCCGACACAGCAACTCCCAAGGGTCCTGCGTGGAGTTCGCGAAACTACCCGACGGAGATGTGGCGATGCGGAATTCGCGCCACCCCGACGGACCGGCCCTGGTCTATACGCCGGCCGAGATAGAGGCGTTGCTCCTCGGGGTGAAGGACGGGGAGTTCGACCACCTCGTGGCCGGCGGCTGATCGCATTCCGTAACGGCGCGGGATGTTTCCCGCGACTTCCGCGCGGCTGTCGTACACATCACACGGTGGAATGCGGAGGGGCCGGGCGGGGCGTCGCCACGACACCCCACCCGGCCCCTCCGGCCGGTTCTCTCAACGCACCCCCTAGACCCGGAACAGTGCCCAGACCACCTTGCCGTGCGAGGTCGTCACGTTTCCCGGGACGTCCACGTCCGGCACCGGATGCCAGCCCCAGGAGTCGCTGAAGGACTCCACGAGGAAGAGGCCGCGCCCCGACTCCGCGTTGTCCGGCGCCTGGGAGGCGACGGGGCTCTCCTGGCTGTGGTCGCGCACGGCGCACACCAGGCGCGAGCTCCAGCGCATCAGATGCAGCCGCACGGGCGGGTCCTGAGGGCCGTCCGGGGCGTCGTCCGTGGGCAGGGCGTGCCGCAGTGCGTTGGTGACGAGTTCGGAGACCACCAGTGCGACATCGTCAAAGCAGTCGGTGAGACCCCATCCGTTCAGCGTCGTCCGGGTGAACCGCCGCGCCCCGCCCACGGCTTCGAAGCAGGCGGGCAGTGTGCAGAGGGCCGATCCGGAGACGGCTGAGGGATCGATGGGGGGAAGGCTCCGCCTTAACGGCGCGAGCATCGTCGATCCATTCGTCCCCATGCGAGGCACTCCCGGGATTCGCGGCTGTATCGGTACTGCGGGGGGTACAGCGGCACAACACGAACGAGCACGCAGGTGCGCGAGCCCCATGGTTCCCAATGCGCTGGGCAGATGCAAGGGCAGATGCACGTGCACGCGCCTGACCTGTCCGAACCCGTGCCGGTTCTTGGTCATTTCTTCCGGTGGGTATTTTCGATCGGTTCTGGAACGCTTGCTATTTCCGTAATCGAATGAGTACGGGCTGAAGCGTTTTGGTGGCAGAATCCGGCACTTGGGGTTCACGGGGGGAGCCCCGTTGCCAGGAAGCGATGGGGAGGACCGGGGCAGTGGCGGCAGGCGAGTCGAGTGGATCGGTGGTGCGGCGCATCCTCCTGGGCTCGCAGCTCAGGAGGCTGCGCGATGCGCGCGGCATCACCCGTGAGGCGGCCGGCTACTCGATCCGGGCCTCCGAATCGAAGATCAGCCGCATGGAGTTGGGACGGGTGAGCTTCAAGGCGAGGGACGTCGAGGACCTGCTCACGCTCTACGGAGTCACGGACGAGACGGAGCGCGACGCCCTGCTCGGCCTGGCCCGGGAGGCCAACGTGGCGGGCTGGTGGCACAGTTACGGGGACGTTCTACCCGGCTGGTTTCAGACATATATCGGCCTGGAGGGGGCGGCGTCACTCATTCGGGTGTACGAAGTCCAGTTCGTCCACGGCCTGTTGCAGACCGAGGCGTACGCCCACGCGGTCGTCACCCGGGGCATGGGCGGCGCGGCGCCCACCGCCGAGATCGACCGGCGCGTGGCGCTCCGCCTCGAACGCCAGAAGGCGCTCGTCTCCGAGCGCTCCCCGCACTTCCACGCCGTGCTGGACGAGGCGGCGCTGCGCCGGCCGTACGGGGGCCGGGAGGTGATGCGCGGCCAGTTGCGGCATCTGATCGAAATGTCGGAACGGCCCAACGTCACGCTTCAGGTGATGCCGTTCAGTTTTGGTGGACATGCCGGGGAGAGCGGTTCCTTTACGATGCTCCGATTCCCGGAATCCGATCTGTCGGACATTGTCTATTTGGAGCAGCTGACAAGTGCGCTCTATCTGGACAAGGCCGAAGAAGTCGCGCAGTACGAAAAGGCCATCACCCGTCTCCATGAGGACAGTCCCGGCGAGGAGGAGAGCCGCGATCTGCTCCGTGGTCTGCTCCAACTGACCTGACTTGTCAGTACGATGGCGTTTCGACGGGAGTCTGCAGCTGAGTTAAGGGATCGCATGTCCTTCTTCCACGAGCTGGCCCACCAATACATCGACGGTGAGTGGCGGACCGGTACCGGATCGTGGGACATCATCGATTTCAACCCCTACAACGGGGAGAAACTCGCCGCGATCACCATCTCGACCGCGCGTGAGGTCGACGACGCCTACCGCGCGGCCGAGCGCGCACAGCGCCCCTGGGCCGCCGCCGGCGCGTTCCGGCGCCGCGAGGTGCTGGAGCGGGCGCTGGGCGTCATCGGCGGACTGCGCGAGCGGATCGCCGAGGCCATCATCGACGAGGTCGGCGGCACGCGCGCCAAGGCGGAGTACGAGGTCGGCCTCGCCGAGGAGTTCCTGCGCGACGCGATCCACCGGGCCCTGCACCCGCCGGGCAGCCTCCCCTCCTCGCCGGTCGACGGCAAGGAGAACCGCCTGTACCGGCTGCCGGTCGGCGTCGTCGCGGTGATCGGCCCCTTCAACTTCCCCTTCCTGGTGGCGATGAAGTCCGTCGCCCCGGCCCTCGCGCTCGGCAACGCCGTCGTCGTCAAGCCCAACCAGAACGCCCCGGTCACCGGCGGCACCCTCCTCGCGAAGGTCTTCGAGGACGCCGGGCTCCCCGCCGGGCTGCTCAACGTCCTGATCACCGACGTCGCCGAGATAGGCGACGCCTTCATCGAGCACCCGGTGCCCCGGGTCGTCTCGTTCACCGGCACGGACCGGGTCGGCCGCCGGGTCGGCGCGGTCGCGGCGGGCCACTTCAAGCGGACGATCCTCGAACTCAGCGGGAACAGCGCCCTGGTGGTGCTGGAGGACGCCGACGTCGACCACGCGGTCGCGGCGGCCGTCTTCAGCCGCTTCCTCTACCAGGGGCAGGTCTGCATGGCCGCCAACCGGATCCTGGTGGACCGCCGGATCGAGCCGGAGTTCACCGCGAAGTTCACCGCCGCCGTGGCCGCGCTCAGGACGGGCGACCCGCGCGACCCGGAGACCCGGATCGGCCCGGTCATCAACGCCTTCCACGCCGACGCCCTGGCCGCCCTGGTCGACCAGGCGGTCGCCGAGGGCGCCACCGCCCTCGTCCGCGGCCGCACCCGGGGCAACCTCGTGGAGCCCACCGTGCTCACCGGCCTGCCCGCGGGCTCCCCGCTGCTCTCCCAGGAGATCTTCGGCCCGGTGGCGCTGCTCGTCCCCTTCGACGGCGAGGACGAGGCCGTCCGGATCGTCGACGACACCCCGTACGGGCTGAGCGGCGCCGTGCACACCCGGGACGTCGAGCGCGGGGTGCGGTTCGCGCGGCGGGTCAGGAGCGGGATGTTCCACGTCAACGGCTCCACCGTGCAGGACGACCCGCTGGTGGCCTTCGGCGGCGAGAAGGCGTCCGGGCTGGGGCGGCTCAACGGGGAGGCGGCGGTGGGCGCCTTCACCACCCGCCGGTGGGTCTCCGTCCAGCACGGCCGCAGCGCGTTCCCCTTCTGACCCGGGGCCGGCGGGACGTCCCGTCCGGCCCCGAGCGTTGAGGACAGAAGCTGACCGCAAGGGTTCGTAACGTGATCGGTGTCAGGAAGAACCGGCACGGACCAGCAAGGCGGACCCCATGGTGACCCACGTTCCCTCCGAAGCGCCCGGCGACGAGCGCGGCATGCTCCTCTCCTTCGCCGAGGCCCAGCGCGGCGCGCTGCGGCGCTCCCTGCTCGGGCTGACCCCGGAGCAGGCCGCGAGCCGCCCCAGCGCCAGCGCGCTCTCGCTCTCCGGGCTCGTCAAGCACGTCGCCGAGACCGAGCTGAACTGGCTGCGGATGGCCCAGCAGCGGCCCAACGAGAAGGCCAGGACCGAGGCCACCTGGGCGGACTCCTTCCGGCTCGTCGGCGACGAGACCATCGAGGGCGTCCTGACGTTCTGGGACGGCGTCGTGGCCGAGCTGGAGGAGTTCATCCGCGAGGTGCCCGATCTGGGGGACACCTTCCCGCTGCCCGAGGCGCCGTGGTTCCCGAAGGAGGGGCGGGTCTCGATGCGCTGGCTGCTGGCCCACCTCGTCGAGGAGCACGCCCGGCACGCCGGACACGCCGACATCATCCGCGAGTCGCTGGACGGCCGGACCGCATTCGAGCTGGTCGCCCAGGAGAAGGGTTACTCTGGTCAAAGTTGACCAGAGAGGGTGCGTGCGATGTCCGCGATCCGGCTGCTGGTCCTCTGCGCCGTGCGTCGGCACGGCCGGGCGCACGGCTACCAGATCCGCAACGACCTGGAGTTCTGGGGCGCCCACGAGTGGTCCAACGCCAAGCCCGGGTCGATCTACCACGCACTGAAGCAGATGGCCGGGCAGGGGCTGCTGGTCGCCCACGAGACGGAGCCGAGCACCGTCGGCGGCCCGCCCCGCACGGAGTACGGGATCACCGAGCGCGGCGACGCGGAGTACTTCGCCCTGCTGCGCTCCGCGCTGACCTCGTACGACCAGAAGCCGGACGTGCTGACGGCGGCCCTGGGCGGGATCGTGGACCTCGGGCGGTCCGAGGCGGTCGCGCTGCTCAGGGAGCGGATCGCGGGGCTGGCGGCCTGGCGGGCCGCGGTCACCGAGCACTACGTACCGCAGGACGGGCCCGGGTCGGTCGGCCACATCGGCGAGATCATGAACCTCTGGATCCACTCCGCGGACGCCGGGGCCGAGTGGACGCGCGGCCTGATCGCCCGCATCGAGGGCGGGGCGTACACCTTCGCGGGCGAGGGCGAGATCTTCACCGGCATCCTCGCCGAGGGCCAGGAGAACCCGTACGCGACCGGCGTCCCGCACCCCGGCGACGAGGATTAGGGCCTTTCGTTTGGATCAGGCCGGGTTCGCGTGCCCCGGCACGCACCCTCGCCGCGTTGTCGTCGGTCGCCGACGCTCCTTCCCCGAGCTCTCGGCTTCGCTCGAGCAGGGGAGACCCCATCCGACTCCCTCCTCCGCCTCGCGATCGCACGGACCGGACCACGCTCACTGATCCGGCCTGATCCAAACGAAGGGCCCTGGACGCCCTGCTCCGCCCTCAGTGGTGGAAGGAGGTCGCCGCCGGTCGGTCGGCGCTCAGCGGGTGCGGCTGGCGGCGCAGCTCGGGCAGGAGCAGCCGGACGTCCTCCATCAGCAGTTCGGCGAGGTCCGAGGAGAAGCCGTTGCGGCAGACCACCCGCAGCACCGACAGGTCCTCCCGGTTGGCGGGGAAGGTGTACGCGGGCACCCGCCAGCCCTGCTCGCGCAGCCGCCGGGACAGGTCGAAGACGTCGTACGCCGTCACGTCCGGCGCGGTGGTGAGCGCGAAGACGGGCAGTTGGTCGCCGAGGGTGAGGAGGCGGAAGTCGTCCATCTCCCCGAGCTGTTTCGCGAGCCCGCACGCCACGTCCCGGGACGCCTGCTGGACGGCCCGGTAGCCCTCCCGGCCCAGTCGCAGGAAGGAGTAGTACTGCGCCACCACCTGGGCGCCCGGCCGGGAGAAGTTCAGCGCGAAGGTCGGCATGTCGCCGCCCAGGTAGTTGACCCGGAACACCAGCTCCTCGGGGAGTTCGGCGGGCGAGCGCCACAGCACCCAGCCGACGCCCGGGTAGACCAGGCCGTACTTGTGGCCGGAGGTGTTGATGGAGGCGACCCGGGCCAGCCGGAAGTCCCACTCCAGCTCCTCGTCCAGGAACGGCGCCACCATCGCCCCGGACGCCCCGTCGACATGGACGGGGATGTCGAGGCCGGTGCGTTCCTGGAGGGCGTCCAGCGCGGCGCACAGCTCGGCGATCGGCTCGTAGGAGCCGTCGAAGGTGGAGCCGAGGATGCCGACGACGCCGATGGTGTTCTCGTCGCAGAGCTCCGCCGCGGCCTGCGGGTCGAGGTGGAAGCGGTCGCCCTCCATCGGGACCTGGCGCGCCTCGATCTCCCAGAAGTTGCAGAACTTGTCCCAGCAGACCTGGACGTTGACGCCCATGACCAGGTTGGGCCGGGCGGTCGCCGGATAGCGGTCGGCGTTGCGTCGCGCCCAGCGGCGTTTGAGCGCCAGCCCGGCGAGCATGCACGCCTCGCTGGAGCCGGTGGTCGAGCAGCCGACGGCGGACGCGGGGTCGGGGGCGTTCCAGAGGTCGGCGAGCATCGCCACGCACCGCCGTTCCAGCTCGGCGGTGCGGGGGTACTCGTCCTTGTCGATCATGTTCTTGTCGCGGCACTCGGCCATCAGCACCCCGGCCTGCGGCTCCATCCAGGTGGTGACGAAGGTGGCGAGGTTGAGCCGGGAGTTGCCGTCGAGCATCAGCTCGTCGTGGACCAGTTTGTACGCGGTCGACGGCGGCATCGGCCCGTCGGGCAGCCGGTGCCGGGGCGGCGCCGACTCCATCCCGGCGGCGGGGTCGGCCTCCCCGTAGAACGGGTTGAGGGCGAGTCTGCTGCGGGCCGGGGACGGTTCCGCGTCCCGGGGCGAACCTTTGTGGAGCGGCATGGAGGGCAGCCCTTCTGGTCGGCGTCGGCGTCGGCCTGCGGACGGGTCAGCCCCTGTCGCCCAGGCCGTCCTTGATGGCCCGGGTGAACTTCACGACCCGCTCGGCCTGGACCCGGGCGGCGGTCAGGGTCTGGTCGCCGACCGGAATGTCGCCCTGCCCGGCCACGTGCGAGGTGCCGTACGGGTTGCCGTCGACGAACTTGGACGGGTCCGTGTAGCCGGGGGCGACGAGGATGCCGCCGAAGTGGTGGATGGAGTTGTAGAGCGCGAGCAGGGTCGACTCCTGGCCGCCGTGGGGGGTGCTGGTGGCGGTGAAGCCGCTGTAGACCTTGTCGGCGAGGTGGCCGGCCTGCCAGAGCCTGCCGAGGGTGTCGATGAACTGCTTCAGCTGCGAGGTGACGTTGCCGAAGCGGGTCGGCGACCCGAAGATCACCGCGTCCGCCCAGACCATGTCGTCGGGCGTGGCCACGGGGATGTCGGCGGTGGCCTTCGCGTTGGCCGCCCAGGCCGGGTTGGAGTCGATCGCCGCCTGCGGGGCCAGTTCGGCGGCCTTGCGCAGCCGTACCTCGGCCCCGGCCTTCTCCGCGTACTCCGCGACGGCCTTGGCGATCGTGGCGACGGTTCCGGTCGACGAGTAGTAGATGACGGCGACGTTGACGGGCGTGGGCATGGCGAAGACCTCCGACGGATCGGTACAGGAGGGGCGAATCCATCCGGATGCGACGATACGGAAGGTCCGGGGATCCGTCGCGCCGGGCGCGGCGCCTCACCTCAGCGGCGTACCGTCCTCGGTGAGCTGCATCTGCGGCCGCCCGGTCACCAGCAGCCAGGCGGGCAGCGAGGCCACGCAGAGGATCGGCAGCACCGCCGCGTCCCCGGCCAGCACCGCCGCGGTGAACAGGCTCAGCCAGCCCTGCCGGGTGACGGCCAGCAGCACCCCCAGCACCCCGCAGGTCACCGCCAGGGCCACCGGCACCGCCCCGACCAGGGCGTGGGCGCACAGCCCCAGCGCGGCGCCCACGAAGACGGCCGGGAAGATCCGCCCGCCCCGGAAGCCGCAGCTCGCCGCCGTCAGCAGGGCGGCCGCCTTCACCACGGCCATGACGGCGAACTGCCCGGCCGACCAGCCGCTGGGGTCGGCGGCCAGCTCCCGCACCTCGTCGAGCCCCTTGAACAGTGTCAGCCGCCCTCCCAGCGCCCCCAGCAGCCCGAGCAGCAGCCCGCCCGCGGTCAGCGCCAGAACGGTGCCCCACGAGGGGAGCGAGCGGAGCAACCGGAAGAACCGGTGGACGTACGGGAACGCGTACACCGCCAGCATCCCGAGCACCGCCCCCGCCGACGCGATCACCGCCGAGGAGATCAGGTCGCCCCAGTGCGGGCGGTCGTAGGGCGGCAGCGACAGATCGAAGCTGGGGTGGGCCAGCAGCGTCATGGTGAGCGCCCCGGCGGTCCCCGCGGCGAGCGGGGCGAAGAGGCGGTCCCAGAGCGCGCCGGGGCCGGGCCGGGAGGTGAGGGTCTCGGTCAGGATCAGCGCGGCGGCGACGGGGGTGCCGAAGAGGGCCCCGATGGTTCCGGCGGCGGCCAGGGCGAGCCACTGCCCGGCCGGGGTGCCGGGCAGGAGCCGGCCGCCGAGCCAGCAGGCCAGCGCGATGTTGGCGGCGGTGATCGGGTTCTCCGGGCCCAGGCTGACCCCGCCCGCCAGGGTGAGCACGGTGACGACCAGCAGCCCCGGGACCACCAGGGGCGGCAGCGGCGGGTCGACCAGCCCGGTGGTCGCCGGATCGGGGCCCGCGTGGCCGGGCACCACCCGGATCAGCACCCCGGTCACCAGTCCGCACGCGGTGAGCACGGCGACCGTCCAGAGCACGGAGTGGCGGCCCACGGAGAGCGCGTCGGGCAGCGACTCCCAGAGCACGTCCTGGAACCGCTCGGCGAGCAGGCTGACGCCCAGCAGGACGAGCGCGCTCAGCACCCCGACGGCCAGTGCGGGCACGATGGCGGGGAGCAGGCGCCGTGCGGTGGAGGGGGCCGCGGGGGCGAGGGATTCGGTGGCCACCGGCCCACGATAGAGGCGCAAAAGCCGCGTAACGCCATGAACCGCGCCGGGCGAGGAGAACGGGCTTGCACCTCACGTCGCGTCAGGACCGAGGCTCGGGACGTACCCGATCGCAGAAGGGAGCGGGGCAGCCATGGAGTACTCCGTGGGACAGGTCGCCGGATTCGCCGGGGTGACAGTGCGCACGCTGCACCACTACGACGGCATCGGACTGCTCTCGCCCACCGGGCGCAGCCGGGCCGGGCACCGCCGCTACGGCGACGGCGACCTCGACCGGCTCCAGCAGATCCTGTTCTACCGGGAGCTGGGCTTCCCGCTCGACGAGATCGCGGTACTGCTCGACGATCCGGGTGCGGACCCGCAGCAGCATCTGCGCCGCCAGCACCGACTGCTGACCGAGCGGATCGCCGAGCTCCGGAAGATGGCCGAGGCCGTCGAGAAAACGATGGAGGCGCGGAAGATGGGCATCAACCTCACGCCCGAGGAGAAGTTCGAGGTCTTCGGGGACAAGGACCCCGAGGCGCACGCGGAGGAGGCCGAGCGGCGCTGGGGCGGCACCGCCGCGTACGCCGAGTCGCAGCGCCGGGCCGCCCGGTACACCAAGGACGACTGGAAGCGGATGAAGGCCGAGGTCGACGAGTGGACCGCTGCCTACGTGGCCCTGATGGAGGCCGGTGAACCGGCCACGGGCGAGCGCGCCATGGACCTGGCCGAGGCCCACCGGCACCACGTCACCGGCTGGTTCCACGAGTGCGGCGTCGAGATGCACCGCGGCCTCGCCGAGATGTACGTCTCCGACCCGAGGTTCCGCGCGTTCTACGACGGGATGCGGCCGGGCCTGGCCGAGCACCTGCGGGACGCGATCATGGCCAACGCCCGGCGTATCGAGGACGGCGCCCAGGGGTGAGGCGTCCCGGGAATGAGGCGTCGCGGGGCGGGCGCCGTCCGTGCCCGCCCCGGCGGCGCCCCGCTCACTCCTTGCCGATCACGGCCGCCGTACCGTAGGCGCACACCTCCGTGCCCACGTCGGCGGCCTCGGTCACGTCGAAGCGCATCATCAGCACCGCGTTGGCGCCGCGGGCCCGCGCCTGCTCGACGAGTCGTTCCATCGCCTGGTTGCGGGTCGCCACCAGGGTCTTGGTCAGCCCCTTCAGCTCGCCGCCGATCATCGACTTGAGCCCGGCGCCGATCTGGCTGCCCAGATGGCGGGAGCGCACGGTCAGGCCGAACACCTCGCCGATCACCTGCGTCACCCGGTACCCGGGTACGTCGTTCGTCGTGACGACCAGGACGTCCGACTGGCCCGTCTGTCCGCCGCCGTACTCCTCAATGCCCATCGTCCGGCACCTCCTGGAGGACAGCTTTGCCCGGCTTGTTGTGATGCGCACCCCGGGTGGAGCGGTGCGCCGCTCCCCGCGGGGCATCTGGAACCCGGCGGTGTCATCGTGCGTTGATAGCTTTGGGCGGCCACGCCGCCGCAGCGGCCGCGCAGCCGCACCTCGACGACCTATTCCAGGAGCCCGGACCCTTGAACACGCTTGCGCTCGGACCGAGCTGGCTGGACCCGGACTATCTGATCAACACCTTCGGACTTCCCGGCGTCCTCCTCATCGTCTTCGCCGAGTCCGGACTGCTGATCGGTTTCTTCCTCCCCGGCGACTCGCTCCTGTTCACCACGGGCCTCCTGGTGACCACGGGCCAGCTGAAGACCCCGCTCTGGCTGGTCTGCCTGCTGGTGGCGCTGGCGGCGATCATCGGCGACCAGGTGGGCTACCTCTTCGGCCGCAAGGTCGGCCCCTCGCTCTTCAAGCGCCCCGACTCCCGCCTCTTCAAGCAGGAGAACGTGGAGAAGGCCCACGACTTCTTCGAGAAGTACGGCCCCAAGTCGCTGATCCTGGCCCGCTTCGTGCCCGTGGTCCGTACGTTCACGCCGATCATCGCCGGTGTGAGCCGGATGAACTACCGCTCGTTCATCATCTTCAACATCATCGGCGGCATCCTCTGGGGTGTCGGCGTCACCCTGCTCGGCTCCGCCCTCGGCAAGATCGACTTCGTCCACGAGAACATCGAGGCGATGCTCATCCTGATCGTGCTCATCTCGGTGGTGCCGATCGCGATCGAGTTCCTGCGGGCCCGCTCCAAGTCGAAGAAGGAAGCGGCCGCGGCCGACGCCGAGGGCGCCCCGGCCCAGCCGCAGCCCCAGCGCGGCCGCCACGCCAAGCGCTGAGACCGCTCCTCGGGGAACGGGGTCCTCCGGGGTACGGGGGGCCTCCGGGGGCGGGGGTCAGAAGCCGCGCGTCCGCTTGGCCGCGCGGCGCCCCGCCCCGCCGACCGCACCCGGCACCCGCATGAACAGCCGGGAGATCTCGCCCCCCAGGTTCACCCCGATCGCGATGGCCAGCGCGGTGGCCACCGCCGTCGACAGCGAGGCCAGCCCCGTGTTCACCCGCCCCTGGGCCACGGCCAGCAGACCGAAGTAGGTGGCCGAACCGGGCAGCAGCGGCCCGATCGCCGCCGTGATGAACGGCAGCGACGACGTCGACCGGTAGCGCGAGAACATCTGCCCGAACAGTCCCACCAGCCCGGCCGCCGTCGCCGTGGCCGCCACCGGCGAGATGCCGCCGGTCCGGGCCATCGCCCCGTAGACCACCCAGGCCACCGCGCCGTTCAGCGTCACCGCCAGCACCGTGGACCGGTCCTGCTGCAGCAGGATCGCGAAGGCGAAGCAGAGCGCCATCGACGCCAGGATCTGCACCACCGGCCGGTCGTGCGGCACGAACCGGGCCTCCGGATTCAGCTCGGCACCCAGCTGGAGCCCCAGGTACAGCGCCAGCAGCACCCCGAGGACGATCCCGATGAAGAGGTACATCACCTCCAGCAGCCGGGCCGCCGCGGTGATGTAGAAACCGGTCAGCCCGTCCTGCACCCCCGCCACCAGCGCCCGCCCCGGCAGGAGCGCGAACAGCCCACCGGTGATCACCGCGGACGGGCGCACGTCCGACCAGTGGGTGAGCGTCAGCGCCACCCCCAGCGCGGCCGGCGGCATCGCCGCCACCACGAACTGGTAGAACTCCGGCAGCCCCCGCCCGGCGCACAGCCAGGCGAGCCGGTCGCCGAGCATCGCGCCGAGCGCCGCCACCAGGAACACCACCACACCACCGCCGACCAGCACCGACGCCGCCCCGGCGAGCCCGCCCCCGGCCAGCGTCAGCACCCAGCCCGAGTACGGGTGCCGATTGCGCCGGATCTCCGCCAGCCGCCGGTAGGCGTCCTCCAGCGAGACGTCGACGTCCTCCGTGGTGATGTCGTCTATCAGCCGGAAGACGGCGGCCAACCGGGTGTAGTCGGTACCCCGGCGGCGCACGGTACGGCTCGCCGTCACCGGATCGTCGACCAGCGACGGCTGGTACGAGATCGACAGCAGGGTGAAGGTGACCGTGGGCTCCGAGCGGTCCAGGCCGTAGCTGCGGGTCACCGCGAACATGGCCGCCTCGACGTCCTCGGCACCCTCGCCGCCCGCCAGCAGCAGCTCCCCGATGCGCAGCGTCAGGTCGAGCACCCGGGGCACCGCCGGACCCGTCTCGTCGTCCTTCGGCGCCTGCTCCGGCGCCGGGCGCTCGGCGACCGGCATCCGCAGCATCGTGCGCATCCGGTCCTGCCAGGGCGCCTCCTGGCTCAGCCGGATCATCGGACTGCCGTGCGCCGGAGTGAACGCCGGCGGCGAGTGCTGCGCCCGGTACGTGCTCGGCGGGGCGAAGGCGGAACCGATCGTGTCCGAGCCCGACTCGGACCCCGAAGCGGAACCTGGACCCGAGCCCGTGGACTCGTTCACGAACCCTGCCGGAATGGCGAATTCCGAGGTCGGGTGGTCGTCCTCGGCCGGGGCCGGGCGCCGCTCCACCCCGGCCGGCGGGGCGAAGGCGCTGCGCGCCTCGTCGGACTGGGGCTTCTGGTCCTCAGGACCGCCCTGCTCCGCCACCACTGGACCTCGCTCCTCGCCGTACCGGCTCTGCCTGAGCCCAGTATGGCCACCGCCCCCCACCGGGGCGGGAAGCGGGCCGGGGCGGACACGCGAAACGGGCGGCACCCCGCCGGAGATGTCCGGAAGAAGTACCGCCCGCCCCTGCGGAACCACCGAAGCGGAACCGCTCACGACCCTCGGGTCAGTGCGCGCCGCCCTGCGCCTCGAGACGCTTGTAGGACGCCTCGATCTCGGCCTCGGCCTCGGCGCGGCCGACCCAGTCGGCACCCTCGACGGACTTGCCCGGCTCCAGGTCCTTGTAGACCTCGAAGAAGTGCTGGATCTCCAGGCGGTCGAACTCCGACACGTGGTGGATGTCGCGCAGGTGCTCCACCCGGGGGTCGGAGGCCGGCACGCACAGCAGCTTGTCGTCGCCGCCGGCCTCGTCCGTCATCCGGAACATGCCGATGGCGCGGCACTTGATGAGGCAGCCGGGGAAGGTCGGCTCGTCCAGCAGGACCAGCGCGTCCAGCGGGTCGCCGTCCTCGCCGAGGGTGTTCTCGACGAAGCCGTAGTCCGCCGGGTAGCTGGTCGAGGTGAAGAGTCGACGGTCCAGGCGGATCCGACCGGTCTCGTGGTCCACCTCGTACTTGTTCCGCGAACCCTTCGGGATCTCGATGGTGACGTCGAACTCCACGGGTGGCTCCTCCATGATCAACACATACGACTGGTGATTAAGTGTCCCCCACGCAGATGTGTGCTCGCGAAAGGGGCTGGTCAACGGTGGACGAGCCGGTGAAGAGACCGTCGGTCGATCCGCTGGACAAGCTGATCCGGCTCACCCGACGGGGCGGGGCGGTCAGGTTGACGCGGCTGAACGACCGGCAGTTCACCGCCGTCTCCGCCGGCCTCGGTCTGGTGCTCGCGGCCGGCGTCGTCCTTGCCGCCGGCCCGTGGGACTCGGGTCAGCGTAAGGCCGAGGCGGACCGGGCGGTCGCGTGGAGCCGTACAGGTGGCGCAGATCACGGGAGCGCCGAGGCGTCCGGCCCGAAACCCGCTCCCAGCGCCCCGCCCGTCCTCACCGCACTGACCGCCACCGCGGGCAACTCCGCCCCCGGCTCCCGCACCGCGCCCGACGCCGCCGCGCTCCGCGCCGCGCTCGGACCGCTGCTGAAGGACCCCGCCCTGGGCGACCGGCGCGCCGCCGTCGTCATCGACACGGCGAGCGGCGAGCGGCTGTACGGGAAGGGCGCCGGCACGCCCATGACCCCCGCGTCCACCGTCAAGATCGCCACCACGGTCGCCGCCCTGAGCGCCCTGGGCCCCGAGCACCGCATCGCCACCACCGTCCGGGCCACCGCCGACCACCGCACCCTCACCCTGGTCGGCGGCGGCGACCCCACCCTCGACCGGGCCGCCCTGCGCTCCCTGGCCACCACCACCGCCCGCACCCTCAAGCAGAACGGCGTCACCAGGGCCCGCCTGACGTACGACACCTCCCGCTACTCCGGCCCGGCCCGGCACCCGATCGGCCCCAACGAGAACCTCGCCCCCCTCAGCGCCCTGATGACCGACGAGGGCCGCCTCGACGACAGCGACAGCGGCCCCGCCCCGCGCACCGACGACCCGGCCGGCGACACCGCCCGCACCTTCGCGAAACTCCTCCACGACGCGGGCGTCACCACCGCCGCCCCCAAGCCCGGCCGCGCCCCCGCCGCGTCCCGAGAGGTCGCCGAGCACCGCTCGGCCCCCCTCTCCGACCTGGTCGAACGCGCCCTGACCAACAGCGACAACGACATCGCCGAGGCCCTCGCCCGGCAGACCGCCCTCGCCTCCGGCGAACCCGCCGACTTCGCCGGCTCCCGACGCGCCGTCACCGCCCGCCTCCAGAAACTCCGGCTGCCGCTGACCGGCGCCGTCCTCGCCGACGGCAGCGGACTCGACCGCGAGGACCGGGTCACCGCCGGACTGCTGGCCGGCCTCCTCGCCCGCGCCGCCGACCCGGACCACCCCGAACTCCGCCCCGTCCTCACCGGCCTCCCCGTCGCCGGATTCACCGGCACGCTCAGCGACCGCTACACCGGCAAGACCCGGGGCCCCGGCCTGATCCGCGCCAAGACCGGCACCCTCACCGGCGTGAACACCCTCGCCGGAACGGTCGTCGACCGCCGGGGACGGCTGCTCGCCTTCGCCTTCCTGGCCTCCGGCACCACCTCCCCGACCGACGCCCAGAACGCCCTCGACCGTCTCGCCTCCGCCCTGGGCGACGCCTGATCCGAGCCGTCCGACACCTCACCGCGGACGGACCCGAGCACGTACGGTTGACGCATGACGAGCATCGGTGGAGCCGAGATGGTCGACTGGAACCTCGCGGTCGCGACCGCGACCCGGCTGGTGCGCCCGGGGCCGGAGATCAGCCGCGAGGAGGCCCGCGCGGTCGTCGCCGAGCTCCGCCGCCACGCCAAGGCGTCGGAGGAGCACGTCCGTTCCTTCACCCGGATGATCCCGGAGGGGGCCGAGCCGGAGGACACCCCGGTCCTGGTCGTGGACCGGGCGGGCTGGATCAGGGCCAACGTGGCGGGCTTCCGCGAGCTGCTCCGCCCGCTGCTGGGCAAGATGAGCGAACGCCGCCCGTCCGGCCCCGGCGGCGCGGTCATCGGCGCCGTCGGCGGCAAGGTCACCGGCGTCGAGGTCGGCATGCTGCTGTCGTTCCTGGCCTCCCGCGTCCTCGGCCAGTACGAGACCTTCGCCCCGGCCACCCGCGAACTCCCCGCCGGGACCGACGGCGGCGGCCGGCTGCTGCTCGTCGCCCCCAACATCGTGCACGTCGAGCGCGAACTGGAGGTCGACCCGCACGACTTCCGGCTCTGGGTCGCCCTCCACGAGGAGACCCACCGCACCCAGTTCACCGGCGTCCCCTGGCTCCGCGACCACCTCCAGGGCGAGATCCAGTCATTCCTCGACGAGACCGACGTCGACCCGGCGACCCTGCTGGAACGGCTCCGCGAGGCCGCCCAGACCCTCGCCGGCGGCCGCCCCGAGGGCGAGGACGGCGAGGACGACGGCCGCAGCCTCGTCGAACTCGTCCAGACCCCCGGCCAGCGCGAGATCCTCGGCCGCCTCACCGCCGTGATGTCCCTGCTCGAGGGCCACGCCGACTACGTGATGGACGGCGTCGGCCCCGAGGTCGTCTCCTCCGTCGCCGAGATCCGCGAGAAGTTCCAGCAGCGCCGGGCGCGCGGCGCGGGCCGCCTCGACCAGGCCCTGCGCCGACTCCTCGGCCTCGACGCCAAGCTCCGCCAGTACCGCGACGGCGAACGGTTCGTCCGCGCCGTCGTCGACGAGGTCGGCATGGACGGCTTCAACCGGGTCTGGACCTCGCCGAACACCCTGCCCACCAAGGCGGAGATCGGGAAACCGGCGGACTGGATCGCACGGGTGCACCGCAAGGCGGAATCCTGACCGCCACCGGCGCGACGACGGGCGACAGCGAGCGAACGCGCGGGTAATCACCCATCCGAGGGACCGTTGGCGCAGGGAAAGGCGTGCAATGCTCGATGGACGGCCTGCCTCTGTCACCATCGACGCACTCTGAGTGACGGCACAATCCCGTCCGCCACTTCGAGGCGCCTCCCCGAACTCCACGAAGGGCACCGGACATGGGTCCTCATCCCGCGGTCGCGGCGATACGCCTGGCGGTCCGCCGCGTACTCCACGACGTACTCACCGAACACACCCGGAGCGCCGACCCCGACCGGCGCACCCCGCACCCCGAGCTCGCCGAAGCCGGTGCGGGCAGACAGCGCCCCACCCTCCCCGAACGCCCCGACACCCCGCTGGTGCTGGTGGCCTGTTCCGGCGGCGCCGACTCCATGGCGCTCGCCTCCGCCCTCGCCTTCGAGGCCCCCAAACTCTCCGTCCGCGCCGGCGGCATCACCGTCGACCACGGCCTCCAGGCCGGCTCCGACACCCGGGCCGCCGAGGTCGCCGAACGCCTCACCGCCCTGCGCCTCGACCCGGTCGAGGCCGTCGCCGTGCGCGTCGGCCACGACGGCGGACCCGAGGCCGCCGCCCGCGAAGCCCGCTACGCCGCCCTCGACGCCGCCGCCGAGCGGCACGGCGCCGCCGCCGTCCTCCTCGGACACACCCGCGACGACCAGGCGGAGACCGTCCTCCTCGGCCTCGCCCGCGGCTCCGGCATCCGCTCGCTCTCCGGCATGGCCGCCGCCTCCGGACCGGCCGGCCGCTACCGCCGCCCCTTCCTCCAGCTCGACCGCCAGACCGCCCGCACGGCCTGCCTGGCCCAGTCCCTGCCCGTCTGGGACGACCCGCACAACACCGACCCCGCCTACACCCGCTCCCGGCTCCGCCACGAGGGACTGCCCGCCCTGGAGAAGGCGCTCGGCAAGGGCGTCGTCGAGGCCCTGGCCCGCACCGCCCAGCTCTCCCGCGACGACGCCGACGCGCTGGACACCTGGGCCGCCGAGGCCGACCGCGCCGTACGCGACGAGGCGGGCCGCCTGGAATGCGCCAAGCTCTACGCACTGCCGCCCGCGGTACGCCGCCGGGTGCTGCGCCGGGCCGTGATGGAGGCCGGCTCCCCGGCCGGTTCGCTCTTCGCCCGGCACATCGAGGAGGTCGACCGTCTGATCACCGGCTGGCGCGGCCAACGGGCCATCAACCTGCCCGGACGCGTCGAGGCCATGCGCCAGGGTGGCAGACTGGTCATTCGGCAGAGCTGAATCACCAGCGGCCGACACGCAGGAGAGCGGCCGCGCCGGAGCGGGGCGGCACCCCCGTACCGGCAGGCACAGAAAGAGACCCGGGTGAACGAGAAGGACATGGGCACCGACCTCCAGGCGGTGCTCCTCACCAAGGAAGAGATCGACGCGAAGCTCGTCGAGCTGGCCGCGAAGATCGACGCGGAGTACGCGGGCAAGGACCTGCTCATCGTCGGCGTCCTCAAGGGCGCGGTGATGGTGATGGCGGACCTGGCGCGCGCGCTGTCCACCCCCGTCACCATGGACTGGATGGCCGTCTCGTCGTACGGGGCGGGCACCCAGTCCTCCGGCGTGGTCCGGATCCTCAAGGACCTGGACACCGACATCAAGGGCAGGCACGTCCTGATCGTCGAGGACATCATCGACTCCGGCCTGACCCTGTCGTGGCTGATGTCGAACCTCGGCTCGCGCGAGCCCGCCTCCCTGGAGATCTGCACCCTGCTGCGGAAGCCGGACGCGGCCAAGGTCGCGCTCGACTGCAAATGGGTCGGTTTCGACATCCCCAACGAATTCGTCGTCGGCTACGGGCTCGACTACGCCGAGAAGTACCGCAACCTGCCCTTCGTCGGCACGCTCGCCCCGCACGTCTACGGCGGCTGACCTCCGCCGGACCCCTCCGCCCGGCCCCCGGGCCTCCGGCACCGCCGGAACCGGCGGGCCGGGAACCTTTCACCGGATTCCCGCCGTTGGGCCTTCGGAGGCGGGTTTTGACGGACGTCCCCGGCAGCCGCGGGTGACAATGCTGGGGTACCGTCCGAAGAACAGTCTTTTCTCACAGCAGCATTTACCTACGGGCAGGAGGGACGGGGCGGATTCGCCCCGTATGGATGGACGTGAAGCGATACTTCCGTGGGCCGGTCATGTGGATCGTGCTGGCCGTCCTCGCCGTGGTCGTGTTGATGACAGTCGTCGGCTCGTCGGGCGGCTACAAATCGGTGGACACCGGCCAGGTGATCCAGGCGATCAGCAAGGACCAGGTGGCGCAGGCCAAACTGACCACCGGTGACGAACAGACCATCAAGATCGAGCTGAAGAAGGGCGCCAAGCTCCCGGACGAGTCCGGCACCAAGTTCCAGGCGAGCTACATCGGCGACCAGGGCGTCCAGCTCGCCGACACGCTGCAGAAGAAGTTCGAGAGCGGCTCGATCGACAAGGGCTACACGGTCTCGCCGTCGAAGCAGTCGCCGTTCATCTCGATCCTGCTCTCGCTGCTGCCCTTCGTCCTCATCGTGGTCGTCTTCCTGTTCCTGATGAACCAGATGCAGGGCGGCGGCTCCCGGGTCATGCAGTTCGGGAAGTCCAAGGCCAAGCTGATCACCAAGGACACGCCGAAGACGACGTTCGCCGACGTCGCGGGCTCGGACGAGGCGGTCGAGGAGCTCCAGGAGATCAAGGAGTTCCTCCAGGAGCCGGCGAAGTTCCAGGCCGTCGGCGCGAAGATCCCCAAGGGCGTCCTGCTCTACGGCCCTCCCGGTACGGGCAAGACGCTGCTCGCGCGGGCCGTGGCCGGCGAGGCGGGCGTGCCGTTCTACTCGATCTCCGGTTCCGACTTCGTCGAGATGTTCGTCGGTGTCGGCGCCAGCCGGGTCCGCGACCTCTTCGAGCAGGCCAAGGCGAACGCCCCGGCGATCGTCTTCGTCGACGAGATCGACGCCGTCGGCCGCCACCGCGGCGCCGGCATGGGCGGCGGCCACGACGAGCGCGAGCAGACGCTCAACCAGCTGCTCGTCGAGATGGACGGCTTCGACGTGAAGGGCGGCGTCATCCTGATCGCCGCCACGAACCGGCCGGACATCCTCGACCCGGCGCTGCTGCGCCCGGGCCGTTTCGACCGGCAGATCGCGGTCGACCGGCCGGACATGCAGGGCCGTCTGGAGATCCTCAAGGTCCACCAGAAGGGCAAGCCGGTCGCGAAGGACGTCGACCTCGGCGCCGTCGCCCGCCGCACCCCCGGCTTCACCGGTGCCGACCTGTCGAACGTGCTCAACGAGGCGGCGCTCCTCACGGCGCGCAGCAACCAGAAGCTGATCGACAACAAGATGCTCGACGAGGCCATCGACCGCGTCGTGGCGGGCCCGCAGAAGCGGACCCGGATCATGTCCGAGAAGGAGAAGAAGATCACCGCGTACCACGAGGGCGGACACGCCCTGGTCGCGGCGGCCTCTCCCCAGGCGGACCCGGTCCACAAGATCACGATCCTCTCCCGCGGCCGCGCCCTCGGTTACACGATGGTGCTCCCGGAGGAGGACAAGTACTCCACGACGCGCAACGAGATGCTCGACCAGCTGGCGTACATGCTGGGCGGGCGCGCGGCCGAGGAGCTGGTCTTCCACGACCCGACCACCGGCGCTGCCAACGACATCGAGAAGGCCACCGCCACGGCCCGCGCGATGGTCACGCAGTACGGCATGACGGAGCGGCTCGGCGCGATCAAGTTCGGCGGCGACAACACCGAACCGTTCGTGGGCCGGGAGATGGGCCACCAGCGCGACTACTCGGAAGAGGTCGCGGCGCTCGTCGACGAAGAGGTCAAGAAGCTCATCGAGACCGCCCACAACGACGCGTGGGAGATCCTGGTCGAGAACCGGGACGTGCTGGACAACCTCGTTCTCCAGCTCCTGGAGAAGGAGACGCTGGGCAAGGAGGAGATCGCCGAGATCTTCGCCCCGATCGTGAAGCGCCCGGCCCGCCCGGCGTGGACCGGTTCAGCCCGGCGTACGCCGTCCACCCGCCCGCCGGTGCTCTCGCCCAAGGAGCTCGCGCTCACCAACGGCGCCACCACGGCGAACGGAACGGCCGTCCCCACGGACACCGCCCCGGCCACCGAGGCGGTCCCGGAGGACCGGCCCGAGAGCTGAACCCCGTTCCCCGGTGTGGCCCCTTTCACGGGGGTCCCGCCGGGCCCGGAATGGAAGCCGCGCCCCCACAGGTTCTAGCCTGAGGGGGCGCGGCTATTTCGTACGTCCGTGCGGGGGTATGCGCGGGTGACAGTTCAGAGGAACGAGGCACAGATGACCGACCCGGTGACGCTGGACGGCCAGGGTTCGATCGGCGAGTTCGACGAGAAGAGGGCCGAGGCGGCAGTCCGCGAGCTCCTCATCGCCGTGGGCGAGGACCCGGACCGCGAGGGCCTCCGGGAGACCCCGGCGCGGGTGGCGAGGGCGTACAAGGAGATCCTGGCGGGTCTGTGGCAGGCGCCCGAGGACGTCCTGACTACCACGTTCGACCTGGGCCACGACGAGATGGTCCTGGTGAAGGACATCGAGATCGTGAGCCTCTGCGAACACCACCTGCTGCCGTTCCACGGTGTCGCGCACATCGGCTACATCCCGGCGGAGAGCGGCAAGATCACCGGGCTCTCCAAGCTGGCCCGGCTGGTCGAGGTCTACGCCCGGCGGCCGCAGGTGCAGGAGCGGCTGACCACGCAGGTCGCGGACTCGCTGATGCGCATCCTGGAAGCGCGCGGCGCGATCGTGGTCATCGAGGCAGAGCACATGTGCATGTCGGTCCGCGGTATCCGCAAGCCCGGGGCGAAGACGACGACCTCGGCGGTGCGGGGCCAGCTGCGTGACGCCTCGACGAGGGCCGAGGCGATGAGTCTGATACTGGCGCGATAGCCGGATTGTCCGTAACTGGGCCTATCCTCCTGGACCGGTGTAGATCATCCGGGTCCGGGAGGATGCGTTCATGGGGCAGGGACTTCCGAGCAAGCAGACCGTGAACGCGGTGGGCGGGCGTGAACAGGCCCGGAGTGTGCGGGCCGGGACCCGGCTCTGGACGCTGGACGCGACCCGCACGGTGCGGACGACCGTCACGGGTGTGACGGTCGCCAAGGCACGGGATGCCGTGGACGTGGTGACCAGCCACACGGCGTTCACCGTGAGCGCGAACGTCGGTTTCCTGGCCGAGCTCGCCGGGGTCATCGGTGCGCGGTTCACCCCCCGGCCGCGAGGGCTCGCATCCCATCTCACCGTCGTCGACAACTGGGCGGCCCGCGGAACCTTCCGGCCGGAACAGCATCCCCTGCACCCGGTCGAGTCGGGCCGGGTCGAGGTCGTGGACGTACGCCCCCGCCGTGCCGATGGAAAGCCGTTCACCTTCTACGGCTTCTGCCTGGACCCGTATCCGACCTTCCTGGTGAACGGGCACCTGGCTCGTCAGGCGTGGTGATCCAGGACCTACGCGGTCGCCGAGGTCTTGTTCCCGTCCTCGTCGTCGGGGAGCTTGCAGATGCGCTCCAGCCAGAGGGCCGCGGCGATCACGGCGATTCCGGCGAGGACGGCGAAGCCGGCGTAGATCGCCTGGTCGCGGCGGGCGGGCTGGTCGAGGTGGCCGAGGAGGAAGACGCCGGTGCCGCCGTACATGCCGGAGACCAGGGCGACGACCAGGGCGCTGGCCTGGGCGAAGACCAGCGCGCGGGCCGCCATCAGCGGCTCGATGCCCTTGGCCCCCGGCCGGCGCTCGCGCTGGGCGCGCAGCCGGGAGCGGAGGGTGAACGCCGTCGCCAGCAGGACGACGGCGATCACCGCGAGGACGATCGGGGCGGCGAGGGGCACGCTCGGCAGGCTGCCCAGGGCGTCCCAGAGGCGGGCGCCGCCCCAGGAGAGCACCCCGGCCGCGGCGAAGAGGCCGGCCAGTACCCCGAGCCTGAGTTGCTTCACCGCGTGATCCACCCTTCGCCGCCCGCGCGGCCCCTGTCGCCGGTGGCCCGTCCCGGCGTACCGGACGGGCCTTTTCCGTCGAGCCTAACGACTACTCGGGCAGCCGGAGTTCCAGGTCGGTCCGGGGCAGTACGCCGTCCCGGCCGACCGCGGCCAGCAGTTGGGTCACCGGACCGGAGCCGGGCAGCTGGGCCTCGGGGTCGACGTCCAGCCAGGGGGCGAGGACGAAGGCCCGTTCGGCGGCCCTGGGGTGCGGAAGGGTGAGCACCGGGTCGTCGGAGACGACGTCCGCGTAGGCGACGATGTCGACGTCGAGGGTGCGCGGGCCCCAGCGCTCCTCGCGGACCCGCTCGAACGCCTCCTCGACGGCCTGGCCGCGCTCCAGCAGGGAGGACGGGGGGAGCGTCGTCTTCACGACGATCACCGCGTTGAAGTACGAGGACTGGGAGCCGGGCTCGACGCCCCAGGGCTCCGTCTCGTACACCGGGGAGACCGCCTTGACCCGGAGGCCGGGGGTGTCCTCCAGGGCGTCTATGGCGCCCTGGAGGGTCTCCAGGCGGTTGCCGAGGTTGGAGCCGAGGGAGATCACGGCCCGCTTCGGGTTGGAGAGGGTGATGTCCGCCGCGTCCACCTGCTCGACCACGGAGGCGGGCACGGGCTGGACGGTCGGGTCGCTCTGCCCTTCGGTGGAAAACGAGGTCATGCTCGGCTCCGGGTGATGGTGATGGTGACGTCGTCGAAGGGGACGGTGATCGGCGCGTCCGGCTTGTGCACCACCACCTCCACCTCCTCGACCCCTTCGTGCTTGAGGCACGTGCGGGCGATACGGTCCGCGAGTGTCTCGATCAGGTCGACGGGCTCGCCCCGCACGACCTCGACGACCTCCTCCGCGACGACGCCGTAGTGCACGGTCTTCGTCAGGTCGTCGGAGGCCGCCGCCGGACGGGTGTCGAGGCCGAGCACCAGGTCGACGATGAACGTCTGGCCCTCCTCCCGCTCCTTGGGGAAGACGCCATGGTGTCCACGGGCCTTGAGGCCGCGCAGCGCGACACGATCCACGCGAATCACTCCTGCTCTCGTTGGTCCTGAGACACGGGGCCGCGTGCGGACGGCGAGGTGCCCACTTTCGAATTTACCTTCGAGCACTGACGGCACTCTCCCGTGGGTACCCGGCAAGCGGATTCCACGGGGGCTGGAAGCCGCGTATACCCGCGCTTCCCGGTTCCAACCCCTTTCCGGCGTACGGTCGGCCGGAATCCGGGGCGGAAGCGGGCCGGGACCGGGCGACGAGGCGGGACCGGACGGGTCGGGGAGGAGGGGCCGGACGGGTCAGGAGGAGGACTCTTCGTCCCCTTCTTCACCGGTTTCGGTGAGTACGGGGGAGCCGTGGTGGGACCAGAGCTTCCAGCCGTCCGGTGTGCGCCGGAACACATTGGTGGCCACGACGAGCTGGCCGACCAGCGGGCCGAGCGCGTTGCCGTCCTCGGCGGGTCCGCCGCTGAGGATGTTCTCCGTGCAGGTCACCAGGGCGGTGTCGCCGGTCATCGAGATCCCGACGTCGGTCAGGAAGAACTGGATGTACTCGGTGTTCGCCATGATCAGCGCATAGCTGCGCAGCACCTCGCCGCGGCCGGTCAGCACCGGCCAGCCCGGGTGGACGCAGGAGACGGTGAGGTCCTCGCCGGGCAGCCAGAGCCCGGAGAGCTCCTCGAAGTCGCCGTGCTCCATCGCCTCGTAGAAGGCGGTGTTGGCCCGTTCGACGGCGGCGATGTCGGCGGCGGCCTCCGCGTGCTCGTCGCGGCCGGTGCTCACGCGGCTCCCTCGACGGCGCGGGCTACCCGGACCGCGTCGGCGGTGGCCCGCACCTCGTGGACCCGGACGGCCCAGGCGCCGGCGTGCGCGGAGAGCGCGGAGACGGCCGCGGTGGCGGCGTCGCGTTCGCGGGCGGGCGGTGGTGTGGCGCCCTCGCCCGCCAGGACGTGGCCGAGGAAGCGCTTGCGGGAGGCGGCGACCAGCAGGGGGCGGCCCAGGGCGCGCAGCGCGTCGAGGCGGGCGATCAGGGCGAGGTCGTGGGCGGCCTCCTTGGCGAAGCCGAGGCCGGGGTCGATCACGACGCGTTCCGGGGCGATACCGCCCGCGACCACGGCGTCCATCCGTTCGCGCAGCTCCGCGACGACCTCGGCGACGACGTCCCCGTAGACCGCGCGGCTGTTCATGGACTCGCTGAAGCCGCGCCAGTGCATCACGACGAACGGGGCGCCGGCCGCGGCGACGACCGGGATCATGTCGGGGTCGGCGAGGCCGCCGCTCACGTCGTTGACCAGGACGGCGCCCGCCGCGACGGCCTGCTCGGCGACCCGGGCCCGCATGGTGTCGACGGAGACCGTGACCCCCTCGGCGGCCAGTCCCCGGACCACCGGGACCACCCGCCGCAGCTCCTCCTCGGCGTCCACGCGGGTGGCGCCGGGGCGGGTCGACTCGCCGCCGACGTCGATCAGGTCGGCGCCCTGGGCGACCAGGTCGAGGCCGTGTTTGACCGCGGCCGTGGTGTCGAACCAGCGGCCTCCGTCGGAGAAGGAGTCCGGGGTCACGTTCACGACACCCATGACCGCGCAGCGGTCCCACTCCGGCAGGCCCTGGACCGTGCCTCGTCCACGCAACGTACTCATGTGTCCAGCGTAGGCCTGTACGGAGGGGGACTATGCCGCGTGCGCGTGCCGCTCGGGGCCCGGAGCGGGGGTGTGGGCGCAGGGGCGGGGGCCGGGGGCCGGGAAGCGGCGGGCGAAGGGGCGGGGGAGGGAGAAGCTGACGAAGCCCTCCGCCTGCATGGCGGCGAAGGAGATCCGGGGGAGGTCCCCGGCGTTGCGGTAGACGACGAAGCGGGGTTCCCAGCGGGGCCGGAACTTGGCGTTGAACTTGTACAGCGACTCGATCTGGAACCAGCGGGAGAGGAAGATCAGCAGCCCGCGCCAGGTCCGCAGCACCGGCCCGGCGCCCAGCTTCTCGCCGCGGGCGAGGGCCGAGCGGAACATCGCGAAGTTCAGCGAGACGCGCTCGACGTCGAGGCCGGGGGCGGCCTGGAGGGCGGCGACGATCAGCAGCTCGTTCATGCCGGGGTCGGCGGAGCGGTCACGGCGCATCAGGTCGAGGGACATGCCGTCGGTGCCCCAGGGGACGAAGTGGAGTACGGCCTTCAGGTCGCCGTACGGGGAGTCCGTGCCGGACTCGTCGGCCTTGTGGGCGGTGGCGACGACGCAGTCGCCGTCGGCCGCGTCGCCGAGCCGGCCGAGCGCCATGGAGAAGCCGCGCTCGTGGTCGGTGCCGCGCCAGTCGTCGGCGGCGCGGCGGATGCGGGCGAGCTCGTCCTCGCCGATGTCGCGGACGCGGCGGACGCGGGTCTCGTAGCCGAGGCGTTCAATGCGCTTCACCATCTGGCGTACGTTGCGCATCGGGCGCCCGGCGAGGGAGAAATCCGCGACGTCCACCACCGCCTCGTCGCCGAGTTCCAGGGCGTCGAGTCCGGTCTCGCGGGTCCAGACCTCGCCGCCGGTCTCGCTGCACCCCATCACGGCGGGGGTCCAGGAGTGGGCCCGGGCCTCGTCCATGAAGCGCTCGATGGCGCCGGGCCATGCCTCGACGTCGCCGATCGGGTCGCCGCTGGCGAGCATCACCCCGGACACCACGCGGTAGCAGACGGCGGCCTTGCCGCTGGGGGAGAAGACGACGCCCTTGTCGCGGCGGAGGGCGAAGTGGCCGAGCGAGTCGCGGCCGCCGTGCTTCTCCAGGAGGGCGCGCAGCCGGACCTCGTCGTCCTCGGTGAGCCGGGCGGCCGGGTGCTCGGGGCGGAAGGCGAAGTAGACGGTGGTGACGGCGGTCAGCAGGCCCAGGGCGCCGAGGGAGTAGCCCACGGTCCAGGAGGTGTCGCCGGTGTACCGGACGGGGCCCTCGACGCCGAGCATCCCGTACAGGGCGTGCTGGAGCCGGTCGGCGATGCTGGGGTCGCCGACCACCCGGCCGGGGTGCGCGCTGACGACGGCGACGCCCAGGGCGAGCGAACCCGCGCCGAGGAGGACGAAGTTGGCCAGCGCGCGCCAGCGGCTGCGGGGGTCGGGGAGGGCGGAGAACTCGCCCCGGTGACGGACCAGCAGCATGCAGAGCGCCAGCGAGACCAGGGCGCCGACCACCGAGTGACGGTACGTGAACTGCGCGAGGGCGCCGGCCGGGAGCAGCAGGACGGCGGCCCGCCAGGCCCGCCGCTTGCGCCGCTTGAGGCCGTGGGCGAGGAGCAGGAGGAGGACGCCGGCGCTCAGCGAGAGCGCGGCGGCGAACGGGCCGAGGGCGCCGGGCAGCACCTCGGCGAGGGTGTGCATCCGGCTGTGCCGGAAGCGGGGGAAGACGCCCGCGGCGACGTCGATCAGGCCGACGACGGTGCAGGCGGTACCCACGAGGCCCGGTACCGTTTCGGGGCGGGGGCCTCGTACGAACTTGCTTACGGGACTCGGAACCGATCCCGATTTATCCCCATCTAGCGTGACAGACATCGCTTCCCGTGGCTCCGCGAGAGAATCTTGAGTCCTTCGGACATATGCCTCAGGACGATGTGCGATCTGTAGGACGAGGCTTCCGCGCCGCGGGTTCACCCACGCACGGAAAATTCCAGAGAAGAAAGCTCACCATCCATGGGTCTTACCAGTAAGACGCTTCTGGTTCTGGCCATCGTGCTGGCCGTGGTGTTCTTCGCCGCCACGATCTGGCTCTGGCCCCGGCTGTCCCGTCGCAGCGTGCCCGCGGTGTCCGGCCGGATCGGCCTCATGCTGGCAACCCAGGTGACCATCTTCGTCACGGTGGCCCTGGTGGCGAACAACTCCTTCCTCTTCTACGGGTCGTGGGCCGATCTGTTCGGCCGGAAGCAGGACCTGGGTGTGGTCACCGACCACGCGGCGGCCACCCTGGCCTCGAAGAACATCGTCCGGGTCGGGGAGCAGCGGCCGCAGGTGCCGGGCGGACCGCGCCCCGAGGTGAGCGGCCGGATCGACAAGGTCGTGGTCGCGGGCAAGCGGTCGGGGATCGAGAGCTCGGCGTACGTGTACCTGCCGCCGGAGTACTTCCAGCCGGCCTTCTCGCGTCGGAAGTTCCCCGCGGTCGAGGTGCTGACCGGCTATCCGGGGGTCGCGGAGAACCTCCTCAAGGGGCTCGACTATCCGCGGACCGCACACGAACGGGTGAAAGCAGGACGGTCGCAGCCGATGATCCTGGTGATGCTGCGGCCGACGGTCGCGCCGCCCCGGGACACCGAGTGCGTGGACATCGAGGGCGGGCCGCAGACCGAGACCTTCCTGGCCGAGGACGTGCCGCAGGCGGTCTCCGAGTCGTACCGGGTCGGGAGGCTCGCCCGGAACTGGGGCATCATCGGCAACTCGACCGGTGGCTACTGCGCGCTGAAGATCGGGCTGCACCACCCGGACCGGTTCATCGCGAGCGCCGGGCTCTCCGCCTACTACAAGGCGGCCGAGGACCCGACGACCGGTGACCTCTTCCAGGGCGACCAGGACGCGCGGAACCGGGCGGACCTGATGTGGACGCTGGACAACATGCCGCAGCCCGACTCGTCCTTCCTGGTCACCACCTCCCGGCACGGCGAGGGCAACTACACCACCACGCGGCGGTTCATCTCCAAGGTGAAGGCGCCCGCCCAGGTGTCCTCGATCGTGCTGGACAGCGGCGGGCACAACTTCAACACCTGGCGGCGGGAGATCCCCTCGGCGCTGGACTGGCTGAGCAGCCGGCTCAGCGAGAACTGACGGTCGCCCGTCCCCGGGGGCCCCGGCTCAGAGCGTGGCGCGCTCCACGGTCTCGACCGTCACCTCGGCCCGCGGGAGGTCCTGGGCGTCCGCGTCGATCGAGCGGCGCAGCGCCTCGTGCAGCCGGGCGGGGGTGAGGACGCCGAGGAAGCGGCCGGTGCCCTGCGCGTCGAGGACGGCGATCCAGCCGGCGTCGTGCTGGAGCATGGTGGAGAACGCCTGTTTGAGCGGGGCGCCGAGGGGGAGCCACGCCTCCATCCGGCGGGCGTGCGCGCGTACGGTCCCGGTTGCGTCGGCCGCGTCGGCGGCGTCGGCCGGGAGCCAGCCGTGCAGCTGGTCCTCGCCGTCCAGGACGACGGCCCAGCGCGCGCCCTCGGCGCGGAGCCGTCCGGTGGCCCGGGCCAGGGGGTCGTCGAGGTGGACGACCGGGGGCTGGTCGAGGTCGCTCTCCTCGACGGGGGTGACGGAGAGCCGCTTGAGGCCGCGGTCGGCGCCGACGAAGTCCGCGACGTACCGGGTGGCGGGGGCGCCGAGCACGGTGGCGGGGGTGTCGAACTGCTCGATGGAGCCCTGTCCGTAGACGGCGATCCGGTCGCCGAGCCGGACGGCCTCCTCGATGTCGTGGGTGACGAACAGGACGGTTTTGCGGACCTGTTCCTGGAGTTTCAGGAATTCGTTCTGGAGCCGTTCCCGGACGACCGGGTCGACCGCGCCGAAAGGCTCGTCCATCAGCAGGACCGGCGGGTCGGCGGCCAGCGCCCTTGCCACGCCGACGCGTTGGCGCTGACCTCCGGAAAGTTGTTCCGGATAGCGGTCGCCATAAACGGAAGGGTCGAGTCCGACCAGGTCGAGGAGTTCGGCCGCGCGCTGCCGTCCCTTTCCCTTTTTCCAGCCCAGGAGATGCGGGACGGTCGCGGTGTTCTCCAGGACCGTGCGGTGCGGGAAGAGCCCCACCTGCTGGATCACATATCCGATACGGCGGCGGAGTGCGACGGGGTCGATGGTGGATATGTCGTCCCCGTCGACGAATATCCGGCCCTCGGTCGGTTCGGTCAGCCGGTTCACCATCTTCATGGTCGTCGTCTTGCCGCAGCCGGACGGTCCGACGAGCGTGACCAGTTCACCCTCGGCGACCTCGAAGGAAAGGTCGTCGACGGCGGTGGTGCCGTCCGCGTACCGCTTGGTGACGTGCTCGAAACGGATCATGGTTCCCCCATTGTGGCGCGAGTTCTGTGAAGGGCGTGTTGCTGAAATACAACGGTCCCCACGATTGTCAGTGGCCGAGGATAGGGTCACCGGACAGGCGTACGAAGTGCCGACGGGAGGTGGGGGCGGATGGCCGCGGGGAAGAACTGCCTGGTGGCGAACGACTGGATCTGCGGGGAGTATCTCCGTTCCCGCGGCCAGGAGTTGACCGACGCGACGGTCCAACACGTCTGGATCACCGGGGTCTCGGTGGCGATCGGGCTTCTGGTGGCCTTTCCGCTGGCGCTGCTGGCGCGGCGCGGCCGGCGGTTCGCCGCCCCGGTGCTCGGGCTGACTACGGTGCTCTACACGGTCCCCTCGCTCGCCCTCTTCTCGTTGCTGCTGCCCCTCTTCGGGCTCTCCGCCGCCCTGGTGGTCACCGGCCTCGTGCTCTACTCGCTGACCGTCCTGGTGCGGAACATCCTGGCGGGCCTCGAAGCCGTTCCGCCGGAGGCGAAGGAGGCGGCGAGAGGGATGGGCTACGGGCCGGTGCGGCTGCTGTGGGAGGTCGAACTTCCCCTGGCGATGCCCGCGTTGATGGCCGGGGTGCGGATCGCCACGGTCTCCACGATCGCGCTGACGACGGTCGGTTCGATCGTCGGCAGGGGCGGGCTGGGCAACCTCATCGGGGACGCGCTGCCCAGCTTCTTCAAGGCCCAGGTGCTCACCGCCTCGGTGCTGTGCGTGCTGCTGGCGGTCGTCGCGGACCTGTTGCTGCTCGGCGTGCAGCGGCTGCTGACGCCCTGGACCCGCATACGTACCGCCCCCGTGGCGGACCCGGCGGCGAAGGCGGTCTGAATCCATGGGGGTCATGAGCGGGGCCTGGGCGTGGCTCACCACCGGGGCCAACTGGTCGGGGGAGAGCGGTGCGGCCCACCGGCTCGCCGAGCACCTGTACGTGAGCGGGGTGGCGCTCGCCCTGGCGTGCGTGGTCGCGCTGCCCGTCGGCCTGTATCTGGGGCATCTAGGGAAGGGCGGCGCGCTGGCGGTCAACATCTCCAACGTGGGGCGGGCGGTACCGGTCTTCGCCGTGCTGGCCCTCTTCATGGTCTCGCCGCTGCGCAACGCCGGCTACGTGCCGACGGTCGTCGCGCTGGTGCTGTTCGCGGTGCCGCCGCTGCTGACCAACGCCTACGTCGGGATGACGGAGGTCGACCGGTCGGTGACGGAGGCGGCGCGAGGCATGGGCATGACCGGCCGTCAGCTCTTCCTCCGGGTCGAGCTGCCGCTGGCCCACCCGATGGTGATGACCGGGCTGCGGTCGGCCGCCGTCCAGGTGGTCGCCACGGCCACGATCGCGGCGATGGTCGGCCAGGGCGGCCTCGGCCGGATCATCACCGCCGGCTTCAACACCTACAACACCCCGCAGGTGGTCGCGGGGGCGGTGCTGGTCGCCGCGCTCGCGCTGCTGGTGGAGGGCGTGCTGGTGGCCCTGGACCGGCTGCTGTCGCCGCTGGGCCGCCGCCGGGCGGCATGACGCCGTCCGTACGCGCGCGGGCCCGGCGGCCGACCGCTCCCCTTCCCCGCGGATCCCTGATCACCCTGTTGCTGTGGACGGAGAACAACACATGAGCAAGTCCTCGCGCATAGCCGGCGCGGTCATCGGCATGGCCGCGCTGGCCGGTTCGCTCGCCGCCTGCGGCGGCGACAGCCTGGAGAAGGAGAAGGGGGGCGGTGCCGCCGCGGAGTCCGGCTCCGGGAAGAAGGGCCCGCTGGTCGTCGGCGCCGCCTCCTTCACCGAGTCCAAGATCCTCGCGGAGCTGTACGCGCAGATCCTGGCCGACGCCGGGTACCGCACCTCCGTCACCACCGTGGCCAACCGGGAGCTGTACGAGCCGTCCCTGGAGAAGGGCGAGATCGACGTCGTACCCGAATACGCGGCGACGATCGCCGAATTCCTCAACGCCAAGGCGAACGGCGCGGAGAAGGCCGCGAAGGCACCGGTCGCCTCGGGCGACACGGCGGCCACGGTCGCCGCCCTGGAGAAGCTCGCCGCCCCGCGCGGGCTGAAGGTCCTCCCGGCCGGTGCGGCGGTCGACCAGAACGCCTTCGCGGTGACCAAGGAATTCGCCGCGAAGAACAAGATCAAATCCCTTTCCGACCTCGGCCGCTCGAAGGTCCCGGTGAAGATCGCGGCGGGCGACGAGTGCGAGGTGCGGCCCTTCTGCGCACCGGGTCTGAAGAAGACGTACGGCATCGACGTCACCGGAATCGACCCCAAGGGAGTCGGTACTCCGCAGTCCAAGCAGGCGGTCAAGGACGGCAAGGACCAACTGGTCCTCACCACCACCACGGACGCCGTGCTGGACGCTTACGACCTGGTGTTCCTGGAGGACGACAAGAAGCTCCAGAACGCCGACAACGTCCTGCCGGTCGTCAACGCGAAGGACGCCGGTTCCCCCGAGATCGCCGAAGCGCTCGGCCGGCTCACCAAGACCCTCACCACCGGGGATCTCGCGGAACTGAACCGCAAGGTCGACGCCGAGCGGGCAAAGCCGGCCGATGTCGCCGGGGACTATCTCCGTACGAAGGGACTGGTCGAGAAGTAGGAAACGGAGGGAAAAGGGGGCCGTCAGGTAACCGGCAGGGAACAGATTGACGGGCGGCCCCCCAAGTGCCTCGCACACACGGTAAATTTCAGGCCATGCCACGTGGACGTCATCGCCATTCGCCACCTCTGCACAGAATCCTTCCGCCGTCGGCGGTCGCCGGAGTATCGGTCGTCTGTGCCGCGGGCTCCTGGCTGCTGGCCGAGCCCCTGGTCCTGCGCGGGCTGGTGGCCGTCACGGCGGTGGCCGCCGTGACCGGCGCGTACCTGATGCGCAGCTGGGACCGGGACGCCGGCCGCCGCGTCGCCGAGCTGGCCCGGGCCCGGGCGGGCGACGAGTGGCGCGCCGAGGAGCGGGCGGCCGAGCTGGAATCCGACCTGGAGGAGGCGCGGGAGCTGCGCGCCCGGCTGGAGACGAAGCTGCGCCGCAAGCGCGTGGAGCTGGCCAACCTGCGCGGGGAGCACGCCGCGCTGCTGCGCCGGTACGCCAACGCCGAGACCGGCCGGGCCAGTGCCCTGGAGGGCCGCAGGCAGCTCGCGCTGGAGGCAGCCGCCCCCCGCGAGCCGGCTGCCAAGGCCCCCCGGGAGCTGGCCGCCGCGACCTCCACGCCGACGCCGGGCGCCTATCTCCGGGCCGCCCAGGCGCTCCAGGACCTCTCCCGCAACGCCGCGCTCCAGGAGGCCCGCCGCGCCGCCGAGCAGGCCCGCCGGACCGAGGTCGCCCGGCGCCCGGCCGCCGCGCCCGCCCCGGCCGCGCCGCCCGCCGCCGAGGAGGACCGGACCGCCGCGCGCCATCTGCGTCCCCCGGCCCCGCTGCCCCCGGCCCGGCAGTCCGTCGCGCTCCCCCCGGCCCGCCCCGCGTCGCCCGCCTCGGCCGTCGCCCCGTACGCGCCGGCGCGCCGTCAGCCGGTGCCGCAGGGCAGCTTCGACTTCTTCGGCACGCAGACGCAGAAGAACCGCGCCGCGATCGAGTCCGTGCAGGACGAGGACCTCGCCGACGTGGTGGGCGAGGAGGCGCTGGCCGCGCACCGCACCGACCGGGCCGCCAAAGGAGCCGTCGGCAAGGTCATCGACCTGACCGCGCACGACGAGACCGAGCAGCTCGACGTGGTGGAGCTCCGCAGCGCGATCTCGTAGCCGGACCCGAACGTCGGACGCGCACCCCGGTGTACGCGCCGGGTGCGCGCGTCCGACGTGCCCGGCGCTACTTGTCGATGTCGCCGACGACGAAGAAGAGCGAGCCCAGGATCGCCACCATGTCGGCGACCAGCGTGCCCGGCAGCAGCTCGGTGAGCGCCTGGATGTTGTTGTACGAGGCGGAGCGGAGCTTCAGCCGGTACGGGGTCTTCTCGCCCTTGGAGACCAGGTAGTAGCCGTTGATGCCGAGCGGGTTCTCGGTCCAGGCGTAGGTGTGGCCCTCGGGGGCCTTCAGCACCTTGGGCAGCCGCTGGTTGACCGGGCCGGGCGCCAGTTCGGTCAGCCGGTCCAGGCAGGCGTCCGCGAGCTCCAGCGCGTTGTGCGTCTGCTCCAGCAGGCACTCGAAGCGGGCCAGGCAGTCGCCCTCGGTCCGGGTGACCACCTTCAACGTGTCCCGCAGCTCCCCGTACGCCAGGTACGGCTCGTCGCGCCGCAGGTCGAAGTCGACGCCCGAGGCGCGGGCGATCGGCCCGGACACCCCGTACGCGTGCACCGCGTCGGCCGCGAGCACGCCCACGCCGCGGGTGCGGCCCCGGAAGATCTCGTTGCCGAGCACCAGGTCGTCGTAGACGCCCATCCGGGAGCGGACGGCGGCGACGGCGTCCCGGACCCGGCCGGTCCAGCCCGCCGGGAGGTCCTCCTTGAGGCCGCCGACCCGGTTGAACATGTAGTGCATCCGGCCGCCGGAGATCTCCTCCATCACGCCCTGGAGCTCCTCGCGCTCCCGGAAGGCGTGGAAGACCGGGGTGATCCCGCCGAGTTCGAGCGGGTAGGAGCCGAGGAACATCAGGTGGTTCAGCACCCGGTTCAGCTCGGCGAGGAGCGTACGGGTCCAGACCGCGCGCTCGGGGACCTCCATGCCGAGCATCCGCTCCACGGCCATCACGACGCCCAGCTCGTTGGAGAACGCCGACAGCCAGTCGTGGCGGTTGGCGAGCATCACGATCTGCCGGTAGTCGCGCGCCTCGAACAGCTTCTCCGCGCCGCGGTGCATGTAGCCGACGACCGGCTCCGCGCTCAGCACCCGCTCGCCGTCCAGCACGATCCGCAGCCGGAGCACACCGTGCGTGGAGGGGTGCTGGGGACCGATGTTGAGCACCATGTCCGTGCTCTCCGCCGCGCCGCCGATGCCGACCGTCGTCTCCGTCATGCGGTCAGTATTACGTGAACGCGACGGGGCCGGGCCCCGGACCCCCGCGCTGCACCAGCCAGCCGAAGTCGCCGAGGCCGCCCCGGGCCGTCAGCTCCGCCGCCTCGCCCGCCGAGGCCAGCGCCCGTACGTAACCGGCCGGGTCGGACGAGGCCAGCGCCAGCGGCGGGCGCCCGCCGCGCACCCCGAGGCGGTGCAGCGCCTCGCGCTGGGTCAGCAGCTCGGGCTCCGTACCGGCCACCGCCGCACCCGCCGCCGCGCAGGCGTCCAGCGCCACGTGCGAGGTGAGGTCGCAGCTCCCGTCCGGCACCGGCGCCACCTCCCGGCCCGCCCGGAAGCCGGTCAGGGTGCCGAAGGGGGGCCGCGCCGCCCGTTCGTGGGCGTAGTCCACCGCCACCGCGAGCCCCCCGGTCAGCGTGGCCACCGCCCGCGCCCAGGCGGCGTCCCGGGGGCGGCCGATCTCCGCCCGGCTCCCCGGCCCGGCCGAGGGCCACCAGCGGCGCAGCCACGCGGCGTCCGCACCGGTCACCGGCGCCCCCGGCCGCTGGGCCCCGTCCCGCGGCCGGACCAGGACGTAGCGGTCGACGCCGTCCTCGCCGGTCTCGGCGACCGGGACCGGGACGTTGTCCAGCCACTCGTTGGCGAACAGCAACCCGTACGTGCGGGACGGCAGCCGGGAGCTCCACCCGATCCGGGGATCGAGGCCGGGCGGCCGGTCCGCCAGCTCCACCCCCCGGGCCCGTACCGTCAGCCCCTCGCCGCCCTCGGCGGGCAGCGCGGCCAGCACCCCCGTCAACAGCTCGCCCCGGCCCGCCCCCAGGTCCACCAGATCGACCCGCTCGGTGCCCAGTCCCCGGGCCGTCGCGACCAGCAGCCGGGCCACGGCGGCGGCGAAGAGCGCGGATGCGTGCACCGAGGTACGGAAGTGGCCGGCGGGCCCTTCGGGGCTCCGGTAGAAGCCCTCGTCCCCGTAGAGCGCGGCCTCCGCCGCCTCCTGCCACCCACGCCACTCGTCCGTCACGGAGCCAAGTCTCCACCTTGGGGAGTACGGCCCCGGAAGCCGGATCGGCCCTTCGGCTGACCCACCCGCCCCGTGCCTGTCCCTACGCTGGGTCGCGTGCAGCGTCTCTACGACTTCCTTCGCAGACACCCGACGGGCGTCGACGTCTTCTGGGCCGTCGCCCTCCTCGGGCTCTCGGGGCTGTCCATGGTGGGGCTCGGGGAGACGGCGCGGCAGCGCGTCGCCGCCGTTCTGATCACGGTCGGGTACTGCACGGTCGTGGCGCTGCGCAGGCGGGCGCCGGAGAAGATGCTGCTGCTCGCCATCGCGATGGGGGTGGCGCAGCTGGTCACCGGGGTGAAACCCGGGGTCATGAACTTCGCGATGCTGGTCATCGTCTTCACCGTGGCCACGGTGGGGCAGCGCTGGGCGTCCCGGCTGGCGCTGGCGTGCAGTCTGGCCGCGGCGAGCCTGTCCAAGATGCGCTGGCCGGGGGAGGTGCCGCCGGTCAACTGGGCCGAAGAGGTCTTCATCGTCGTCGTGCTGACGGTGCCGTTCGTGCTCGCCTGGGTGCTCGGCGACTCGATGCGGACCCGGCGGGCCTACTTCCGTCAGCTGGAGGAGCGGGCGGCCCGGCTGGAGCGGGAGCGCGAGGCGCAGTCGAAGGTCGCGGTGGCGGCGGAGCGGGCCCGGATCGCCCGGGAGCTGCACGACGTGGTCGCGCACAACGTGTCGGTGATGGTGGTGCAGGCCGACGGTGCCGCCTACGTCATGGACGCGGCGCCGGACCAGGCCAAGCAGGCCCTGGAGACCATCTCCAGCACCGGCCGCCAGGCGCTCGCCGAGATGCGCCGGCTGCTCGGGGTGCTGCGCACCGGCGACGCGCAGGAGAGCGGGGAGTACGTCCCGCAGCCCGACGTGGAGCAGATCCAGGAGCTGATCGAGCAGGTCCGGCGGACCGGGCTGGCGGTCGACTTCAAGGTCGAGGGCACCCCGCGCCCGCTGCCCAGCGGGGTCGAGCTGACCGCGTACCGGATCGTGCAGGAGGCCCTGACCAACACCCGCAAGCACGGTGGCCCGGACGCCGGGGCCAGTGTGCGGCTGCTCTACTTCGACGACGGCCTCGGTCTGCTGGTCGAGGACGACGGGCGGGGCGCGGCGCACGAGCTGTACGAGGACGGCGGCGCGGACGGCGCGGGGCACGGGATGATCGGTATGCGGGAGCGGGTCGGGATGGTCGGTGGCACGCTGGACGCCGGGCCGCGCCCCGGCGGCGGCTTCCGGATCAGCGCGCTGCTGCCGCTCAAACCGACCTGACGCCCGGCGCGCCCGGGCCCGCGCGGTCCGCGCACCGGCATCCGGTCAGCGGCGATCCAGCGCCCGTCAGTACGCGTCAGCGCCCATCAGAACCCATCGGCACTTCGGACAACAGGAGACAGGACCCCCTCATGGCGATCCGTGTGATGCTCGTCGACGACCAGGTGCTCCTGCGCACCGGCTTCCGGATGGTGCTCGCCGCCCAGCCGGACATGGAGGTCGTGGCCGAGGCGGGCGACGGCGCGGAGGCGATCGAGGCGCTCCGCTCCACCGAGGTCGACGTGGTGCTGATGGACGTACGGATGCCCCGGCTGGACGGGGTCGAGGCGACCCGGCGGATCTGCGAGCGGCCGGACGCGCCGAAGGTGCTGATCCTGACCACCTTCGACCTCGACGAGTACGCCTTCTCCGGGCTGAAGGCCGGGGCCAGCGGCTTCATGCTCAAGGACGTGCCGCCCGCCGAGCTGCTCGCCGCGATCCGCTCCGTGCACAGCGGGGACGCGGTCGTCGCCCCGTCGACCACCCGCCGGCTGCTCGACCGCTTCTCCCCGATGCTGCCGGGCCGCTCGGACGAGCCGAAGCACAAGGACATCGCCCGGCTCACCGAGCGCGAGCGCGAGGTGATGCTGCTGGTCGCCCAGGGCCTGTCCAACGGGGAGATCGCCGGGCGCCTGGTGCTCTCCGAGGCGACGGTGAAGACGCATGTGGGCCGCATCCTCACCAAGCTGGAGCTGCGCGACCGGGTGCAGGTCGTGGTCCTCGCGTACGAGACGGGGCTGGTCCGGGCCGGGGGCGGCCCGCACTGACCCGGGCCGGGGCCGGGCTCAGCGCAGGATGCCCTCCAGGAAGTCGCTGCCCAGCCGGGCCACCGAGGTCAGGTCCAGCTGGTGCAGCACGTACCGGCCGCGCCGCCGGGTGGTGACCAGGCCCGCCCGCTTCAGCACCGCCAGGTGCCGGGAGACCTCGGGCGCGGTGATGCCGTGGGTGTCGGCGAGCTGGCCGGTGGTGTGGGCGGAGCGGGCGAGGTGGCGGCAGAGCCGCATCCGCATCGGGTGGGCCAGCGCCTCCATGCGCAGCTGGAGCAGCTCGACGGAGGCGGGGGAGGGCAGATCCGGCCGGTGCACCGGGTAGTGGATCACCGGGCGCCAGCCCGGCGCGTGCAGCAGGTTGAGGTGCGGCCAGCCGAAGGTGGACGGGATGAGGGTGAGCCCGGGGCCGACCGCGCTGGTGCGGCCCTCGTTCAGCTTGTCGGCGCTGATCCGGGTGGACGCCTCGTCGACGCTGAGCGCGCTGGAGACTGCGGCCATCGCGTCGCCGATCCCCTTGCGGCGCAGCAGGTCGGTCTTGTGCCGGGCGTCGGCGACCAGCTGGACCCGGACGCGCTGCCAGGTGTCCGCGAAGAACGCCCGGTCGCAGTCCTCGAACAGCCGCCGCACCCAGCCGCGCACCGGCGCCGGGTCGGCCAGCAGCCGCCGGGTGAACTCCACCTGCCGGGGCCCGTGCACCGCGGCCATCTCCAGGGCGCGGGCACGCATCTTCGCGTTGCCGAGCGGGGAGGGCGCGCCGAGCCCGTAGAGCCCGGCGCAGGTGAACTCCAGGGCGGCGGCGGCGAACCGTTCGTCGTCCAGCCGGTCGAGGATGTCGAGGTCGTCGGCGAGGGTCGCGCCCGTGGGGACGGCGCCGTCCCGGATGCCGGCGAACGGCAGGAAGATGTCCGAGAAGGTGTGGCGCCACAGGAAGTCGGCCTCGTGGAGCCGGTCGGCGAGGTCCGGGTCGAGCGCGCTGGCGGTGGCCGTCGCCCAGCCGTGCAGCCCCGGGTGGTGGCCCGGCTCGGAGAGGGCGTGCAGGGCCAGCCCCAGCTCGGCGAGGGGGGAGGTCTCGAAGACGATCCGTTCGGGGGCGAGCCCGGCGATGTCGATGTGCACACTCACCCCTCCATGGTGCGGGGTGGGCGCACAACCGCCGCGCCGGTTGACGGGGGCCGTCAATCGGCGCGGCGGCTCCGGGACGTCACGGGGCGGTGACCCGCTCCAGGAACGCCCGCACGGCGTCCCGTACGTCCGCGGCGCTCCACTCCAGCCCCTCGTGTCCCACGGTGACCTCGGTGAAAGAGGTCCCGGGCGGTCCGGCGGGCGCGGGCCACCAGCGGCGGAAGAGGCAGACACCGGTCTCCTCGGCCAGCCGCACGGCCGCCTCGTCCAGGACGTCGGACGGATACGGCAGCCACACCTGGAACTGGTGCGTGTGCGGCGGCTCCGGATGGACCCGGAACCAGCCGGCGCCCGCCTCCGCGAAGCCCTCGGCCAGCGCCCCGGCGACGACCTTCGCCTGTGCCACGTACGCGGGGAGTTGGGGCAGTTCCCGGTCCAGGCCCATCAGGGCGCCGATCGCGGCGGGGAACTGCTGGAAGAGCTGGCCGCCGTACCGGTGGCGCCAGGTGCGGGCCTCGTCCACCAGCGTGCGCGGCCCTGCCAGGGCGGCCCCGGACAGCCCGCCGAGGGTCTTGTAGAACGAGACGTACACGCTGTCCGCGAGCGCCGCGATCTCCGGCAGCTCCCGGCCGAAGTGCGGGGCGCACTCCCAGAGCCGGGCACCGTCGAAGTGGACCACCGCGTCCCGTTCCCGCGCGGCCTCCACCACGTCCTGGAGCTCCTGCCAGGTCGGCAGGGTGAATCCGGCGTCGCGCAGCGGCAGCTCCAGCATCAGCGTGCCGAACGGCTCCTCGAAGTCGCGGATCTCCGACGCGGTGGGCAGCCGGGGCTCGGCCGTGGGGTGCACGGTGCGCAGCCCGCTCACCGCCCCCAGCGCCCCGCGCTCGTGCACCTCCGGGTGGGCCAGGGGGTGCAGGGCCACCGTGTCGTTGCCGGTCCGCCCGGCCCAGCACCGCAGCGCGACCTGTTGCGCCATCGTCCCGGTCGGGAAGAACGCGGCGGCCTCCATGCCCAGCAGCGCCGCGACCCGCTTCTCCAGCTCGGCGACGACCCCGTCGCCGTATATGTCCGTGGGGCCGTCCGGGTCGGTGACGGAGCCGGACCCGGCCGCCAGGGCGGCGAGCCGCTCGCCGAGCGGGAGATCCAGGGGCGACCTGGTCAGGGTCCGCCGGGCGGCCCGCCAGGCGGCGACCCGGCGCCGGCGCTGCGCGTCCTGATCGTCCTGCGCGGTCCCGCCCCCCGGCTGCGGGGGCCTCTGCCGCTCGTCCGTGTCTGTGATGTCTGCCATGGGACGATCATCACGCAGCGCACACCGCGGGCCTCAACTCTTTTTCCGAGCCGATTTTCCGCTCCGCCGATTTTCGTCCACAGGCTGTGGACGGGCGGAGGAGACGGGCGAAACGCTGGCGTAGCATGCAGAGAAATCGTCCGGTACCCCCTGCGGACTGGAACGGAAGGCCTCGCCGAGTGAACGCAACAGCCCCCCACGAACCCCTGGAAGCCAAGGACCGCCCCGCCCGCCTGACGGTCGGCGTCGTGGGCGCGGGCCGGGTCGGCCCCGCCCTCGCCGCGTCCCTGCGACTCGCCGGGCACCGGCCGGTCGCCGTCTCCGGTGTCTCCGACGCGTCGGTGCGCCGGGCCGCGGCCCTTCTCCCCGACGTACCGCTGGTGCCGCCCGCCGAGGTCCTGGCCCGCGCCGACCTGGTGCTGCTGACGGTGCCGGACGACGCCCTGCCCGGCCTGGTCGAGGGGCTGGCCGGGACGGGGGCGGTGCGGCCGGGGCAGCTCCTCGTCCACACCTCCGGGCGGTACGGGGCCGGGGTCCTGGACCCGGCGCTGCGCGCCGGCGCCCTGCCGCTCGCCCTGCACCCCGCGATGACGTTCACCGGCACCTCCGTCGACGTCCAGCGGCTGGCCGGCTGCTCCTTCGGGGTGACCGCCCCCGAGGAGCTGCGGCTCGCCGCCGAGGCGCTCGTCATCGAGATGGGCGGCGAGCCCGAGTGGATCGCGGAGGAGGCCCGCCCGCTCTACCACGCGGCACTCGCCCTCGGCGCGAACCACCTGGTCACGCTGGTGGCCCAGTCGATGGAGCTGCTGCGCACGGCCGGGGTGGCCGCCCCGGACCGGATGCTCGGCCCGCTCCTGGGCGCCGCCCTCGACAACGCCCTGCGCTCCGGCGACGCCGCGCTGACCGGCCCGGTGGCCCGCGGTGACGCCGGTACGGTCGCCGCGCACATCGGCGAGCTGCGCAGCCACGCCCCGCAGACGGTGGCCGGGTACGTCGCGATGGCCCGCGCCACCGCCGACCGCGCCCTCGCCCACGGCCTGCTCAAGCCGGAGCTGGCGGAGGACCTGCTCGGCGTCCTGGCCGACGGCACCGGAGCGGGCGCCAACCCGCCGGGCACGGACCCGGGCACCGATCCAGGCACCGGCACCGGACCCGAGGAGTCCCGATGACCAACCCCACCGGCACCCCTGGCGCCGCCAGCACCCCTGGCACCTCCGGGCCCGCCACCCTGCTCCGCACCGCCGCCGAGCTGGCCGGCCTCGCGCCCCGGGAGGGCGTCCGGGCCGTCGTCATGACCATGGGCGCGCTGCACGAGGGCCACGCCACCCTGATCCGCGCCGCCCGAGCGGCGGTCGGCCCCGGCGGCCGGGTCGTCGTGACGGTCTTCGTCAACCCGCTCCAGTTCGGCGAGGCCGCCGACCTGGAGCGCTACCCCCGTACGCTCGACGCCGACCTCGCCGTGGCGGGCGCCGCCGGGGCGGACGCGGTCTTCGCGCCGTCCGTCGACGAGGTCTACCCGGGCGGCGAGCCGCAGGTCAGGATCGCGGCCGGCCCCATGGGCGAGCGGCTCGAAGGCGCCTCGCGCCCCGGGCACTTCGACGGCATGCTCACCGTCGTCGCCAAGCTCCTCCACCTCACCCGCCCGGACCTCGCGTTCTTCGGCCAGAAGGACGCCCAGCAGCTCGCGCTGATCCGCCGCATGGTCCGCGACCTGAACTTCCCGGTGGAGATCGCCGGGGTGGCGACGGTCCGCGAGCCGGACGGGCTGGCGCTCTCCAGCCGCAACCGCTTCCTGGACCCGGCGGAGCGGCACACCGCCCTCGCCCTGTCCCGGGCGCTGTTCGCCGCCCGCGACCGGCTCGCCGCCCAGCAGGCGCTGCACGCCCGCGCCACGGCCACCTCGGCCACCACCGGCCGGGCCGCCGCGCTCACCGCCCTCGGCGAGGCCCGCCTGGCCGCCGACGCCCAGGCGGTGGCCCTGGCCCGCCCGGACGGGGCCGCGGCGGCGGTGCGGACCGCCGCCCGCCAGATCCTCGACGACGCGGCGGCCGCGCAGCCCCCGCTCGCCCTGGACTATTTGGCGCTGGTGGACCCGGCCGACTTCACCGAGATCCCCGACGACCGCACCACCGGCGAGGCCCTCCTCGCCGTCGCCGCCCGGGTCGGCCGCACCCGCCTCATCGACAACATCCCGCTGACCCTCGGAGCCACCCCGTGACCGGAATACGGCTGACCGCCCCCGCCCCCGGCTGGTCCATCGAGGCCGATGTCGTCGTGGTCGGCTCAGGCGTGGCCGGGCTCACCACGGCGCTGCGCTGCGCCGCGGCGGGCCTCGCCACCGTGGTCGTCACCAAGGCCCGGCTCGACGACGGCTCCACCCGCTGGGCGCAGGGCGGCATCGCCGCCGCGCTCGGCGAGGGCGACACCCCCGAGCAGCACCTCGACGACACCCTGGTCGCGGGCGCGGGCCTGTGCGACGAGGCCGCGGTGCGGACCCTGGTCACCGAGGGGCCGGACGCGGTCCGCAGGCTCATCGGGACCGGTGCCCGCTTCGACACCGCGGAGGGCGGTGACATCGCGCTGACCCGCGAGGGCGGCCACCACCGCCGCCGCATCGCCCACGCGGGCGGCGACGCGACGGGCGCCGAGATATCCCGCGCCCTGGTCGAAGCGGTCCGCGGGGCCGCCCTGCGCACCGTGGAGAACGCGCTCGTCCTGGACCTCCTCACCGACGCCGAGGGCCGCACCGCGGGCGTGACCCTGCACGTCATGGGCGAGGGCCAGCACGACGGCGTCGGCGCGGTGCACGCCCCCGCGGTGGTCCTCGCCACCGGCGGCATGGGCCAGGTCTTCTCCGCCACCACCAACCCGGCGGTCTCCACCGGCGACGGCGTGGCGCTCGCGCTGCGGGCCGGCGCGCAGGTCTCCGACCTGGAGTTCGTCCAGTTCCACCCGACGGTCCTCTTCCTCGGCGCCGGCGCCGAGGGCCAGCAGCCCCTGGTCTCCGAGGCGGTACGGGGCGAGGGCGCCCATCTCGTCGACGCCTCCGGCACCCGCTTCATGCTCGGCGAGCACGAGCTGGCCGAGCTGGCCCCGCGCGACATCGTCGCCAAGGCCATCACCCGCCGGATGGAGCTCCACGGCACCGAGCACATGTACCTCGACGCCCGCCACTTCGGCGCCGGGATGTGGGAGCACCGCTTCCCCACGATCCTGGCCGCCTGCCGCGCCCACGGCATCGACCCGGTCACCGAACCGATCCCGGTCGCCCCCGCCGCGCACTACGCCTCCGGCGGCGTCCGCACCGACCTGCGCGGCCGTACGACCGTGCCCGGCCTGTACGCCTGCGGCGAGGTCGCCTGCACCGGTGTGCACGGCGCGAACCGGCTGGCGTCCAACTCCCTCCTGGAGGGCCTGGTCTTCGCCGAGCGCATCGCGGCGGACATCGTCGCGGACCGGCCCCGCGCCGGTGCCCCGGTCACCGGATCCACCGGCGCCCCCTCCCCGCTGATCGCCCCGGAGGCCCGCGCCACGATCCAGCGCGTCATGACCCGGGGCGCCGGGGTCCTCCGCTCCGCCGAGAGCCTGGCCACCGCCGCCGAGCGGCTGGAGGCGCTCCACGACAGCGCCCTCCGGGCCGTCGCGGCCGACGAGCCGAAGGTCGCGGTCCCCGGCGTCGAGGCGTGGGAGGCCACCAACCTGCTGCTGGTCTCCCGCGTCCTGGTGGCCGCCGCCCAACAGCGCGAGGAGACCCGCGGCTGCCACTGGCGCGAGGACCGCCCCGAGCGCGACGACGCCGAATGGCGCCGCCACCTCGTGGTCCGGCTCACCCCGGAGCGCCGCCCGGTCGTCCACCGGACGCGGACCGAGGCGTTCGGCCCCGTAGGCCCCGCGCGGGCAGCAGACTTCGGGGCAGCATCCCCGACCCACCCCGCCGATCCCCCCGAGGAGCACCGACCGTGAGCACGCCCGAAGAGAACCCGCGCCCCGAGCCCGTGGACGTCCCGCTGATCCAGATCGGCGCGCCCGCCCCGTCGGCGGGCGGCTGCGGGGACGGCTGCGGCTGCGGCGGGGACGAGTTCTACGAGATGGACCCGCCGGAGTGCGGTCTCGACCCCGCCCTCGCCCAGCTGCTCGCCGAGGCGGGCCTGGACCCGGTCCAGGTGGAGGACGTCGCGCACGTCGCCATCGAGGAGGACCTGGACGGCGGGGTGGACGTCACCACCGTCGCCACGGTCCCCGAGGACGCCATGGCCACCGGCGACTTCACCGCCCGCGAGAGCGGCGTGGTGGCCGGGCTGCGGATCGCCGAGGCGGTGCTGTCCATCGTCTGCACCGAGGAGTTCGAGGTCGAGCGCCATGTCGAGGACGGCGACCGGGTCGAGGCCGGGCAGAAGCTGCTGACCGTCACCACCCGCACCCGCGACCTGCTCACCGGCGAGCGCAGCGCGCTCAACCTGCTGTGCCGGCTCTCCGGCATCGCCACCGCCACCCGCGCCTGGGCCGACGCCCTGGACGGCACGAAGGCCAAGGTCCGCGACACCCGCAAGACCACCCCGGGCCTGCGCGCCATGGAGAAGTACGCGGTGCGCTGCGGCGGCGGCGTCAACCACCGGATGTCGCTCTCGGACGCGGCCCTGGTCAAGGACAACCACGTCATCGCGGCCGGCGGGGTCGCCGAGGCGTTCAAGCGGGTGCGGGACGTCTTCCCGGACGTCCCGATCGAGGTCGAGGTCGACACCCTCCAGCAGGTCCGCGAGGTCCTCGACGCGGGCGCCGACCTGATCCTGCTCGACAACTTCACCCCGCTCCAGACGGCCGAGGCGGTCGCCCTGACCGACGGCCGCGCCGTCCTGGAGTCCTCCGGCCGGCTCTCCCTGGACACCGCCCGCGCCTACGCCGAGGCGGGCGTCGACTACCTGGCCGTCGGCGCGCTCACCCACTCCTCGCCGATCCTCGACATCGGCCTGGACTTCCGCGACACCGCCGACACCGACGGGGCGGACGACTGATGCTGCTCACCATCGACGTCGGCAACACCCACACCGTCCTCGGCCTGTTCGACGGCGAGGAGATCGTCGAGCACTGGCGGATCTCCACCGACCCGCGCCGCACCGCCGACGAGCTGGCCGTGCTGCTCCAGGGCCTGATGGGGATGCACCCGCTGCTCGGCATGGAGCTGGGTGACGGCATCGAGGGCATCGCGATCTGCTCCACGGTCCCGGCCGTCCTGCACGAGCTGCGCGAGGTGACCCGCCGCTACTACGGCGACGTCCCCGCCGTGCTCGTCGAGCCGGGCATCAGGACCGGGGTGCCGATCCTGATGGACAACCCGAAGGAGGTCGGCACGGACCGCATCATCAACGCGGCCGCCGCCGCCCACCTCTACGGCGGCCCGGCCATCGTCGTCGACTTCGGCACGGCCACCACCTTCGACGCGGTCTCCGCCCGGGGCGAGTACACCGGCGGGGTCATCGCCCCCGGCATCGAGATCTCGGTCGAGGCGCTCGGCGTCCGGGGCGCCCAGCTCCGCAAGATCGAGCTGGCCCGGCCGCGCAGCGTGATCGGGAAGAACACGGTCGAGGCGATGCAGTCGGGCATCATCTACGGCTTCGCCGGCCAGGTCGACGGCGTCGTCACACGGATGAAGAAGGAGCTGGCCGACGACCCGGACGACGTCACCGTCATCGCGACGGGCGGCCTTGCTCCGATGGTGTTGGGCGAGTCCTCCGTCATCGACGAGCACGAGCCCTGGCTCACCCTGATCGGCCTGCGCCTGGTGTACGAGCGGAACGCGCCCCGGCTGTAGCGGACAGGCGGCGTACCTGCGGGAACGGCCTCCGCGACACGGGTACGCCGCCGCGCCACCACTGTCCGGTTAAGCAGATTTTGCCCCTTTAGCACGTATGGTCGCGGCATGCCCACGCCTTACGGATCACGCGGCGGCATGGCGTTCAGCGCGGACGAGCTGCGGGTGCTCCGACGTGCTCTCGCCACCGCCCTTCACCCCACGCCCCTGCCGGACGAGGACGTCCGGGACTGCCTGCGGCTGGCCGGCGCCGTGGACGAGGCGGCTGGGGAGGCGGGACGACTGCGCGCGTTCCTCCTCGCCGACCTCGTCCGGTACCGCGACGCCCTCCCCGGTTCCGCCGGCGGCTATCTGGAGCTGCTCCAGGACGCCCTCGCGGGTGGGTACGACCCCCGCCCCGAGGACCTCGCCGCGCTGCGGGGGCTGCGCCGCCGCCCGGTGGCCGCCTCGCTCCTGGTGCGCTGCCAGGTGCTCGCGGAACGCTCGGTACGGGCCCGCCTCGCCGCACGCACCCCCGCGCCCCGCAGCAGGCTCCTGGCGCTGCCGGGCGGCCGGGGCGCCGTGGCGGAACCCGAACGGCCCAAGACCCCGGAGGACCCCGCCCGGCCGCCCGCCCGGCCCGCGCCGAAGCCCTCGGAGGTCTTCCCGCCCCGCCGTCGCCCGACGCCCCCGCCGCAGCAGCAGCGCGTCGCCGGATAGCCGCCGCGCCCCCGGACGGCCGCGATGCCGAGGGGCGGCGCGGCCGTCCGGACCGGTCTCGCTACTCTGGACGACATGGACTACGTATCCGCGCTCCTGCCCCCCGTGGTGATGGCCGCCTTCTTCATCGGCCTCGTCGTGACGATCGTCAAGAGCCAGGGCGGTCCCAACAAGGCCAAGGAGGACGCGGCCGTGGACCTGGCGCTCGGCCGCGCCGAGTCGGTGCAGCAGGCCCCGCGGAGCGACGGCGCCTGACCGGCCTCATATCCCCGCAGTACGTCGAGGGCGTACGGCTCATCCGGAGCCGTACGCCCTTTTGTTGTGCGAATAAACCGGGCATTTTGGCCATCTCCTACTAAAGTGGCGTTGTGCCCCGTCAATTGGGAGATCTGGAAGACGCCGTGATGACACGGGTCTGGCAATGGAACCGTCCGGTCACCGTGCGGGAAGTCCTGGAGGACCTCCAGCAGGAACGCTCCATCGCCTACACCACCGTCATGACGGTAATGGACAATCTCCATCAGAAGGGCTGGGTGCGCAGGGAAGTGGACGGCCGCGCATATAGATATACGGCGGTGTCCACACGTGCCGCCTACTCGGCCGCGCTGATGAACGAAGCATGGTCCCGCAGTGACAACCCCGCCGCCGCCCTTGTCGCCTTCTTCGGGATGATGTCCGCCGAGCAGCGTGAAGCGCTCAGGGACGCCATGCGGGTCGTTCGGCCCGATCGCTCGGAGGGTGCCGCGCCGGACGGGCCGGGCGGGGAACGGCCCGGAGAAGCGGACGCGGAACCGCCCGGGGAAGCGGACGCGGAACGGCCCGGGGAAGAACCCGGGGAACCGGCCGATGGAGCGGCGCCGGACGCCGGGCGATAGCGTCGGGGTATGTCCTCAGAGCTTCCGTCCGCCGAATCCCGTACCGCACCGCCGACCAAAAAGACGGCCATCACGGTCCGACGTGCCAGGACCAGTGATGTGGCATCGGTACGCCGCCTCCTGGACGGGTACGTACGCGAAGGCATCCTGCTCGACAAAGCGACCGTGACGCTTTACGAGGACATCCAGGAGTTCTGGATCGCGGAACGCGACGAGGACGCCCGGGTCGTCGGCTGCGGCGCCCTGCACGTGATGTGGGAAGACCTCGCCGAAGTGCGTACTCTCGCCGTCGACCACGCCCTCAGGGGCGCCGGAGTCGGCCATCAGGTGCTGGACAAGTTGTTGCAGACCGCCCGTTGGCTGGGCGTACGACGGGTTTTCTGTCTCACCTTCGAAGTGGACTTCTTCGCGAAGCACGGCTTCGTGGAGATCGGGGAGACACCGGTCGACGGAGATGTCTACAGCGAGCTGCTGCGTTCCTATGACGAGGGCGTGGCGGAGTTCCTGGGGCTCGAACGAGTGAAGCCGAACACCTTGGGCAACAGCCGGATGCTTCTGCATCTGTGACCGGCATCCGTGACCGCCGGAACAAGGCGGAACCCTATGTCCGAATCGCGCACGTTTCCCGTGTTCCCCTGATCCTGAACCTCTCCCGGGGGTTTGTGTTTTCCGGGGAAAAGCGGTTTCCTTTCCGCGTACTGCATTTTCGATGAAAGGGAATCCAGTGGCACAGAAGGTTCAGGTCCTTCTTGTCGATGACCTCGACGGCGGCGAGGCGGACGAGACGGTCACGTTCGCTCTCGATGGCAAGACGTACGAGATTGACCTCACGACGAGCAACGCGGACAAGCTCCGTGGTCTTCTTGAGCCGTACACCAAGAGTGGCCGGCGCACCGGCGGCCGTGGTAAGGGCCGCGCCGTTACCGGTGGCAACAAGGACACCGCCGAGATCCGTAAGTGGGCCCGCGAGAACGGCCACAATGTGAATGACCGCGGCCGTGTTCCCGCCGAGATCCGTGAGGCTTACCGGAAGGCCAACGGCTGAGTCGTCGGCACGGTCGCCGACGACCCCGTTCGGGTATGCGTCAAACGGGCCCGGTGGCATTCCGTCGCCACCGCGTCCACCAGCCGTACGAGATCGGGGGCAGCCCCGTCCCCGTTCCCGAGGCCGGTGAGGGCCGGGAGCGCCGTACCCCCCTCGTGCCGCGGTCCGGGGGGCCGCAGCCAGGTGGCGGCCCCCGGCGTGCCCGCCGTCCGTCCGGGCGGCACCGGTGCGGTGATCCGGCCGCCCGCGCCGATGGCGGTCAGGGAGAGGGCCACCCCCCGCCACTCCAGCCAGTCGAGCAGACCGGGAAGCTCCTCGGCGCTCCCCGCCGCGACCAGCAGCCCCATCCGCGCCCCCGACAGCGCCACGGGCCCGGTGCGGCCCAGTCGCCGCAGCGCCGCGCGACCGGCGGCCGCGGGGACCTGGAGCACGTCGAACTCCAGCCCGGTCAGCAGCCGCACCGGCGCGGTGCCCACCGTCGCCCAGCCGAGCTCGCGTTCGTACCACCGCGCCCAGCGGGCGCCCTCGTGGTCCTCCTGCTCGCGATCGGTGGTCGGTGCGGAGGTGGGAAGGGTGATGACCATGCCGGATGAACGCACCCGTCGCCCGACGGGTTACGCAGAGTCGGCGAACGGGTGCGCGTTGTGTCCGTGATGGGGGCGTAGGGGCGCATTCGGGAGCGCCAATGTGTTCGCCCGTAGCGGAGGGAACCGGCGTGCGCCGCATGGACTGTCTGTAATTGCGGGTAGGACATCCCTAGTGGGAAGGGGCGACACGCAGGTTCGGGCATCTCCCGTTCGCCATCGGCGTAGTGGTGAAAGGGGTATCTGCCTGGCCTGCGGGAACATCGTCTCGCACCATCGGGTTGGAGAAGTTGTCAGCGTTCGGGGCAGGAGGCCAAGGACGGTGTCGGCAGTTGGAATGAGCGGTCCCCGCTTGCGGGACTAAGCTGCGGAAGGACAGGGAGGGGACCGACCCCTAACTGCCTGACCGCTCTGAGGAGCGATTAACGATGTTCGAGAGGTTCACCGACCGCGCGCGGCGGGTTGTCGTCCTGGCTCAGGAAGAAGCCCGGATGCTCAACCACAACTACATCGGCACCGAGCACATCCTCCTGGGCCTTATCCACGAGGGTGAGGGTGTCGCCGCTAAGGCCCTGGAGAGCCTCGGGATTTCGCTCGAGGCGGTCCGCCAGCAGGTGGAGGAGATCATCGGCCAGGGCCAGCAGGCCCCGTCCGGGCACATCCCCTTCACGCCCCGGGCCAAGAAGGTCCTGGAGCTGTCGCTCCGCGAGGCCCTCCAGCTCGGCCACAACTACATCGGCACCGAGCACATCCTGCTCGGCCTGATCCGCGAGGGCGAGGGCGTCGCCGCCCAGGTCCTCGTGAAGCTGGGCGCCGACCTGAACCGGGTGCGGCAGCAGGTCATCCAGCTGCTCTCCGGGTACTCGGGCAGCAAGGAGGCGGCGACCGCGGGCGGCCCCGCGGAAGGCACCCCCTCCACGTCCCTGGTGCTCGACCAGTTCGGCCGGAATCTCACCCAGGCGGCCCGCGAGTCCAAGCTCGACCCGGTCATCGGGCGCGAGAAGGAGATCGAGCGGGTCATGCAGGTGCTGTCCCGCCGTACCAAGAACAACCCGGTCCTCATCGGCGAGCCCGGCGTCGGCAAGACGGCGGTCGTCGAGGGCCTGGCGCAGGCCATCGTCAAGGGCGAGGTGCCCGAGACCCTCAAGGACAAGCACCTCTACACCCTCGACCTCGGCGCGCTGGTCGCCGGCTCCCGCTACCGCGGTGACTTCGAGGAGCGCCTGAAGAAGGTCCTCAAGGAGATCCGCACCCGCGGCGACATCATCCTGTTCATCGACGAGCTCCACACCCTGGTGGGTGCGGGCGCCGCCGAGGGCGCGATCGACGCCGCCTCCATCCTGAAGCCGATGCTGGCCCGCGGTGAGCTCCAGACCATCGGTGCCACCACGCTCGACGAGTACCGCAAGCACCTGGAGAAGGACGCCGCGCTGGAGCGCCGCTTCCAGCCGATCCAGGTCGCCGAGCCGTCGCTGCCGCACACCATCGAGATCCTCAAGGGTCTGCGCGACCGCTACGAGGCCCACCACCGCGTCTCCATCACGGACGAGGCGCTGGTCCAGGCCGCGACGCTGGCCGACCGGTACATCTCCGACCGCTTCCTGCCGGACAAGGCGATCGACCTGATCGACGAGGCCGGTTCCCGGATGCGCATCCGCCGGATGACCGCGCCGCCGGACCTCCGCGAGTTCGACGAGAAGATCGCCGGCGTCCGCCGCGACAAGGAGTCCGCGATCGACTCGCAGGACTTCGAGAAGGCCGCTTCCCTCCGTGACAAGGAGAAGCAGCTCCTCGCCGCGAAGACCAAGCGCGAGAAGGAGTGGAAGGCCGGCGACATGGACGTCGTGGCCGAGGTCGACGGCGAGCTGATCGCCGAGGTCCTCGCCACCGCGACGGGCATCCCGGTCTTCAAGCTGACCGAGGAGGAGTCCTCCCGCCTGCTCCGCATGGAGGACGAGCTGCACAAGCGCGTCATCGGGCAGAAGGACGCCATCAAGGCCCTCTCGCAGGCGATCCGCCGTACGCGGGCCGGTCTGAAGGACCCGAAGCGCCCCGGTGGCTCGTTCATCTTCGCCGGTCCGTCCGGTGTCGGTAAGACCGAGCTCTCCAAGACGCTCGCCGAATTCCTCTTCGGCGACGAGGACGCGCTGATCTCCCTCGACATGTCGGAGTTCAGCGAGAAGCACACGGTTTCCCGTCTCTTCGGTTCGCCCCCCGGCTACGTGGGTTACGAAGAGGGCGGTCAGCTCACCGAGAAGGTGCGCCGCAAGCCGTTCTCCGTCGTCCTCTTCGACGAGGTCGAGAAGGCCCACCCGGATATCTTCAATTCCCTGCTCCAGATTCTGGAGGACGGTCGCCTGACCGACTCCCAGGGCCGGGTCGTGGACTTCAAGAACACGGTCATCATCATGACGACCAACCTCGGTACGCGGGACATCTCGAAGGGCTTCAACCTGGGCTTCGCCGCCCAGGGCGACGTCAAGACCGGCTACGAGCGGATGAAGAACAAGGTCAACGAAGAGCTGAAGCAGCACTTCCGGCCCGAGTTCCTCAACCGTGTCGACGACACGGTCGTCTTCCACCAGCTCAGCCAGGAAGACATCATCCAGATCGTCGACCTGATGATCGCCAAGGTGGACGAGCGCCTGAAGGACCGCGACATGGGCATCGAGCTCAGCGCGGAGGCCAAGACGCTCCTCGCCAAGAAGGGCTACGACCCCGTGATGGGCGCCCGGCCGCTGCGCCGGACGATCCAGCGCGAGATCGAGGACATCCTCTCGGAGAAGATCCTCTTCGGCGAGCTGCGCCCCGGTCACATCGTGGTCGTCGGCACGGAGGGCGAGGGCGACGAGAAGGCGTTCACCTTCCGCGGCGAGGAGAAGACGGCTCTGCCCGACGTCCCGCCGATCGAGCAGGCCGCGGGTGGCGCGGGTCCGAACATGTCGAAGGACGTGTGAGGCCGCCGCTGAGCGCCTGAGCGGAAGCAAGCAGGGGCCCGGGCCCCGGACCGTGTGCAACGGTCCGGGGCCCGGGCCTTTTCCGTTGTGCGGGGCGCCCGGCGCCCTGGCGGGGGCGGCGGTGTCAGATCGCGGTGATCTGGCAGTCGGGCAGCGCCGTCCGGAGCAGGGAGAGATCGCCACCGCCGATGTGGCCGGGCGAGACGAGCAGGAGCTGCTTCAGCGCGGGGAAGACCCGGGGGATCGTCTCCAGCCCGAGTGTGTCGTCGCCGTGGTTGAGTTCCAGGCTCTCCAGGAAGGGCACGGGCTGTTCCGCGGTGAATTCCGTGGCGGACGGCAGGAACAGGGAGAGATGGGCGACCTGCGGAGCCTTTCGGAGGGCGGCGAGCAGCGGGCGGACCGGGGTGGGAGCCCATAGTTCCAGCCGTCGCAGACCGGTCCAGCCGTCGAGCGAGTCGATCTCGAAGAGGGCCACCTGGTGGATGCCCAGCAGGGTCAGCCGGGGGTGGGCCGGGACCTGGGAGAGCCGGTCGGCGCTCAGGTGGTTCAGCTGCAGGGAGTGCAGTTCCCGGGAGGCCGTGGCGGCCAGCGCGGCGCTGGGAAGATGGGTCATGTCGAGCTCGACCGACCTCAGCGAGGGGAGTCCGACGAGCGCTCCGAGGTCCTGGACGGCGGGGCACTGGTTCAGCGACACGGATTCGAGCGCGGTGCAGTCCGTCAGGAACGAGAGGTCGGCCGGTCCGGGGTTCTCCTGGATCTCCACGGCGGTCCACGGACCACCGCGGAGGGCGGTGTCGAGGGTGGTGGCCGGGTGCTCCCCCGTGATCAACGGGCTTCTGACGGACGGCAGATGGCGCAGGGCCGCCAGCTTCTCCGCGGTGTTGAGCACCAGGGATCTGTGCGGCAGGTCGAAGACGGAGAGGACCTCCCGGGCGTACGGGTGTATCGGGTACCGGTCCCAGTTGGCCGTGAGGACGAGTTCGAGCTCCGGGTGGGCGAGGGCCCAGCGACGGGCGTGCGGTACGGCCTCGGCCCCGCCGATCTCGCTGATCAGCTCGGTGAGCAGGTTGATCTCCTCCTCGTCGGTCACCCGGGCCGGGTCCGGCAGGTGGGCGAGGGCGGCCGGACCGAGGCGGGCGAGCACCTTGACGGCCGTGTAGTCGCCCGGTGGGAAGAGCGCCGACAGGGACGCGTGGACCCGCTCCCGGGTCGGTTCGTCGAGCCAGGTGGCGTGCTGGGCGCAGAGTGCGGCCAGGACGACGATCTCGTCCCGGGTGGCGGTGTCGGCCGGGCCGGGGACGTGGTCGAGCAGGCCGTTGACCAGGACGGGGTGGTCCCGGCGGTCGCAGTGGCCGGCGGCGAGCAGGATGACGTCGTACCAGTTCTGGGAGCCGGCCCGGGTGAGGAGTTCGTGCAGCTGGTCGCCCTCGACGAACTCCTTCGCGGCCAGGAAGTCCTGGAAGGTGCGGTGGGCGAACTGGTAGGTGTCCTCGGCGCGCTCCTGGAGGACCCCGCTGCGGTTGAGCAGGTGGTTCAGGATCGTGTCGGACGAGCCCTGGGAGCTCAGCCGCGCCATGCCGGGCAGGGCGCGTTCCAGCTGGCGCAGGGCGGAGGCGCGGTCCAGCTCCGACTGATTGCCCCGGACCAGCCAGATCGCGATGCGCTGGAGGAGCTGGGCCTGCTCCGCCGGGCTCATCGTGATGCCCTCGGGGGCGTCGATGCGGCGCTGCTTGTCGCGGTCGCCGAGGAGCATGGTGAGGGCGGACGCGTAGAGGCTCCAGCGGGTCTCCGGGAGGAGGCCCTGGCGGCGGCGGTGCAGGGCGCAGATCACGGCGCAGAGCAGCGGGGTGCGGGCGAGGTCGCGCAGGATGCGGTTCTGGGCGAACTGCTGGACGAGGTCCCGCTCCAGCATGCCGAGCGTCTCGTGGTCGTCGTCGTCCAGCCGGGCGGCCCGGTGCCAGGCGGCGACGAACGCCTCGATGTCCTGGTCCCTCATCGGCAGCAGCCGCAGCTCCTCGAAGCCCTGGCCGTCCAGCCAGCCGGACTCGACGGCGAGCGGGCGCACCGTGACCACGCAGCGGGTGTCCGGGTAGCGGTCCAGGAGCCGGGAGAGCCACTGGTGGGCCTGCTCGCGGTCGTCGCCCGGCACCTCGTCCAGTCCGTCGACCAGCAGCAGCCCCCGCCCGGACTCCAGCACCCGGCCCACCCAGCCCTCGGGGGCCCGGTCGACCACCAGCCGGGCCGCGTCGGGCAGCTGTGCGGGGGAGGGGAAGGTGCCGCCCTCGGCGCGCAGGGTGCGCAGCGGGACGACGAACGGGACCAGCCCGTTGAGCGCGCCCAGCTCCGTACTCAGGGTGCCGGACGCGGCGTGCGCGGCCAGCCACCACAGCAGCGTGGTCTTGCCCGCGCCCGCGTCGCCGCGCAGCAGGACCCGGTGCCGGTCGGGGAGGAGGGCCTCGATCCGCCGGGCCGGGCCGGGGGTGGACGGTCCGAGTCCGCTCCGGTCGGGTTGCTGCTGGGCCTCCAGGCTCAGGTACGCGGTGTCCAGGTCCCATTCGGAGTCGCGTCGGCCCAGCTCGTCGAGGCCGAAGATCTTCGTCCGGCGGTACGCGGCCCCGAGCGCCGCCGCGTAGTCCTTCTCGTACCAGGCGTCCCGGGGGAAGTGGCCGCGTACCGGCTCGTGGCGCAGGTGCGGGCCGTTCTGCTCGTAGACCAGCCGGAACGGTTTCGCGGCGAGCAGCGGGGCGAGCGGTACGCACTCCACGCGGCGGCCCGCGCGCCCCTGGGGGACCTGCCGGGCGATGCCGATGAGGACGTCACCGGCGAAGACGGGGCCGCCCGACAGTCCACGCAGCGCCGACACCCGGGCGTCGTCGGCCGGGGGCGGGCCGTCCAGCTCGCAGACGAGCAGCCCGCGCGCCTGTCCGGCGGTCGGCAGGGCGGTGGCGGTGTACTGGTCGGACTCCAGGTGCCCCTCGTGCCCGTACCGCTGGACGTGCGGGAAGCCGGTGATCTCGCAGCCGGGGACGGCGTGCTCGGAGTGGAGGAGGCCGAGCCGTGCCGGGGCGTCCGGGCCGAGCGGGTCGGCGGTGACCAGGAGCGCGGCGTCGAGGTCGTGGTCCATCCAGGCGACCTTCGCGGTGGTGGGCCCGGTCCGGAGCGGGTGGGCGACCAGGGCGGGACCGCGCTGGACGACATGGGCGCAGGTCAGGACGAGGCGGCCGGTGAGCAGGACACCGCTGCCCTGGGCGGCCGCGGTGACGACGACCGTGCGCTCCGCGATGGTCACGGCCGGGGCGTCCCACCGCCGCCGAAGTGGGCCGTGCTGCCCGGGTCGTCGTCGCTGATCTCCCAGGCCCCGCCGGTCGCGGCGGTACGCGGCTTCAGCGTGAAGGCGACCTTGTGGGTGCGGCCGGTCGCGCGGGTGGCGTCGGCGCCCGCGTCGACCACCCATGCCTTCACCCGGCCGCCGCCCTTGATCTCCTTGCGGAGTTCGAGGGTGAACTCCATCTGGATGTCGCCGACCTCGAAGGCCAGCGGGCTGCCGGTGGCGCGGCCCGCGGCGTCGACGAGCTGGTCGCGGATCGATTCGACGGCGTCGGCGAGCTCGATGCCGTCCATGTCGTTGCCCATGTCCACGTCCCCCCGGAGTTCGCTGTGGTCCCGTCACCTTAGGGCCGAAGGTCCCGGAAGGGGGTCGGTTCCGGCCTGCCCGCGGTGACAAGCCGCACAGCCCGTTCCGGGCCTACTAGGGGCGATAGGGGAGGCGGAGCGGGTGATCGCCGGACGTCCCGGAACGGTGTCCCGGCGGGCCCGGCCGTGGTCGCGGTGGTGAGAAGCCCGGCGAATTCCCGAGGTGTCGGATACGGCTTTTGTTCGTAGATGGGGGGTTTGAACCCCGGTTGGGGTGCGGGTTACCAAGGGATGGCCAGCCCGGTCGAGCGCCGGGTCCAGTCATCTACGGAGGTTCTCCGCATATGTCGAAGCGCGTTTCGTTCCAGCACTCCCGCCGCCCGTCCCTGTCCCGTACCCGCGGCGCCCTGATGGCGGCCGGTCTCGGTGCGTCGATGGTTCTCGGCGCGGGCGCTGCGTTCGCGGCCGGTTCGGCGGGGGCCCCGAGCGGTGTGGACCATCTGACCGGCGCCGGCGCGGCCCGGTCGATCACCGAGCAGGCCGCCGTACAGGGCAAGCTCGCCGCGAAGAAGGCCGCGTCGGCCAAGAAGGCGGCCGCCGCGAAGAAGGCCGCCATCAAGAAGGCGCACGGCTGGTCCGCCCCGGTGAACCGTTACGAGCTGAGCGCGAGCTACGGCAACGACGGCAGCCGCTGGGCGCACAAGCACTCCGGCCAGGACTTCGCCGTGCCGATCGGCACCAGGGTCGAGGCCGCGCACAGCGGCGTCGTCGTGAAGGCCGGCCCGAACGGCGGCGGCGACGGCCCCGCGTACGGCAACGCCGTCGTGATCAAGCACTCCAACGGCACGTACTCCCAGTACGCGCACCTGTCGCGGATCGACGTGCGGATCGGCGACGCCGTGCGGACCGGTGAGCGGATCGCGCTCTCCGGCAACACCGGGAACTCCAGCGGCCCGCACCTGCACTTCGAGATCCGGCACACCGCCGACTACGGCTCGGCGGTCAACCCGGTCCACTTCCTGCACCGCGAGGGCGTGCGCGTCTGACCGGACCGCTCACGACTCCGGGGCGTCGGTACCCGTATCCGCTCCCGCACCCGCGCCCGTGTGCGCCTGGGTGATCAGTTCGATGGCGACCTCCAGGACGGCCTTGCGCTTCTCCTCGGGGTCGCCCTCGGCGTCCTTGAGGGCGAACATCCCCGCGTGCGAGGCGACGAGCGCGGTGAAGCACCGCACCTGGTCGGCCAGTGAGGCGTCCGGCTCCTGGAGCAGCCCCACCAGGGCGATCACGCGCTCCTTGATCGTCACACCGATGCTGAGGTCGCGGACGGCCGCCTGGTTCTCCTGCATAAAGCGGAAGAGCGGGGCGGCCTCGACCAGCGCCTCGCTGTAGCGGTGCAGGAGCTCCTTCTTCGTCTCCAGCGTGCGCGGCTGCTCCTGGCCCCAGGCGACCAGCTCCTCCACCGGGCGGTTCAGGTCCTCGAAGATGCCGACCAGGATGTCTTCCTTGGTCTTGAAGTGGTAGTACAGCGCCGCCTTGGTGACGTCCAGCCGCTCGGCGATCTCGCGGAGCGAGGTCTTCTCGTAGCCCTGCTCGGCGAAGAGCTCCAGGGCGACGTCCTGAATGCGCTGGCGCGTGTTGCCACGGCGCTGCTGCGGTGTGCGGCCCATGAGAGCTCCTCAAAACTTACTTGACGCCCGGCTAGTTAGGGGTCTACCTTCCCCAGTGTAGTTACTAGCCGGGCGGCAAGTAAGTCCTCCGGCTCAGGCAGGGGAACGGGTCCGTACGGCGGGGCCGGGGGAGTGGGAACGATGACCGATCTGAAGAAAGCGCCAGGCGGGGGCGGGGAAGCGGCCGCCGCCGAGCGGCCGGCCGCGGAGCCCGGGGCGCCGCAGCGCAGCGTCCGGGTGGTGATCCTCGCCCTGATGATCACCATGCTGCTCGCCATGCTGGACAACCTGATCGTCGGCACGGCCATGCCGACGATCGTCGGCGACCTCGGCGGTCTGGAGCACCTCTCCTGGGTCGTCACCGCCTACACCCTGGCCACCGCGGCCTCCACGCCCATCTGGGGCAAGCTCGGCGACATGTACGGGCGCAAGGGCATCTTCCTCACGTCCATAGTCATCTTCCTGATCGGCTCGGTGCTGAGCGGAATGGCCCAGGACATGGGCCAGCTGATCGGCTTCCGGGCGGTTCAGGGGCTCGGCGCCGGCGGTCTGATGGTCGGCGTGATGGCGATCATCGGCGACCTCGTCCCGCCCCGCGAGCGCGGCAGGTACCAGGGCATGATGGCCGGTGTCATGGCCATCGCCATGATCGGCGGACCGTTGGTCGGCGGCACCATCACCGACCACCTCGGCTGGCGCTGGAGCTTCTACATCAACCTGCCGCTGGGCGCGGTCGCCCTCGCCATGGTCACCATGGTCCTGCACCTGCCCCGGCGCGAGGGCGGCAAGGGCCGGATCGACTACCTCGGCGCCGGGCTGCTCACCCTCGGCATCACCTCGATCGTGCTGGTCACGACCTGGGGCGGCTCGGAGTACGCCTGGACCTCCACCGTGATCATGGAGCTCGTCGCGATCGGGGTCGTCGCCCTCGTGGCCTTCGTCTTCGTCGAGACGAAGGCGGCGCAGCCGATCATCCCGCTGCACATCTTCCGCAACCGCAACTTCACCCTGATGTCCGTCATCGGCTTCATGACCGGCTTCGTGATGTTCGGCGCGGTGCTCTTCCTGCCCCTGTACCAGCAGTCCGTCCAGGGCGCCTCGGCGACCAACTCCGGTGTGCTGCTCCTGCCGATGCTGCTGTCGATGATGGTCGTCTCGCTCGTCGCCGGACGGGTCACCACCAGCACCGGAAAGTACAAGATCTTCCCGATCCTGGGCTCCGTGCTGATGGTGAGCGGCCTCTACCTGCTGTCCCGGATGGACGTCGACACCACCCGGCTCACCTCCGGCGTCTACATGGCGGTGCTCGGCGCGGGGATGGGCTTCCTGATGCAGATCACCATGCTCGTCGCGCAGAACAGCGTGGAGCTGAAAGACATGGGCGCCGCCTCCTCCTCGACCACCCTCTTCCGCACGCTCGGCAGCTCCTTCGGCGTCGCGATCATGGGCGCGCTCTTCACCGGGCGGGTGCAGGACGAGATGCTGGCCCGCGGCGGCGGGGCGGCGACCGCGAGGTCCGCGCAGCTGGACGCGGCGAGCCTGGCGAAGCTGCCGGACGCGGCGCGCGAGGCGTACCAGTTCGCGGTGGCCTCGGGGACGCACATCGCGTTCCTGGTGGGCGCCTCGGTCGCGGTGATCGCGCTGGTGTCCTCGGTCTTCGTCAAGGAAGTGCCGCTGCGCGGTTCGGGCCCGGCGCCCAAGCCGGTCGCCGAGGCCGTCTGAAACCCTCCGCGGGTACCGAGCGGACGTACGGAACGACGGAACGGGAGGCTCCCGGGCGCACGCCCCGGGGGCCTCCCGCCGTTTCGCGCCCGCGCTCGGCCGCCGGTCCGCGCGCCCGTGCTCGGCCGCGCCGCCGTTACGCCCGCTTGCGCCCCGGCGCCGCCCCGGCACCGTCGCTGCTGCCGCCGCCGTCCCCGTCCGCGCTCTCCGCGGCACGCTGCTCCGCCACCGCGAGAATCGGGAAGCTCCCGGTGTTCGTCGGCGCGTGCTCCGGCAGCCACAACACCGCGATGGCCCCGCCGGAGCCCTGCGCCGCCCCCTCGGGCCCCGCGTTGCGGAAGGTCAGCCGGGCCCCGAGGACCCGTGCCTGACCGGCGGCGATGGTCAGCCCGAGGCCGTGCCCCCGGCCCGCCCGGTCGCTGCTGCCGGTACGGAACCGGCTCGGCCCCTCGCGCAGCAGGTCCGCCGGGAACCCGGGACCGTGGTCGCGGATCCGGACCACCCGGCCCTCGACCGTCACCTCCACCGGGGTGGCGCCGTGCTTGGCGGCGTTGCCCAGCAGGTTCCCCAGGATCCGCTCCAGCCGCCGGGGATCGGTGCTGACGTACGACTCGTGCACCACCCGCACCGTCACGTCCGGGTTCAGCAGCCCGATCCGTCGGCTGACGAACTCGCCCAGCGCCAGTTCCTGGAGCTCGGCCCGCTCCGACGCGCTGTCCAGCCGGGCCACCTCCAGCACGTCCTCGACCAGCGTGCGCATCGCCTGCGCCCGGTCCCGCACCAGCTCGGTCGGGCGCCCCGGGGGCAGCAGCTCGGCCGCCGTGAGCAGCCCGGTCACCGGCGTACGCAGCTCGTGCGCGATGTCCGCGGTGACCCGCCGCTCCGCCTCGATCCGCGCGTTCAACGCGTCCGTCAGCGCGTCCACCGCACCGGCCAGCTCGTCCGTCTCGTCCCGGACGACCCCGCCGACCGCGTCCCGCACCCGTACGTCCGTGTTGCCCTGGGCGACCCGGCCCGCCGCGGCCGCCGCCTTGCGCAGCCGGCGCGACAGCTGGCCGCCGATCAGCACCCCCAGCGCGCAGCCGCCGAACACCACCGAGACCGAGCCGATGATCAGCGCCCGGTCCAGATCGGCCATGATCGTGGAGCTGCGCCCGGCGAACCGGGTGTGCAGCGAGAGCACGTCGCCGTGGCCGACCGGGACCGCCGCCCACACGTCGGGCACGCCCTTCGCGGTCTCCTCGACATGGGTGGCCCGCCGGTTCTTGGCGGTCTCCGCGCGCAGGCTCCGCGGCATGGTCGGATCGTTGAGCTTGGCGCCGAAGCGGGGATCGGCCTTCTTCGTCTTCGTCGCCTCGTACAGGAGCTGCGCGTACGTCAGCCGCTCCAACTGGACCTCGCGGGCGTTCTCCAGCATCGAGACCCGGGCCGCGTTGTGCACGACGAAGCTGAGCGCGACCGCGGTCAGCGCCCCGACCGCGGCGATCGCGATGCTGATCTTCCAGCGGACCCCCGTCCGCAGGGCGGGCCGCTTCACGGCCGGAGTTTGTAGCCGAAGCCGCGGACCGTCTCGATCCGGTCCTGGCCGATCTTGGTGCGCAGCCGCTGCACATGGACGTCCACGACCCGGGTGTCACCGCCCCATCCGTAGTCCCAGACCCGTTCCAGGAGCTTGTCGCGGGAGAGGACCGTGCCCGGCGCCGCCGAGAACTCCAGCAGCAGCCGCATCTCCGTCGGGGTCAGCGCCACCCGCTCGCCGCCCCGGTGCACGGCCATGCCCTCGGTGTCGACCTCCAGGTCGCCGAAGACCAGCACCCCGCCGGCGTTCTCCGACTCCGGCTCGCCGCCGCCCGCCTGCCCGCCCGAGGCGTGGCCGAAACGGCGCAGCACGGCGCGGATACGGGCCACCAGCACCGCCCCGTCGAACGGCTTGGTGACGTAGTCGTCCGCACCGGCCTCCAGGCCCAGCACCACGTCGATCGAGTCGGCGCGGGCCGACAGCATGATCACGGGAACCGTCGACTCGTCGCGGATGCGGCGGCAGAGGCTGACCCCGTCGAGCCCCGGCACCATCACGTCGAGCAGGGCGATGTCGGGGCGGTCCGCCCGGAACGCCTCCAGGCCCGAGAGCCCGTCGGGCATCGCGGTGACCGCGAAGCCGTCGCGCTCCAGCGCCAACTGGGTGGCTTCGCGGATGACGTCGTCGTCCTCGACGAACAGGACATGGGTCTCGGCCATCGGAATGCTCTCAGTTCCCCGCCGGCCCGGCGTCCGTCCCCGGGAGGGCGGCCCCGCCGTTGCCCACGGCTCGGTTGAAGTCGTTGTGCACCCGGTCGTGCTCGCCGAACCGGTTGCCCGCCCAGCGGTAGGTGATCACTTCCTCGCCGGAGGGGTACGCGACCGCGTCCTTCTTCTCGTAGACCTGGGTCGTCACCACCAGATCGCCGCGGTCGATGGTCCCGTAGACGGCGGGCTGCTCGACGGCGAACACGTTCTGGTACGAGCCGTTGCCCTCCCGCCGGTACACGTACGTGCCCACGCCCACCGAATCGGCGCAGGTCATCACGTTCACCACGACATCGGGCGCCGGGCCGCCGGTCAGCGTGCCGTACGAGGTGTCCACCGGGTAGTCGGAACCGGCGCAGGGCTTCAGGTCCGTCCGGACCCGCTCGCTGACCCTGGGGTCCCGCTTGAGCAGCGCCACGGGGTCGACCCGGGTGGCGGGCCGGGCGGACGAGGAGGGAGTGTCGCCGGGGGTGACCTGGGCGACGGGCTGGGTACCGGCCGGGCCCTCGTCCCGGGTGCCGGTGCCGCCGGTCGAGCAGCTCGCCGCGAACAGCCCGAAGGCGGCGAGCCCGACCAGGGTCGTGGCGGCCGCCGCCCGGCCGGTCAGGCGCCGGCCACGCCGGACGGCGGCCGCGTGGCCGCCGTCGTCTCTTCCGCTGCCACGGTCACCGCCGTCGCCGCTGGCTGTCAGGCCGCGCACCGCTCCCGCCCCCGTTCGTCCGTATGCCTGCCCGCCCGCGCCCGCGCCGGAACGCGGCCGACCGGCCGCCGCCGCTCCTCGGCGATCCGGGCCTCCCGGCTTGCCGCCTCGCGGCTCTCCAGCTCCTGGCGCAGCCGTGCCAGCGCACGGTGCAGCGTGCTCTTCACCGTACCGGCAGACATGCCGAGCGCGGCGGCCGTCTCCTCCGTGCTCATCTGCTCCCAGTGTCGCAGCACGACGACGCTGCGCTGCTTGGGAGCCAGCACGCCGAGCACGTCCATCAGCAGGGCGCGGTCGGCGCGCTGCTCGGTGCCGTCCTCGACACTGGCGTCGGGCAGCTGCTCGGTCGGGACCTCGTCCAGCTTGCGCGCCCGCCACCACTCGGTACGGGTGTTGATCATGACGCGACGGAGGTAGGCGTCGGCCAGCGACTTGTCGGCGATCCCGTCCCAGCGGCCGTACGTACGGGCCAGGGCGGTCTGGAGCAGGTCCTGCGCGTCCACCGGGTCGGGGACAAGCCGTCGCGCGCTGCGCAGCAGCGCGTCCTGCCGAGTGCGTACGTAGTCCTCGAACGCGAGTACCTCGCCCTGCGCCATTCCAACCGCCTCCGTCCCCGTGGATCCCCGTGCTGCCGACGCCGGCCGTTGTGCGGTCGGGCCGTCGTCGGGCTGATGGGAAGACGCTACGGAGCGGTTGTCACGAGGCTGTGCGGAGCAGCCATACGCCGACGCACGGCTGCCCATCGGTTGTGTAACAACGAGGGCGCACGGGGGAGCGCCGGGGGCGGATTCGGGGAGTGGTCAGGTGAGGGGAAGCCGGTACTGCCCGCCGGGCAGGGGTTCGACCAGGCCGTCGGCGACCAGGCCGTCCAGGGCGCGGGCCCGTTGCACGGGCTCGTCCCACACCGCGTCCAGCGCCGACTGCGACACCGGTGCCACGGAGTCGCGCAGCACCGCGAGGAGCCGGCCGCGCACCTGCCGGTCGGTGCCCGCGTAGGTCTGGCCGCGCCGGGCCGGCCCCTGGTGGGCGGGTTTCCCGGCCAGCCGCCAGGCGCACTGCCGGGCGATCGGGCAGCGGGTGCAGTCCTCGTTCTTCGCGGTGCAGACCAGGGCGCCGAGCTCCATCGTCGCGGCGGCCCAGCGGGCAGCCCGCTCGTCCTCCTCGGGAAGCAGCTCCCGGGCCAGCCTGCGTTCGGCGGCGGTCGTCGCGTTCGGCGGGTACTGGATGCCGGTGGCGGCCCGGGCGAAGACCCGGCGGACGTTCGTGTCGAGCACGGCGTGCCGCTGCCCGTACGCGAACGAGGCCACCGCGGCGGCGGTGTACTCGCCGATGCCGGGGAGCGCGAGCAGCTGGCCGTGCTCGCTCGGTACGTCGCCGCCGTGGCGTTCCGTTATGGCCTGTGCGGCACCGTGCAGCCGGAGCGCCCGGCGGGGGTAGCCGAGCCGGCCCCAGGCGCGGACCGCCTCGCCGGGCGGTTCGGCGGCCAGGTCGGCCGGGCGCGGCCAGCGGGCCAGCCACTGCTCGTACACCGGCAGGACCCGGTTCACGGGGGTCTGCTGGAGCATGAACTCGCTGACCATGACGCCCCAGGCACCCGCTTCGGGGCGGCGCCAGGGCAGATCGCGGGCGTGCTCGTCGAACCAGCTGATCACGGGGGAGTGGAGGGACGTGGGGGGCGTCTGTGTGGAAGTCGTGGCAGTCATCGCCCCTCGATCCTGGCACGGAAGGCCGGACAACGGTTCCGCCCACGGCGGTGTCGCCACTCCTGGGGGCCCTTGGGGTGATAACGCCACCCGTCCGAGACCCGAGGGTCCGGCAACCGGCCCAAGAGGCACCGGGGCGCGCGGCCCGTACGCCGCACCCGCGCCCCGGTGCGCGCGCTCAGCCGTGCCGCCGCCGGGAACGCCGGGTCGTCGCGCCCGGCCCGGAGGCCCAGGCCGCCAGGGGCGCCCCGCTGCTCCGTACCGTTCGGGCCAGGGACTGCACGGGGCGGCGCAGTACGGCGATCACCAGCGCCGAGACCAGGGCGCCCAGCACCAGGCCGACCGCCACGTCGTGCGGGTAGTGCACGCCGACGAAGACCCGGGAGAAGGCCATCAGCAGCGCCATCGGCACGGTCAGCCAGGCCAGCACGGGCCGGACGAGCGCCACCGCGACCGCCGCCGCGCCCGCGATCGCGGAGTGGTTGCTGGGGAAGGACCAGTCGCCGTAGGGCGGGCAGGTCACCAGGGAGGCCGCGGCCCCGGCGACCGCCCGGCACGGCCGCTCCTCGGTCACCGCCGACTTGAGTACTTCGCTGACCACATAGCCGAAGGCCGTCGCCACCGGTGCCAGCACCGCCAGGGCCAGGCCGCGGTCGTCGCGGGTGCGGGCCCGCCACCACCCGGTGACGAACAGGAGGCCGAAGAGGAGGAGCCCGAGCTCCGTCCATATCTCGGCCAGATGCTGCACCCATGACGGCATGTCATGGGCGAAGTCGGTGATGTCCCGGTAGAGCGGGGCGGTAACTGAGCTGTCCATCCGACAGAGGGTAATGAATGGAACCTGAAGTTCATTCAGGAGCCGTCCCTTGTTCAACCGTCCCGGGACGCAGGGGCGATGTGGGGGCAAATGGGGTGCGGAGCGCGGGCGTCGGGATGATGATCCGTAAAACTTGCTGACCCGAACGGCGGGTGGGGCGGGAGCCGGTGCCGATCTCTCGTAGAGTTTGAGCCGTGGGATCTCTGCGTAATCCGATCGGTCCGCTTCCCTCCACCATCTACTGGCGGCGAAGGGCCGTTGCGCTGTCGCTCGTCGCGCTGATCGCGGTGCTGATCGTCTGGGCCGTGACCTCGGGCGGGAGCAAGGGCACCAAGAGCGATGCCAAGCCCGCCGGTTCGGGGCCCGCGAGCGAGATCACCCCGGGCCCCGGCGGCTCCGGCCCGGCCATCAGCCAGCAGCCCGGCGGCCGCGACGAGGCGGGCGACTCCGGCGGCGGCGACTCCGGCGCCACGGGCGCGGGCTCCGGCGGCGCGGGCTCCGGTTCCGGTTCCAGCGGCACGGACGCGGGCGGCGGCGCGGCCACCGAGGCCGGTGACGCGGGCGGCTCCGGTTCCGGTACCGGTTCCGGCGGCGCGGCGGGCCAGCGGGTCCCGGCCTCGTCCCCGCTCCCCGACTGCGCCCCCGAGGCGCTCCGGCTGAGCCTGGCCACCGCGAACAGCTACGCCCCCGGCGAGAAGCCGAAGTTCCGACTGACCGTCAGCAACACCTCGGCCGCCACCTGCAAGGCCGACCTCGGGCCGAGGAGCGCGGTGCTCACCGTCACCAGGGCGGGCGGCGACAACGACCGCGTCTGGTCGTCCAAGGACTGCCCGAGCGTCACGGAACCCCTGCTGATCAAGGTCCCGGCGGGCGGTACGGTCCTGCACACCGTGGAGTGGGACCGCCACAAGAGCTCCGCGCGCTGCGCGACGCCCCCGGCGGGTTCGGCCGGGCCGGGCACGTACCTGGTCGAGGCGAAGGTGCCGGGTGTGCCGGTGCAGCGCGCCCCCTTCGTCCTCGCGAAGGACTGAGCCCCGGCACACGCCCCCGGACATGCGGAAGGGGCCCGGGAAACCGGGCCCCTTCCGCATGTACCGGTCCGGCGGCGGCCGTCACACGTACCGTTCGAGGATCGACGACTCGGCCAGCCGGGACAGTCCCTCGCGCACACTGCGCGCCCGCGCCTCGCCGACGCCGTCCACCGTCTGGAGATCGTCCACGCTGGCGGCGAGCAGCTTCTGCAGACCGCCGAAGTGCTCCACCAGCCGGTCGATGATCGCGCCGGGCAGCCGCGGCACCTTGGCCAGCAGCCGGAAACCGCGCGGCGAGACCGCCGAGTCCAGCGTCTCGGGGGAGCCGCTGTAACCCAGCGCCCGTGCCACGACGGGGAGTTCGAGCAGCTCGGTGTGGGAGAGCGCGTCCAGCTCGGTCAGCGCCTCGGCGACCGTGCGGGAGCGCTTCGCGGTCGGCTCCGGCACATAGTCGCGCACGACCAGCTCGCGCTCCGGCTCGACGCCGGCGATCAGCTCGTCGAGCTGGAGCGAGAGAAGACGGCCGTCGGTGCCCAGCTCGACCACGTACTCCGCGATCTCGGTGGCGATCCGGCGGACCATCTCCAGCCGCTGGGAGACCGCCGTCACGTCCCGGACCGTCACCAGGTCCTCGATCTCCAGCGCGGAGAGCGTGCCCGCGACCTCGTCGAGCCGGAGCTTGTACCGCTCCAGGGTGGCGAGGGCCTGGTTGGCCCGGGAGAGGATCGCGCCGGACTCCTCCAGGACCCGCCGCTCCCCGTCCACGTACAGGGCGATCAGACGCATCGACTGGGAGACCGAGACGACCGGGAAGTTGCACTGCTTGGAGACCCGGTCCGCGGTGCGGTGCCGGGTGCCGGTCTCCTCGGTGGGGATGGAGGCGTCCGGCACCAGCTGCACACCGGCGCGCAGGATCTTGGTCATGTCCTTGTCGAGGATCAGCGCGCCGTCCAGCTTGGCCAGCTCGCGCAGCCGGGTCGCGGTGAACTCCACGTCCAGCACGAATCCGCCGGTGCACATCGACTCGACGGTCTTGTCCATGCCCAGCACGATCAGCCCGCCGGTGTTGCCGCGGAGGACGCGCTCCAGACCGTCCCGCAGCGCCATTCCGGGCGCGACGGCGCTCAGTGAGGCGCGCATCAGCGCCTCGTTACCGGTGCCTTGGCCGGACTTTCCGGGCGATGCTGCCCGGTCGTTGGCTGCCACTGCACTCCTCCGGTCACAGGTTCGCGGTGCCCTTACGTCCCTCGTGCCATTCGCACGGACGGGCGAGACCAGGGCAAAGTCTACCGGCGTGCGCCCTCCTCCTGGGGGGCCTGTGCGCGAGACCGGCGCGGGAGGACTCTGAGCGCATCGCCCATGTTGGCGACTTCCGTGACCTTCATACCGGCCGGGATCTTCCCCGGATCGGTCGGCACCAGCGCGTGCGTGAACCCCAGGCGGTGCGCCTCGGCCAGCCTGCGCTGCACCCCCGTCACCCTTCTGACCTCGCCCGCGAGGCCCACCTCGCCGATCGCCACCAGGTTCTTCGGCAGGGGGGTGTCACTGGCCGCGCTGGCCAGCGCCAGCGCCACCGCGAGGTCCGCGGCGGGCTCCGAGAGCTTCACCCCGCCCACCGTCGCGCTGTAGATGTCGCGCTTGCCGAGCGCGCTGATCCGGCCGCGCTGCTCCAGGACCGCGAGCATCATCGAGACCCGGGAGGTCTCCAGGCCCGAGGTGGTACGCCGGGGCGAGGGGATCTGGGAGTCGACCGTGAGCGCCTGGACCTCGGCGACCAGCGGCCGCTTGCCCTCCAGCGTGACGGTCAGGCAGGTGCCGGGGACCGGCTCGTCGCGCCGGGTGAGGAAGAGGCCGGAGGGGTCGGCGAGGCCGGTGATCCCCTCGTCGTGCAGCTCGAAGCAGCCGACCTCGTCGGTCGCCCCGTACCTGTTCTTGACACCGCGGACGAGACGGAGGCGGGCATGGCGGTCGCCCTCGAAGGACAGCACCACGTCCACCAGGTGCTCCAGCAGGCGGGGGCCCGCGATCGAGCCCTCCTTGGTGACATGGCCGACCAGCAGCGTGGACATGCCGCGCTCCTTGGAGGCCCGGATCAGGGCCCCGGCCACCTCCCGCACCTGCGCCATGCCGCCCGGCGCCCCCTCGATCTCCGGCGAGGCGACGGTCTGCACCGAGTCGAGGATGAGCAGGGAGGGCTTGACGGCGTCCAGATGGCCGAGGACGGCGGAGAGGTCCGTCTCGGCGGCGAGGTAGAGGTGGTCGTTGATCGCGCGGATGCGGTCGGCGCGCAGCCGGACCTGGCTCGCCGACTCCTCGGCCGTGACGTAGAGCGTGCGGTGCTCGTCGGACGCCGACTTCGCGGCCACGTCCAGCAGCAGCGTCGACTTGCCGACGCCCGGCTCGCCCGCGAGGAGCACGACGGCGCCCGGCACGAGACCGCCGCCGAGCACCCGGTCCAGCTCACCGACGCCGGTCGACCGGGCGGTGGCCTGCCGGCTGTCGACCTGGCCGATGGGGAGGGCTGCGGAGCTGACCCGGCCGGCCGCGGTGGTCCGCACGGCGGGGGCGCCGCCGAACTCCTCGACCGTCCCCCACGCCTGGCATTCGGGGCAGCGGCCGAGCCATTTGGCGGTCGTCCAGCCGCATTCGGAGCAGCGGTAGGACGGCCGGTCCTTCGCGGATTTCGTACGGGCAGCCATGACGCCCACCGTATAGGTGGGGTACGACAACGCCGCCGGGCACCGCTGCGGAGCCCCGGAACCGCCGGGCCCCGCAGGGCGTCCGGGGTGCGGACCGCCTGACGGAATCCAGGATTCCTGTCCCCTTTTGAGCGATACGTTCACCCGTAAGGGTTAAAAGTGCTGAAGGTGAGCTAATGGTGTGCCGGGTGCTGCCTACGGTCGCAAGGTGACGAGCAGCGGTCTGGAGCCCCCCACGCACACCACCGGCGCACACCGGACGCGGGGCAGTGCGCCCCGCCTTTCGGCGTACACGCCGTCCGCGCTGTCCTCCTCGTCGCGCCGGCCGCCCGTCCGCTACGAACCGCATCTCGACGGCCTGTTCACCTACTGCCTCTCCGTGCTCTGCGACCACGACGCCGCCACCGAGGCGCTCGGCGGTGTGCTGGCGATCGCGGAACGGCAGGGCGGCCGGTGTCCGGCGGGCGAGGAGGAACGTAAATCCTGGCTGTACGCGCTCGCCCGGTGGATGTGCCTGCGCAAGCTCACCGAGCAGAAGCGGGGCCGCCAGGCCCATCGGCGCCGGGCCGGCGCGACCGCCCCGGGGGCGCGCACCGGGCGGCGCACGCCCCTGTCCCGCTCTCCGCTCCCCGCCCCCGCGTCCCCGCCCGCCTCCGGGGCCGCCGCGTCCCCCGAGGCGGAGGACGCCGAGGCGCACCGCCGCGAGCTGGCCCAACTGGCCTGGCCCGAGGCGGCCGGCACCACCCCCGAGCAGCGCGAGGCGCTCGAACTCGCGGTGCGCCACCGCCTCGCCCCGGGCGCCGTCGCCTCCGTCCTCGGCCTCGACCCGGCCGCCGCCCGCGAGCTGCTGGCCGCCGCCGCCTGCGAGGTGGAGCGAACCCGCGCCGCCCTCGCCGTCGTCGAGACGGGCAACTGCCCGGTGGTCGCCCGGCTCACCGGCGACCACCGGGTCCTGCTCTCCGCCGCCCTCCGCCGCGAGCTGGTCCGCCATGTCGACGACTGCCCCCGCTGCCGCAGGGCCGCCGAGCGCGCCGATGCCAAGGGGCCGTGGCCCGGTTCCACCGTCGCCCCCGCCGCCGCGCTGCCGGTCGTCGCCGCGCCCCGCCGCTCGGCGTACGTCGCGATGGCCCACGCCCAGCGCAGCCGCTCCGGCGGCCCGCGCTTCGACCGGTCGGGCTTCCCGATGGACCCGAAGGACCACGCCGCGCGCCGGGACCGGCTGCGGGCCAGGGTCGTCACGACGACGGTGGTCGCCACGGTCGTCGCCGCCCCGGTGATCGCGCTGTGGACCGCCTACCGGGGCGCGCCGCAGTCCGGGGAGGGCCGGGGCGGCGCGTCGATCGCCGCCACCGAGAGCGAGGGGCACCGCGGCCCCGCCCCCTCGGGCAGCCGTTACGAGAACGCGGGCAACGCCCGCCCCCAGCCCGGCGGTTCCGGGGACGACCGGGCCCCTGACGTCTCGGTGGAGGTGATCGGCTCCGGCCCCGGTCTCACCGTCGAGGCCCGCACCTCCGGCGACGCCACCCGCATCCGACTGACCGCCTCGGGCGGGGCGCCGGTCGCCTGGTCGGCCCACGCGGACGCCTCCTGGGTGCGGCTGAGCCGCCCCTCGGGCACGCTCGCCACCGGCGGCTCCACCACGCTCCGGGTCCTGGTGGACCACCGGCGGGAACCGGCCGGTCCGTGGAGCGCGCGCATCACGCTCGCCCCGTCCGGCTCGGTGGTGGTGGTCCGGGGGAGCGGGGCGCGGCCGCCCGCCCCCGCCCCTCCGCCGCTCCGGCCCCTGGTGACCGCGGCGCCCGCCCGGCCCGCGCCGGACCCGTCGCCCACGGCCCCGGCCCCCGTCGACCCGACGCCGTCCCCGACGCCCACGACGACCCCGCCGGACCCGGACCCGGGCCAGGGCGGCCACCCCGCGGAGTCCCCGGGCCCGACCGGCTCCACGGGCCCCGCCGAGCCGCCCCCGTCCGGCTGACGGCCCGCACGGACCGAACCGGACGCCCCGGCGGAACGATCAGGCCGGCTCGGCCGGGTGCGGGGCCATCGGCAGCAGGGCGGAGAGCCGCTCCTCGCACAGCTCGGCCAGCCGCTGGTACGCCTTCTCGCCCATCATCTCGGTGAGCTCGGGCCGGTACGAGACGTACACCGGCTCCCCGGCCCCGTGCGCCGAGGTCGCCGAGGTGCACCACCAGTGCAGGTCGTGGCCGCCGGGGCCCCAGCCCCGGCGGTCGTACTCGCCGATCGACACCTGGAGCACCCGGGTGTCGTCGGGCCGGTCGATCCAGTCGTAGGTGCGCCGGACCGGCAACTGCCAGCAGACGTCCGGCTTCGTCTCCAGCGGCTCCCGGCCCTCGCGCAGCGCCAGGATGTGCAGCGAGCAGCCGGCGCCCGCCGCGAACCCCGGCCGGTTCTGGAAGATGCACGAGCCCTGCCAGCGGCGGGTCTGGCGCTCCCCGTCGTCGTCGACCTCGACCCAGCCGGTGCCGGTGCCGACGTCGTGGAACTGCCACAGCTCAGGTGTCAGCCGCTCGACGTGCGAGGCCACCCGCCGCTCGTCGTCCTCGTCCGAGAAGTGCGCGCCCAGCGTGCAGCAGCCGTCGTCGGCCCGGCCCGCCTGGATGCCCCGGCAACCGCTGCCGAAGACGCAGGTCCACCGGGAGGTCAGCCAGGTCAGGTCGCAGCGGAAGACCTGCTCGTCGTCCTCGGGGTCGGGGAACTCGACCCAGGCGCGGGCGAAATCGATCCCCACCTCGTCGTCGGCACCGTCCCCGGCGGGGGCCGGACCGTTCACTTCCCGCTGCATCGCCTGCTCCGCCTTCTGCTTCTTCGTGTTTTTGCCCGGCTTCGCCTTTTTCGTCTTTGGCACGTGCCCAGCGTACGGCCGACGGAGGGCCGGACGGCGGGCCGGAGCGGGGCGGGAGCACCCCCGGACCACCGGTCGGAGCGGTCTTGGGGCCCGGTAGCGTTTCGGCCATGAGACTCGGAGTCCTGGACGTGGGTTCGAACACGGTGCACCTCCTGGTGGTGGACGCGCACCCCGGAGCGCGTCCGCTGCCCGCGCATTCCCACAAGGCCGAGCTGCGCCTGGCCGAACTCCTCGACGAGGACGGGGCGATCAGCCCCGAGGGTGTGGACCGGCTGGTCGCCACGGTCGCCGACGCGCTCCAGGCCGCCGAGGACAAGGGGTGCGAGGACGTCCTGCCGTTCGCCACCTCGGCGGTGCGGGAGGCGAGCAACGCCGACCGGGTGCTGGCCCGGGTGCGCGAGGAGACCGGTGTCGACCTCACCGTCCTGAGCGGCCCGGAGGAGGCCCGGCTCACCTTCCTCGCCGCGCGCCGCTGGTTCGGCTGGTCGTCGGGGCGGCTGCTGGTGCTCGACATCGGCGGCGGTTCGCTGGAGGTCGCGTACGGCATGGACGAGGAGCCGGACGTGGCGGTCTCGCTGCCGCTCGGGGCGGGCCGGCTCACCGCCGGGTGGCTGCCGGGCGATCCGCCCGACCCGGCGGACGTGAAGGCGCTCCGCCGCCATGTGCGCGCCACCATCGCCCGCAGCGTCGGGGAGTTCACCCGCCTCGGACGCCCCGACCACGTCGTGGCCACCTCCAAGACCTTCAAGCAGCTCGCCAGGATCGCGGGCGCCGCACGCTCCACCGAGGGCCTGTACGTCCAGCGCAACCTCTCCCGCAAGGCGCTGGAGGAGTGGGTGCCCCGGCTGGCCGCGATGACCTCCGCGCAGCGCGGCGGCCTGCCCGGCGTCTCCGAGGGCCGGGCCGGCCAGCTGCTCGCCGGGGCGCTGGTCGCGGAGGGCGCGATGGACCTGCTCGGCGTCGAGGAGCTGGAGATCTGCCCCTGGGCGCTGCGCGAGGGCGTCATCCTGCGCCGCCTGGACCACCTGCCCGCGGAACGGGCCGCCCTGACCTCACCGGGCTGAGGGCCGGGGGGCCACGGGGACGCCCGGCCCCATGGTCCTGCTCACTTTCCGCCACGGTCCCTCGGCGCGACGTACCGCTGCCCGTACGCTGTCCCAGTGGCAGAACCAGTGGTGCGCGTCCCGGATGCGAAGGTCGCCCTGTCGACGGCTTCGGTCTACCCGGAGTCGACGGCGACGGCCTTCGAGATCGCCGCGCGCCTGGGCTACGACGGCGTCGAGGTCATGGTGTGGACCGACCCCGTCAGCCAGGACATCGAGGCACTGCGCCGGCTCTCGGACTACCACGGGGTGCCGATCCTGGCCGTCCACGCGCCCTGCCTCCTGATCACCCAGCGCGTCTGGTCCACCGACCCGTGGGTGAAGCTCCAGCGGGCCCGGACGGCGGCGGAGCGGCTGGGCGCTTCCACCGTCGTGGTCCACCCGCCGTTCCGCTGGCAGCGCCACTACGCGCGCGACTTCGTCACGGGCATCTGGCGGATGGCCGACGAGACCGATGTGCGGTTCGCCGTCGAGAACATGTACCCCTGGCGCTACCGGGACCGCGAGATGCTCGCCTACGCCCCCGAGTGGGACGTCACGGCCAACGACTACCGCCACTTCACCGTGGACCTCTCGCACACCGCGACGGCCCGCACCGACGGCATGGCGATGGTCGGGCGGATGGGCGACCGGCTCGCCCATGTCCACCTCGCCGACGGCAAGGGCTCCAACAAGGACGAGCACCTGGTGCCCGGCCGGGGCGACCAGCCCTGCGCCGAACTCCTGGAGCACCTGGCCCGTACCGGCTTCGACGGCCACGTCGTCATCGAGGTCAACACCCGCCGGGCCATGTCCGCCGCGGAACGCGAGGCCGACCTGGCGGAGGCGCTGGCCTTCACCCGCCTCCACCTGGCCTGGTCCCCGACCGGGACGCAGCACCCGTAGCGCGGCCTCCCGGACCGGCGGCGCACCCGGCAGTTTCGTCCCGCATATCGGACACTCTGTCCAGATCTTGGAGCGGGGGGCGTACGCTCGAAGACAGTCCTTAACGTCGAAGGAGCGAGAGACGATGCCCCAGCTGAGGTCCCGCACTGTCACTCACGGCCGCAACATGGCGGGCGCCCGAGCCCTCATGCGGGCCTCGGGCGTAGCGAGCGAGGACATCGGCAAGCCGATCATCGCGGTCGCCAACTCCTTCACCGAGTTCGTCCCCGGCCACACCCACCTGGCGCCGGTCGGCCGGATCGTCTCCGAGGCCATCAAGGCGGCGGGCGCCGTGCCCCGCGAGTTCAACACCATCGCCGTCGACGACGGCATCGCGATGGGCCACGGCGGGATGCTCTACAGCCTCCCCTCCCGCGACCTGATCGCCGACTCCGTCGAATACATGGTCGAGGCGCACTGCGCGGACGCGCTGATCTGCATCTCCAACTGCGACAAGATCACCCCGGGCATGCTGATGGCCGCGATGCGCCTCAACATCCCGACGGTCTTCGTCTCCGGCGGCCCGATGGAGGCCGGCAAGGCCACCCTGGTCGACGGCACGGTCCGCAAGCTCGACCTGGTCAACGCGATCAGCGACGCCGTCGACGAGAGCATCTCCGACGAGGACATCCTCCGCATCGAGGAGAACGCCTGCCCCACCTGCGGCAGCTGTTCCGGCATGTTCACCGCCAACTCGATGAACTGCCTGACCGAGGCGCTGGGCCTCTCCCTCCCCGGCAACGGGTCCGTCCTCGCCACCCACACCGCCCGCCGGGCGCTGTACGAGGAGGCCGGCCGCACGATCGTCGAGATCACCCGGCGCCACTACGAGCAGGACGACGCCACCGTCCTGCCCCGCGCCATCGGCACCCGCGCCGCCTTCGACAACGCCATGGCGCTCGACATCGCCATGGGCGGCTCCACCAACACGATCCTGCACCTGCTGGCCGCCGCCCAGGAGGCCGAGCTGGACTACGACCTGGCCGACATCGACGCCGTCTCGCGCCGCGTCCCCTGCCTGGCGAAGGTCGCCCCCAACGTCGCCCCCGGCGGCACGTACTACATGGAGGACGTGCACCGGGCCGGCGGCATCCCCGCCATCCTCGGCGAGCTGCACCGCGCCGGACTCCTCGCCGAGAACGTGCACGCGGTCCACTCCGACTCCCTCGACCAGTGGCTGAAGGACTGGGACGTCCGCGGCGGCTCCCCCTCCCCGGAGGCCGTCGAGCTGTGGCACGCCGCCCCCGGCTGCGTCCGCTCCGCCACCGCCTTCTCCCAGTCCGAGCGCTGGGAGACCCTCGACCTCGACGCCGCCGGCGGCTGCATCCGCGACCTGGCGCACGCCTACTCCAAGGACGGCGGCCTGGCGGTCCTCAAGGGCAACCTCGCGGAGGACGGCTGCGTCGTGAAGACGGCGGGCGTCGACGAGTCGATCTGGACCTTCGAGGGCCCGGCGGTCGTCTGCGAGTCGCAGGAGGCGGCCGTCGACAAGATCCTCCGCAAGGAGATCAAGGAGGGCGACGTCGTCGTCATCCGCTACGAGGGCCCGCGCGGCGGTCCCGGCATGCAGGAGATGCTCTACCCGACCTCCTTCCTCAAGGGCCGCGGCCTCGGCAAGAGCTGCGCCCTGGTGACCGACGGCCGCTTCTCCGGCGGTACGTCGGGCCTGTCCATCGGCCACGCCTCGCCGGAGGCCGCCTCGGGCGGCACGATCGCCCTGGTCGAGGACGGCGACCGGATCAGGATCGACATCCCGGGGCGCTCGATCGAACTGCTGGTCCCCGAGGCCGAGCTGGCCGCCCGCCGGGCCGCGCTGAACGGCACGTACGCCCCGAAGGACCGCGAACGCAAGGTCAGCGTCGCCCTGCGGGCCTACGCCGCGATGGCCACCAGCGCCGACCGGGGCGCGGTGCGCGACGTCTCCAAGCTCGGCTGAACCTCCGCGTACCCGGACCCCGTCCGCCGGTGAACCCTCACCAGCGGGCGGGGTCCGCGCCGTCCACGGCGAACACGGACCCGTCGGGCGCCGTCCCGACGACCGCCCGGCCCACCACCACCGGGGCGGGCAGCCCCGCCGCGTAGCCGAGCCGCCCGTCCCGCAGCCGGGGCCCGGTCTGCCCCAGCAGCTTCCCGCGACCGGTGTCCACGGCCAGCAGCCGCCCGTCCGCCGCCGAGAAGTACAGCCGGTCCCCGGCGGCGAGCACCGGCGCCGAGGTCCGCCCGGCGGCGGTCTCCAACTGCCAGCGCACCGCGTCCCCGGCGTCCGAGGCACCGCCCCCCGCCCGGGTGTCGACGGCCACCAGCGTCCCGCCGCGCCCCAGCAGATAGGCGGTGTCCCCGCCCACCACGACCTCCGGATCGTTCATCCGGAACGGCAGCGCGGTCCGGACGGCCTTCCGCGTCTTCGGGTCGTAGCCGACCAGCCCGACCGTCTGGGTGTCCCCGTTCATCTCGGTCAGCACGAGCGCCCCGTCCGCGCTCCCCACCGGCGTCAGCATCCCGTCCAGCCGCCGCTGCCAGGCCGTGCGGCCCGACGCGGGATCGACGGCCGTGATCAGCGTGCTCGACCCGTACGACGAGTTCTCGAAGGCGTAGGCCAGCCCGGTGCCCGCGTCGTACAGCGCGTAGTCGGGGCGCCGGTGCCCGGCGAGCGCGTGCCGCCACAGCGAGACCCCGGTCGCGGCGTCCAGCGCCTCGGTCGTGCCGTCCCCGGCGACCAGCAGAAGGGTGTCGCCCGCGGCGAAGGGGGTGCCCTCGTACGGGGAGAGGTCCGCGCTCCAGACCGGCCCGCCCTCGGCGGGGTCGTACGCCCGGATCCTCCCGCCCGGCACCGCCGTGTGCACCAGACCGCCGGAGACCGACACCACCCCGGCCGGGGCACCGGCCACCGCATGCCGCGCCCACGTGATCCGCCCGTGGACGGGGTCCAGCCGGGCCGCCCCGGTCCCGTCCGCCGCGCAGTACAGGGCGGAGCCGTCCGGGGCCGCGCAGACCGGCGTCGTCTTCTCGCCCAACGCGATGTCCCACGGCGAGAACTCCTCCGCCACGTCCTCCTCCGCGCCCTCGGCCGGACCCTCCGCCGCCGCCCCGCCGGAGCCGCCGAGCACCGCGCCCGACCCCACGGCCCACGCCCCGCCCGCGCCCATCACCAGCAGCACCGCCGTGGCCGCCAGCCACCGCCGCTTGCCGCCGCCCGCCCGGACCCGCCCGCCCGCCGCCCGCACATGCGTGTCGGCGTCCGTGTCCCCGCCACCGGGTTCCGGGGCGAGCACCGAGGTGGCGAGCGGCCGCCGCTGCACCGGTACGAACGCGGCGGCGTCGTACGACGGCGGCCGCAGCGCCGCCATGATCTCGTCGGGGGTGGGCCGCTCGGCCGGGTCCTTCGCCAGGCACCGCCCGATCAGCGGGGCCAGGTCCTCGGGCACCCCCGCCAGATCCGCCTCGTCGTGCACCACCTGGTACGCCACGATGTACGGACTGTCCGAGTCGAAGGGCCCCCGCCCGGTCGCCGCGTGGACGAGCACGGCCCCCAGCGCGAACACGTCGGCGGCGGGCCCTACCTCGCGCGGCCGCTGGAACTGCTCGGGCGCCATGTACGGCGGCGAACCGATCAGCTTGCCGGTCTCGGTGCGCAGATCGCTGTCGTAGGGGCGGGAGATCCCGAAGTCGATGACCTTGGGCCCGGAGTCGGCGAGCAGCACGTTGCTCGGCTTGAGGTCGCGGTGGATGACCCCGGCCCGGTGGATGTCGCGCAGCGCCTCCGCGAGCCCCGCGGTCAGCCGCCGGAGCGCGGCGGGGGCCATCGGCCCGTTCCGCTTCACCTGGTCGGAGAGGGTCGGACCGGGAACGTACAGGGTGGCCATCCAGGGCAGCTCGGCGTCCGGATCGGCGTCGACGACGGGTGCGGTGAAGGCGCCGCTGACCCGCCGGGCCGCCCCGACCTCCTGCCGGAAACGCGCCCTGAACTCGGGGTCCGAGGCGTACTGCTGATGCACCACCTTGACGGCGAGCTGGAGCCCGGAGGCGGAGCGCGCCAGATGCACGACCCCCATGCCCCCCGCGCCCAGACGCGTCTCAAGGCGGTACTGGCCCGCATGGTCCGGATGTTCCGCTTCCGGACCGGCACCGGTACCTCGCAGCGGCGGCATCGCCCACCCCCGTGTGTTCGTCCGCAAGCGCGACGCACGGAGCCTAGTCGATGGTGCGTGCGATACGGATGGGGCTTGTAGCCTGCGCGTCGTACCTGTCGTACGGGCCGGATTCCGGCCGTACGGACCGTCTTGCGAGGGGGAGGCCCTGATGGCCATGGACGAAGAGAACGACGTGACGACCGCGGAAGCCGTGGACGCGGACGGCGCCGCGCCCGAGGACGTCGACCCCGTGGCGCTCGCCGCGGAGGACGGCGTCACCCGGTACCCGGTCGCCCCCGGCTACCGCGTCAACGTCCGCCGGGGCCCGGGCACCAAGTACGGCATCGTCCGCACACTCCCCTACGGGGTGAAGGTGGGGATCTACTGCCAGAAGGCGGGCGAGTCGGTCAAGGGCCCCTACGGCACCTCGAACATCTGGGACAACATCGCCAACGGCCAGTTCGTCTCGGACGCCTACGTCCACACCGGCAGCGACGGCTACATCGCGCCCCGCTGCGACTGACCGGCAGGGCTCCCGCCGTACCCGCCCGGGGATAATCGGCTCCGTGAGCGAGAACAGCGAAGCCCCCGGCACCGGAGCCGCGCCCGGCTCCACCACCCCCGGCCCGCACCCCGAGCCCCTGCGTTTCTTCGGTACGACCTGGGTCGACCACAGCGGGGGCTACGGGCTGCGCCGGGTGGGCGCGGCGGTCGGCTCGCTGGCCGCCGCGGTCGCCTCCTGCTTCGTACTGCGCTTCGCCTTCCAGGGCCTGGAGATCGCCGACGTCGGCAGCTTCGTCGGCATCCTCGTGGTGCTGATGTTCGCCGTCTGCAGCGCCGTCGCCTTCCGCAAGACCTGGGAGGGCTTCGGCCGCCGCCCCGCCGACCCGGAGCGCGAGGCGAGCCTGCGCGGCATCAAGACGATCGGCTTCGTCGGCTCGCTGCTCGCGTACTTCTTCCGCACGTTCCGGGAGGCCCCGGGCGAACGGCTGCACCGCGAGGAGTACGAGGCGGCCGTGGCCCGCTACGAGAAGCGCCGCTCCACCCGCACCGGGAACCCGGCGGCCCGCAAGCAGAACCGGTCCGCCAAGCAGGGCGGCACCAACAGGCCCAAGCGCCCCAAGCGCCCGTAGCGCCACGAGCCCGCGCCCTGGCGCGGTGCGTCCATGGCGGCCACGATGACCCCATGGACCCCGCCGACCCCGCAGGCCCCACCGTCCCCGACACCACCGCCCCGCCGACGTCCCGGGCGCTCTCCTTCGACCGGGCGGCCGCCCAGTACGCCGCCGCCCGCCCCGGATATCCGCCCGCGCTCCTCGACGCGGTGGAGGAGTTGGCCGGCCGCCCCCTGCGCGGCGCCCGCACCGCCGACGTCGGCGCCGGCACCGGCATCGCCACCCGGCTGCTGCACGAGCGCGGCGCCCGGGTCACCGCCGTCGAGCCCGGTCCCGGCATGGCGGCGGAGCTGCACCGCTCGCTGCCGCACCTGCCCGTGGTGCGCGGCGACGGCAACCACCTCCCCCTCGCCACCGCCTCCGCGGACCTGATCACCTACGCCCAGTCCTGGCACTGGACCGAACCGGAGCTGGCCGCCCCCGAAGCGGTACGGGTCCTGCGTCCCGGGGGTGCCCTCGCCCTGTGGTGGAACATCTCGGACCAGTCGGTCCCCTGGGTCGCCGAACAGGACGCCCGCCTCCGCCGCTTCCTCGGCGCCGGGGAGTCCGTCCACGGCCACCCCGGCCGCGCCGTCCGCACCCTGCCGCCCGCCCTCGACTTCGCGCACCGCCTGCTGCGCTGGACCCGGCGCGTCCCCCTCGACACCCACCTCGCCAACCTCGGCAGCCACTCCGCCCTCCTGGTCATCGGCGACGCACGCACCCGGACCTTCCTCACCGAGGAGCGCGACCACCTCGCGCAGGTCTTCCCGGACGGCACGGTCGAGGAGAGCTACGCCGTCCAGCTGTACGTGGCGACCACCCCGACGACCTGACGGGCCTTGGGGGAGGATGGCGGGCAACGAGCACCGAGAACCGTCAGCACCGCCCGGAGGGTGAACCGCATGGCCCAGACAGTCGCAGTCCTCGGCACCGGAAAGATCGGCGAGGCGCTGCTCAGCGGCATGATCCGGGCGGGCTGGCGACCGGCGGACCTGCTGGTCACCACCCGCCGCGCCGAGCGCGCCGAGGAGCTCCGCAACCGGTACGGCGTCGACTCCGTGGACAACGCCGAGGCCGCCACCCGCGCCGACATCCTCATCCTCGCGGTGAAGCCCCAGGACATGGGCCGCCTCCTCGACGAGCTCGCCGGGCACCTGACCCCCGACCGCCTGGTCATCAGCGCGGCCGCGGGCATCACCACCGCGTTCATCGAGGAGCGCCTCGCCGCGGGCACCCCGGTCGTCCGCGTCATGCCGAACACCCCGGTCCTGGTCGACGAGGGGATGTCCGTCATCTCGGCGGGCAGCCACGCCACGCCCGAGCACCTCGCCGCCGCGGAGGCGATCTTCGGCGGCGTCGGCAAGACCCTCCGCGTCCCCGAGTCCCAGCAGGACGCGGCGACCGCCCTGTCCGGCTCGGGGCCCGCGTACTTCTACTTCCTGGTCGAGGCGATGACCGACGCGGGCATCCTGCTCGGCCTGCCCCGCGCCCAGGCCCACGAACTGATCGTCCAGGCCGCGATCGGCGCCGCCGTGATGCTCCGCGACAGCGGCGAACACCCCGTCAAGCTGCGCGAGGCCGTCACCAGCCCGGCCGGCACCACCATCAGCGCCATCCGTGAGCTGGAGAACCACGGCGTACGGGCCGCCCTCATCGCCGCCCTCGAAGCCGCCCGCGACCGCAGCCGCGAACTGGCCTCCGGCAACGGCTGAGCCGGCGGTGAGCCAGAGGTTGACACGGCCCGCCCCGATCCGTAGTGTGCTCCGAGTTGTCCGACGTGAGCGCCGACTCCGGTCGGTCCCCGGACAGCCAATCCGCAGTAATCACTTCTGACCAGCGACACCTGTCGTCCGGTTTTTCGTGCGCATTTGCGGAAAGAGGAATCCGCGTTCGCGAGAACGCCCCCGATTAGCGTCGGAGCCAAGGAATCCGCTAAAGTCTCACTCGTCGGAACGGCCCAAGGGTCGGGAAGACAAACCCCGCTGACTGGGAATCAGGCCCGAAAGGATCTGATAGAGTCGGAATCGCCGGAAAGGGAATCGCGGAAGCGAGGAACTGGAAAGCGAAACCCGCTTCGACCGGGAATCGGGACTCGAAAGAGTCTGATAGAGTCGGAAACG